>JAXMBD010000010.1:0-151982 GCA_046350035.1 Isosphaeraceae bacterium | reverse complement strand
GGCCGACGCCGACCGCAAACGATTCGCCCTGTACGACCTCGAAAGCGACCCGGCCGAATCGAAGGACCTCGCCGGCGAACACCCGGAAATCGTCGAACGGCTCCGGCCCGAAATGGAGCGGCTTTACGTCCCGCCCGGCGGTTGATCGAGCGATCGCTGCTCGCGCAGGTTCCGCTCATATTCCTCGCGGAGATCCTCCGAGGTGCCCGAGCGCCGGCCCAGTTCCTCCAGCCAGGCCCGCGTCTTGACCTTGGCCATCCAGACTTCCGCACCCTTCCCCTTGCGGCGTTCCCGCGTCCCCTTGGCGACGATTCCCTCGTTCACCGGGTATTTGCCCGCGCGGATGTCCTCGATGAATGCCCGGGAGAAGGGCCCCTCGTAGACGACTTTCGGGATCGGCAGGTGGCCGAAGTGGGCGGCAAAATCCCTTGGCGGGACGAATCCCCGTCCCGGCAGGAAGAGGTCGAACAGCACGAGTTGCTTCGGCTCGTCCTCGCGATGGAGGCCGGAGAACGTGCTCGGCCCGAAGTACTCGGCGAACGCGACCAGTTCGTTGACACCCCGATATTCCTTGAAGCGGCGGAGCACCTCGACGATCCCGCCGGCATAACGGTTCGCGAACATCCCGACGGCCGGGCCGAACATCGGGGTGACGTCTCGGAACCATCGATAACGGGTACCGGTCTTGTGCCAGCCCCGGTTCCGGTCCCAGAAGAAGCGGAGGTTGGAGCCGTCGTGCTTCTCGAACGCCAGGCAGGGCGCATCGAGGAACGCGAAACCTGGGCCCTCGATCGATGGGTAGGTCATCTCGCTCACGGCATCCCTCCCTCACCGGAGTAGGCCCAACCCCTGGGGACAAGGGCACTCCAAGCCAGGTTCGGCCCGACGGCTGCGCGCATCCGCAGGAGCAATCGCTTTCCTGCAAGGTTCGGCGATGCTGCCGATTCGCAACACAATCGCCCACGATCGGGCTTGATCCTGGGTCGTGCCCCCCTTTTCGCTTGCCAGGCGGAACATTCGCGACGATATTGCGATCTTCCAAAGCTTCCTGCGCACCGGATGCACCACCGCGTTAGGACCACTTTCAGGAACAAATCATGACCAGTGGACCACGATTCTTCCTGCCCGCTGCCCTGGCCATCGCCGTCTTCACCGGGGCATCGGCCCGCGCCGACATCGTCTATACGAACTTCGGGCCCGGCGACACCTTCAACACCAGCCAAGGTTGGACCATCTCCGGCTCGGCCAGTAGCGTGGGCGACAGCTATTCCCAGGGCGATCAGTTCACGGCGTCCTCGACGGTAGCCCTGAGCCAGCTTGACCTGGGGCTCGTTTCCATCCAGGGAACGCCGCGGATCAACCTCTCCCTGTACTCGACCGCGGTCAACGGGCAGCTCGGGACGCTGCTCGAGACATTCTCCAACGTCGGCCCGATCGGCTCGTCCTATAGCATCATCTCGGCTTCCTCGTCGCTGCACCCGATCCTGACGGCAGGCCAGTCTTACTGGCTCATCGCCTCGCCGGTCGACAGCGGCAGTTGGCTCGCCTGGGGGTTGAACTCGACCGGCGCGACGGCCTCGCACTACTTCAACAATAATGGATCGCCGGTTTACAGCACCGCCACCCCGGCGGCGTATCGCGTGATCGGCCAGGCCGTGCCCGAGCCCGCATCGCTGGCCCTCTGCGGCCTCGGCATCGCCGGCATCGCGGGATTCCTCCGCCTCCGCCGGCGGGCCTGCCCCGCCTGATCCGCCATCCGACGGCAACGCCCTGCCCGCCCTGGGATTCGCCCTCTCACGATCGGCCCAACGGCTCGATCCGCCCGCCATGCCGGGGGCGAGCCGTTGGGCCTCCGCATTCCTACGAGGCCAGCTTCAGGCCCACGATCCCCGCCACGATCAGGGGCCAGGCTGATCAGGCGCTGGGTGGCCGGGTCGCCCAGCAGGACGATCCCCAGGATCGCCGTGCCCACCGCGCCCGCCCACCCATACGGCGTACGACGTGCCCACCGGCAGCGTCTTCATCCGCCACGCCCAGCAGGGCCAGGCTGACGACCATTGAGGCCACCGTGCCGATCGTGGGCAGAGCTCCAGAACCGTCCGTGTATTTCAGGCCGATCGCCCAGCCGACCTCGAACAGGCCGGCGATCACCAGCACAACCCAGGCCATCCCGAGATCTCCCCGCGTCCTTCGGACTTCAACTCGATCGCTCAAGGACCGGCGTTTGTCGGCGGATCGCCCGGACCTCGCTCCCAGCGATCGACCAGCCCGTCTTCCCGGATCGACCACCTGCCCGACCCGCCCGAACCCGCACTTCTGCAAGACCCGGGCCGACGCCCCGTTTCCCGGCAAGGTGTGGGCGCGGACCCGCCCGACCCGGCCGCTGGCGAAGGCGAAATCGGTGAGGGCCCGGGCGACCTCGGTCGCATAGCCCAGGCCACGGTAGCCCTCGTCGATCCCGTACGCCACTTCCACCACGCCCTCGTCGTCCGGCGGCCCCTTGAACGTGCCGCCGCCCACTGACGAACCGCTCGACCGCTCCAACGCGTCGTAACTCAACGACCACGGATCGCCCGCCGGCGTCACCCGCACCCGGGCGACCCAGTCGGGCGAAACCTCGGCGCGGACTTCCGGCGGCAACGATTCGACCCAAGCGAGGACTTCTTCCGGGGTCCGGAGCACCAGCCGGAGGCGCTCCGTCGGGATCTCGAACGCCGCCATCAATCCTGCCCTCCAACGCGAGGTTCGCGCGATCGACCGGAATCCTGGGGCCACGCCGTAGCTCCGGGAATCGATGGGATCCGCAAACGATTCAGCCTCGATTGCGGGACCATGTAGCAGCCCGGCCGGCCATTGGGCGCGGCCCAGAATTCCGGTTTCAGGGCGTCGCCGCCGACGATCGTGCCGATCACCCGCCATTCCCGGCCCCGCCCAACCACCAGGACGTACAGGTGATCCCCGCCCTCGCCCGGCCGGACGATCAGGCGGCCGTTGGGCCAGGACGTCGATCGGACATGATAATCCCCGACATCCGGGCCCGGGTCCGGCGAAATGGACATCGATGGGGCCAGGCCGAGCGCCCGGGCGAATGCCACCTCGGCCGCCGCGCCGTCGATGTCCTGCTCCAGATTCCCCGGCCTGCACCCCGCCCGTCCGGGCCGGTTCGACCGCGCGGCCTCGGCCGTCCGCTCATGGCCGAGTTGCCGGGCCAGTTCGAAATCATCAACGCCCAGAGCAACGCGGATCTCGCCGGATGGATCAAGGGATACCCGCGTGCTGCTCATCACGATTGCCCCGCTGATGCCCGGGTGCAGGGTTCGACCCGCCATCCTGTGCGGCCGGTTTTCAAGGCGGGTCTACTCCCGAGGGTTCCGTTTGACCTGGCCATAGAGGCGCACGAACCGGCCGTCCCCGTGGAATGCATAACTGCCGCGATAGAGGCTCGCCCACCGATTCCGAACACGGCGGACCAGGCGATCATCCTCGGCAGCGAAGTGCACATCGTGCTCGTGGCAGAGGAGGAAGTAAAGCCCCCGGATCCCGCTCCGAATCGCAACGTTCGACTCGCCCAGTTCGAAGACTCCCCGATCCTCGCTGTCCTCAAGGAAGCAGGCCAGGTCGTCGGTCGCCACGGGGACATCCTTGGCCTGAACCAAGCCTTCGACCAGGCAGCCGAATTCGAACGAGACATATACGGTTGGAACCTTTACATCGAGGAGAATCTGGATGAAAACATCGAGCTCCTCCAATATCTCCGCCGAGCTAATGCGACCGCTGATCAATTCCATCGAGTTGACCCACAGGCCCTGAAGGAGACGATGTGGCCCTGAGGTTCCAAGGAGACGCACGGCATTCCTGAGCTACTGGATCTCGGCCCCAAAGAAGCCGATGCTGCTGTAATACATCAAGCCATTCGCGAGTGCCATGGACAAGCAGGTAGCGAAGAAGAGGGCGGATCCCGCAGCGGCGAGCCATTCGCCGTAGCGAACCAGGGGCCCGATCGCGAGGAGGAACGGCAGCAGGAGCAGTTCGGCGCCCAGGAATTCTCCGGTCGTATCGCAATACATGAAGGCTTCTCCGCCCATAAGGAGGGCCGCATAGGAGGCTAATATCAGGCGCAAAGCCATCGCTTCCGGCCGAGTATCCTTCAGGGCCTTGGGGAGCGGGTAAGGAATCCGCCCCATGCCAAGCAAGAGGAGCGAGATAGCCCCGGCGATCGCCCAGCGACCGTAAACCCAGGGCAAGCCCTTTTTAGCAGCCAGCCCCCATTCAGCTCCCACAAGCGCGGCAAGGATCTGGCAGAGGATCGTCGCAAACAACCGAATACGCCGCCCCCTTCTCCCCAATTCGGGCGTTGGGGTCCGGCACGGAGATACCGGCCAGTACCATCGAATACGCGAGAAGGCCCTACGGATCCTCGCCTGGATCATCGCGAATCTTCGAAGGATCCAAGGCCGAAGGTTGGGTCTCGATTCCGCCACGGAATTGTCCCCCAGGAATCCCGCCCTCCGCAAGGATTCCGCAGCCCTCGGCGACGCCCGGATCCATGCAACTGTTTGCGAGATGGCTTCGCAGTTCGGGCGAACGCGCAATCCGACCGATCGCTCGCGACTTCGCCGTTCGGGTACGCTATCCTGCCGACACATTATGATCCGGAGGCTTCTCGATGCCCATGCGATCCGTGTTCGGGCCTGGGCGCCAGTTGGCGATGTTCGCCATCCTGGCCGCGACGACCTGCCTCATAACGCCGGCGCGCCTGCGGGCTAGCCTCGACCCGCGCACCCGGCCCCGATCGGCCGCGGAGGCCCGATCGACGCGTTATGAACGGTCGGCGCACTGGACCCGATTTGTGAAGGTCGCGCCGGGCGTCAGGCTGGAGGTGCTGGACTGGGGCGGTACCGGGCCGACGCTGGTCCTGCTCACCGGCCTGGGCGATACGGCCCATATCTTCGACGACTTCGCGGCCCGGTTCACCGACCGATTCCACGTCATCGGCATCACCCGGCGCGGCTTCGGCCGATCGAGCCGGCCATCGACCGGCTACGACATCGCGACCCGGGCCCGGGACGACCTCCGCGTCCTCGACCGCCTCGGCGTCCGCAAGGCCTTCTTCGTGGCCCACTCGATCGCTTGCTCGGAACTCAGCCAGATCGCCGCGACCCGCCCGGATCGCGTGCGGAAGCTCGTGTACCTTGACGGGGCGGACCTCACCTGGGGCGGTTGGAAAGACATTCCCCAGCCGCCCCCGGCCCCGGAACTGGACGACGCCGAGGTCCAATCCGTGAGGCGGCTCGCGGCGGCCCTGGCGCGCGACGACGGCTACCGGAAGCCCCTCGCGGCGGTCGCCTCGATCGTCCGAACCGACCGGGAAGGCCATGTCATCGGCGCCGCCTCGCCCCCCGAGATCTCGAGGATGATCCACGAGGGCCTGCAGCCGTCGAGGTACGACCGGATCCGGGCGCCGACGCTCGCCTACTTCAACGACATGCGGCCGGATTTCCGGATGCCCTACTACCCGAGGCTGGGACCCGCCGCCCGCGCCGAATTCGACCGCAGTATCGAGCAACTCTCGCCCTGGTATCAGGGCCACATCAAGCGATTCGAGTCGGAAGTCCGGGGCGCCCGGGTCGTCAAGATCCCGGACGCGAACCACTACCTGTTCATCACGGACGAGGCGCAAGTCGTCCCCGAAGTCCGACGGTTCCTGCTGGAGGATTAGGGCGATTCGCCGGCCGATCCGATACAAGCCCGAAGCGCAAGCGAGTGGACCGCTTCGATGGCCCCCGGGGAAATTCACTCGCTTGCGCTTCGGGCTTGTATAGGACCGGTTCTCAAGCAGCGCTAAGGCCCGCCATCCACCAGCCTCTTGTACATCACGAAGGCATCCACATACCCGAGCTCCCGATGGCGAAACGCCCCGGGAAGGCGACCGACAATCGCAAAACCTAATCTCTGCCAGAGGCGTACGGCCCCCTCATTCGTGGAGACGACGAAGTTGAACTGCATCGCGGCGAAGCCCAGCGACCGGGCGCGGGCCTGCGAATGCTCGCACATCCGCGTGGCGACCCCCTTCCCCCGGGCCCTCGGCGCGACGATGTAGCCGCAGTTGCTCACGTGCGAGCCGAGCCCCGGCTGGTTCGGCCTGAGGAAATAGGTGCCGACGATCTCCCCCGCCTCGTCGCACGCCACGTGCGTCTCGGACGGGATCTCGATCCAGGCCCTGTGGATCTCGCCTTCGGTGCTCTCCGGCGCGTAGGCATAGGTATCGCCGGCCTGGAAGGTTCCTCGCAGCAAGGGCCAGAGCGAGGCCCAGTCCGATTCGCGATAGTCGCGGATGACGATCATGGCGGCCTCCCGGGGCCATTGTCGCCGGGAGGCCGCCCGTTGCAAGTCATCGCGGCTTTCCGCCGAATTCCGGTCGCATTTCAATCGCCGGGCGCCTCTATCCTGGCGGGGACGACATCGGGCCGTTGGGGGGGACGCCCATGCAGGCGGACGCCGACACCGTCAGGGACGTGCTCCGGGGCGACCGCGAGGCGTTCGCCGACCTGGTCGCGAGGCACGAGCGGGCCGTCTGGGCGACCTGCTGGCGGGTCCTCCGGGATGACCACGCCGCGTCCGACGCCTCGCAGGAAGCGTTCCTGCAGGCATTCCGGCGGCTCGGCGGCCTCCGCCAGCCCGAACGGTTCGGGGTCTGGCTGCTGCAAATCGCCCGGCGCGAGGCGATCCGCCTCGCCAGGATCCGGGCGCAAGCCCCGGACCGGCCGCTCGATGGCGGCGACTCCGACCGTACCGGAACACCGGAAGGCCCGGCGACCGCCGTCCCGGCCGATTCCAAGGAATTGCTCGAGGCCGTCGCCCGGCTGCCCGAGCACGAGCGGCTGGTCGTCTCCCTCCGCTACCTCGAAGGCCGGACCGTGGCCGAGATCGCCTCGGCGCTCGGGCGGCCCGTCGGCACGGTGACCAAGCAACTCTCCAGGGCGATTGAACGGCTGCGGATCCGAACGAAAGGGGTGCTCGGATGAGATCGACGGATGACCTGGAAGGCCGGATGGCCGAACTCCGCGGAGCCTGGCCGGTCGGCTCGATGGTGGATCGCGTGATGGCCCGCGTCCGTGCGGAACCCGCCCGGCGGGGGTCGCGACGGGGGCTGTTCGTGGGCCTGTCGATGTCGGGCCTGGCGGCCGCGTGCCTGCTGGCGGCCTTCCTGATCGTGAACCAGCCCCGGACGCTGCTGGCCTCCGTGCGCGAGAGCATCGAACGGGCGACATCGGCCCATGTCACGGCCCTGTCCTGGGACGATCGCGACGTCCCCCACAAGTTCGAAATCTGGTACCGCCGCGGCGAGGGCCTCCGCGTCGAGGCGCCCGATCGGGTGATCGTCGAGGACGGCAGGACCCAGTGGTCGTGGTCGACGGCCCCGGCGGCGGGGGCGGACGGGCCGGTCGTGCTCCGCCAGAAGGGCGAGGGGTTCTTCTCGTCGGGCCTGCTGTCGAAGCTGGCCCTCCCCGACATCCGCGGCGACTGGGAGCGGTTCCGCACACCCGAGATCGACCGCGACATCGACGGCCGCCCCTGCCGGGATTATACGATCTCGCTCCATGACCTCGAAAACCTGCCCAAAGGCGCCCGGGCCGCCGACGGCCAGGAACATCGCGCCCAAATCCTGGCCGGGGCCGACGGCCGGATCGAACGGATCACGCTGGAAAGGCGCCCCGGCACGGGCCCCTGGAATCGGGATCGGGAGATCCGCATCGAGTACGACGTGCCGGTCGAGCCCGAGAAGGTCGCGGCCCGATTCCCGGACGGCGCCCGCGTCATCGATGCCGACCAGGCCTTCGCCGGCCTCTACCCGATCGAGAAGGCCCTGCACCGCGTCGAGCTGGGCGGCCTGCTCCTGGCTGTCCACGACCTCCAACCGCTCCAGGACCGCGAAGGGTTCTACGTCGTCTCGTCGGTCCGCGGCACGCCCGAGTTCCTCCGGCAATTCCCGCCGAAGCGGCGCGCCTTGAACCCGGAGATCCGCTTCCTCGACGTGGCCACCCAGCCCATGATGAACCGCAACTGGGGGGCGAAGTACGACGTCGTCGGCCTGGGCGAGGCCAGCCGCGAGGGGGTCGAATACCGTTGGTGGGCGATCGTCCCCCGCCGCTTCTTCGAGCGGAAGGACGGCCGGAAGGAGTACCTGCCGGAGAGCCCCGATTCGGCCATGCCGGGCGAGCCCGGCCGGCTCGACGACACCCCCGGCATGGCCCGGATCCCGCTGGCGGCGACCTACCTGGACGACAAGCATCGGAACGAACGCGGCGTGCCCCGGGAGGTCTCGACCTGGGCCTCGGTCCCCTTGCCGGCCGACCGCCCGCCCGCGACCTGGGAAGCCGTCGCGGCCCGGGCCCGCCAGGACCTGATCGTGATGGGGACCGGCGGCGTCGGCCACCTGTTCGGGGTCGCGGCCGGCGCCAGGCCCGAGGGAAACTCCGGCAGGCCCCTTTCCACCTACCTGCCCGACGCCATCGGCGACGCCGACTTCGCCGCCGCGGTCCGCCGCGGCCTCGAAGACATGCGGGAATGGGACGAAGTCGGCATCCCCGACCCCGAAGGCCTGATCCCGCAGCTCGGCGGCGGCGTGCCGAAGTGAAAACCGCTCCCGGGTAGGCGTTCCGCCCGAACATGCCCCCTCGGGCGTGAACCCCAGCACGAAGCGCCAGCGAGGGAATACTGCCTCCTCGGGCGGATTCCGTCATGGCCGCCACCAGGCAATGCGGACGGAGCCGGAGCGGGCCGATTCCCTCGCTGGCGCTTCGTGCTGGGGTCACGCCGGGGGGGGGGTGGAACAGGGGTCGTGATCCGCCCCAGGCCTCCTGGTACGCACGACGCGCACGGTCGGCGATCTGCTAGACTCCACACCTATCCCGGCCGCTTCGCAAGACCACCTCGGGATGCGTCCTCATGATCCACCCCGCGTGCCTGTTCGCCCTGGCCCTGACCTTCCCGGCCCGGGCCGATGAGCCCGGGAAGGCCTACACGGAAACGATCCCCGGCTCGGAAGTCCGCTTCGCCATGGTGCCGATCCCCGGCGGGCGGTTCTTGATGGGATCGCCGGCCGTCGAGAAGGGGCGGGGCGAGGACGAGGGGCCGGTGCATCCCGTGGTGATCCGCCCCTTCTGGATGGGCAAGACCGAGGTGACCTGGGACGAGTACAACGAGTTCCGCAAGGGCGGCCACGTGTCGAACCGGACCAATGCCGAGGCCCTCGCGAAGGATGCCGACGCGATCACCCGGCCGACGCCGCCGTATCCCGACGAGACGCGGGGCTTCGGCAAGGGAGGCCGCCCCGCCATCGGCGTCAGCCATCACGCGGCGATGGAGTATTGCCACTGGCTGTCGAAGAAAACGGGCAACCTCTACCGACTGCCCACCGAGGCCGAATGGGAATACGCCTGCCGCGCCGGCTCGACCACGGCTTATCCCTGGGGCGACGATCCCAAAGAGCTCGGCCGCTTCGCCTGGTTCGCGGGGTACTCCGACGAACGGACGCACCCGGTCGGCCTCAAGCCGGCGAACCGCTGGGGCCTGCACGACATGCTGGGCAACGCGTCGGAGTGGTGCCTCGACCGCTACGTCCGGGAAGGCTACGCCCGATCCCCCGCCGACCGCGACCGGATCGCCCCGGTCTTCCCCCCCACGGCCGCCCAGTACCCGCACGTCACGCGGGGAGGCTCCTGGGACGACGGCCCCGAGGCCTGCCGCAGCGCCGCCCGAAGGCCTTCCGACCCGAGCTGGAACCAGGTCGACCCGGACGGCAGCATCTGGTGGGTCTGGGACGCCGACTTCGTCGGCTTCCGCGTGGTCCGGGCGGTCGAGGAGCAGGAGGAGTTGAAGGGGCTGCGTTCGCAGGTCCGGAAGGAGCCGCGGTAGGTGCGCACTGAGGCGCACCTACCGCCTTGTCCAGGGCGAACCGCCTTTCGTTCTGGCCCATCGCCCCGGGATCGGCGCCGGGTAGGGCCCGATGGGCCGCCAGGATTGCCGGCGGGCATCAGGCCCGCCGGTGCCGCGGCTGCAGGGCCATCACGGCCGCGCCCGGGACGCCCATGCCCGTCAGGATGAACGTGGAGGCTTCGGGGACGGGCCGGCGTCCTGACCATGGCCGTGCTCGACCCCGATGCCGAGTCGAACCGCGTGTTCCGGGACGATGCCGCTCCCCAGGTCCTCGGGGGGGCGATTTGCTGGAATGGCCCGGGGTGCCCGACGGGCTTCGCGTGCGGATCGGGCGGTTTTCGATTCGGCCGATGGGACCCGACCGCACGCTGCCTCGGCGATCCGCCTACCTCAACGGTTGTAGACGTAGGTCCCCCCGTTGGGGCCTGGCGCGTAGCGGAAGAAGGTCAATTCCCCGAGGTTTCGGACCGTGTCGATGACCCCCTGCTCCGTCCGGACCACGCTCCTCGGCATGGTCGTCACCGGGCGGCCGGCCATGTCCCTGGCGACGTCGCCGGGCTGGAGGGGGGCGGTTTCGTTCGTGGGGACGTTGCCGGGCACGGCCAGCCAGAAGGTGTGGGTATTGAACTTCGGCTTCTGGACGTCGATGGCCTCCGCCCGGGTGACGGTGAACGATTCCGCGCCATTCGGCCGGATCGATCGGCCGTCGACGATGCAGAGGCGGACCTCGTTGATCTTGTAGGCGCTCACCACCTTGAGGGTCTGGCCGCTCGGGATCATCCAGCCGCCGCTGACGACCGTCTGCCCGTCCACCATGTCGAACATCACCCGCTTGTAGGCCGCCACCCAGATCGGCTCGGGCCCGTTATTGCGGACATAGACATCCCCCGCGCGGGCCGGCACGGCCGCCGACAGCGAGCAAACCCACCCCCAGGCCGCGACGGCCTTGACGAATCCGACCGCGACTCGCCGCCCGGGTCGATCGAGGTTCTGCATCATTGCCCTCCCCCAGCTCCTCAGCGACTCCCTGCATCCGGCGGGGCCCCGGCCCTCGCCAGACCAACCTACGACGACGGGGTTGTCGCGTGACATTTTTCGCGTATCGTGGCGATTCTTGAGCCCCCTGCTCCACCCCCTCGGGCGTGACCTTGGCCCGACGCGGCCGCGAGGGATCTGGCCGGCTCGGGCGGTTCCCGTCCCCCCGAGGATGCCGCCCGGGCGGGCCGATGCAGGCCAATCCCCTCGCTCTTGCGGCGTGCCGGGGTGTTGCAAGCCGGGCGTCCCGGCAGGCCCCTCGACCTCGGGGATTGGGGTCGGTCCGGGTCGAGCCAGGGGTCCCCGCGCCCTTCGGCGATCCGGCCTGTCGGCCGGCCCGCATTTTTGCTACAATCGTCCGCTCGTCGAATTCCCGCCCCCTCGCGGGGGGAGGCCAGCCCTTCCCTCGCGGCCGCGATCCTCGACAAGAGCAGGCCGGAACCGTCCGCTTTGGCGGCCGATGCGGCCCGGCGCGGTACACCAACACGGAGCGAGACCCCTTCCTCATGGTCGATCGAAACCTGCTGCGCGACCTGGACGTCACCGACTCGGATGTCGAGGGGTTCGACATGAACTTGCTCCTCGGTGACAGCCCGGGCGTCGCCGCCGGCGGTATCGTCACCGGCCGGGTCGTCGAGGTTGTCGGTGACCAGGTCGTCGTCGACGTCGGCTACAAGTCCGAAGGCCTCGTCGGCCTCTCCGAATGGGGGGCGGACGAGGCACCCCCGTGCCCCGGCGATGAAGTCGAGGTCCTGCTGGAAGGCATGGACGACGACACCGGCGAGGTCGTGCTCTCGCGCCACAAGGCCCGACGCATCCGCGCCTGGGATCGTTTCACCTCCCAGCACCGCCAGGGGGACGTCGTCACCGGCGTGGTCACCCGCAAGATCAAGGGCGGCCTCCTGGTCGACGTCGGCTTCAACGCCTTCTTGCCGGCCAGCCAGGTCGACATCCGGCGGGTGCCCGACATCGCCGACTACCTCGGCCGCGAAATCCGGTGCCTCATCCTGTCGATCGACGAGGACCGGCGCAACATCGTGCTATCCCGGCGCACGCTGATCGAGTCCGAGCGCGTCGCCATGCGGGAGAAGCTCCTCGCGGAGATCGCCGTCGGCCAGGTCCGCACCGGCACGGTGAAGAATCTCGCCGACTTCGGCGCGTTCGTCGACCTGGGCGGCATGGATGGCCTGCTGCACATCACGGACATGAGCTGGGAGCGGCTGAAGCACCCGGGCGAGCGCCTGAGCGTCGAACAGCAGATCGAGGTCATGGTCCTGCACGTCGACAAGGATCGGGGCAAGGTTGCCCTGGGCTTGAAGCAGTTGACTTCCAGCCCGTGGGAACAGGTCACCGAAAAATATCCCGCCGGCACGCGCGTCGTCGGCGAGGTCGTCAACGTCATGACTTACGGCGCCTTCGTGAAGCTGGAGCCGGGCGTCGAGGGCCTCGTCCACATCTCGGAGATGAGCTGGACGAAGCGGATCGGCCACCCCAGCGAGGTGGTCCAGGTCGGCGACCAGGTCGAGGTGGTCGTCCTGGGCATCAACGAGCAGAAGCGGGAGATCAGCCTCGGCATCAAGCAGACCCAGGCCGACCCGTGGGACAAGGTGGCGGAACAGTACCTGCCCGGCACCGCCGTCGAGGGGACCGTCCGCAACCTGACCAACTACGGGGCCTTCGTCGAGATCGAGGACGGGGTCGATGGCCTCCTGCACGTCTCCGACCTGAGCTGGACCCGCAAGATCGGCCATCCCAACGAGGTCCTGCAGAAGGGCCAGTCGGTCACGTGCCAGGTCCTGAGCGTCGACCGCGAGCGGAAGCGGATCGCGCTGGGACTCAAGCAACTGAGCCGCGACCCCTGGGAGGAAGACATCCCGTCGAAGTACGGCGCCGGCGATGTGGTCTCGGGCTCGGTGACGAAGCTGACCAACTTCGGCGTCTTCGTCGAACTGGAGCCCGGCCTGGAGGGGTTGATCCACGTCTCCGAGCTGGCCGACCACAAGGTGGAGAGGCCGGAGGACGTGGTCAAGGTCGGCGAGGTCGTCGAGGCGAGGGTGCTCCGCATCGACCGGGACGAGCGCAAGATCGCCCTGTCGCTCCGGCAACCGCACGAACCGAGGGAAGCCGGGCCGAGCACCCCGACGGCCGCCGTCGCGGAGGCCACGGGCCTGAAGGGGGGCGTCGGCACCGCCGGCCCGCTCTTCGGCCTCGGGACCGTCGGCAGCTCATCGGAATCGGACACCCTCGACAACTAAGCCCGAGCATCCGACCCGGGTGTCGGATGGCAACGGCCCCGATTCGCCCCGAGGGGGCGACGGAATGACCCCAACGATGGGGTCTCCCGTCGCCCCCTCGGGGCGATACGCATTCGAGGATCGCCCGGGGAACCGGGGCGGCCGAATAGCCCTGGCGCCCCCCTCCCGACCCCGAAAACCCTCGCTTTCGGCAAGGTTGTCGCGACCCAACCGGCCCCCGCAATTTCCCGGCTCGATCGGGCCGCACGCGATGGAATCGTCGGTTAGATTCCCAACGTGGGATCCCACGCGGGGGGATTCCACGCCCCGGATCGGCCTTGTTCCCTGGATCGGAGCCCCCGCGAATCTATCGGAGCGCCTGCCGTGATCGCCGCACCGCTTCGCGAGACTTCCAGCCATGTCCGAGCTACCCCCGTTCGACGACGACGCCCCCACGGACCTCCCGGAGTTCCTGCCGCCTGAAGGCGACAACCCGTTCGACCCGATTGCCGAGCGCAATCGGCAGAATGCTCAGCATTCGACCGGGCCGAAGACCGCCGAGGGGAAGGCGGTTTCCAGCGAGAATGCCACCAAGCATGGGTACCGATCGGCCAAGCCGACGGCGCCGGAGCTGGCCCTGGCCGTCGCCATTTATGGGCGGTGGTCGTCGGAGCTATGCCCGTACGGCGACCTCGAAACCGGCCTGATCATGACCGCGGCGCAGCACGAGGCGCGCCGGCAGTTGGTCCATGAGGACATCCTGTCGGCCGTGATGTCGGCCGCCGGGAGCCATCGGGAGCATCGGCGGAGGCCGTTCCTGGAGAAGATCGAGGAGATCCAGGCCAGCATCGCGCTCTGGACGATCGTCCGCGACGACGGCTTCGAGCCGGGCGAGGGCCTGACGGCCGACTTCGCCGCGTTGCTCCGCGATATCGACCCCAAGGCCACGCCGAGGAACATCGGGCCGTCGATGGAAGCCCGCCAGTTCGCCTTCTTCCAGAACCGGGCCGTGGCGACGCCCCGGTTGAAGGAGCTGCGGGCGAAGTTCGCCCGCAAGAAGGAAGGGGCCCGCAAGGGCCGCGATTTCGAGGAGTACGCGCGGCTGCAGGAGCGGCTGGACAAGGGCACCGAGCGGCTCCGGGCGTGGATCGTGTCGCGGATCGACCGGCAGATCGCCCGGCTGGCCGAGGCCGAGAAGGCGCTCGCCGAGGACGACGCCCAGCCCGACCGCCCCTGGGCCTGGTACGCCGAGTCCCCCGAGGGCCGGAAGCTCTCGCGGTACCATGCCGAGGCGGAGAACGCCAGCCGACGCTACCTCAAGATGTTCGACGACCACCGGCGTCGGCTGATCCGCACCGACCTCCGCCGCCAGCAGATCGACAACGCCTACGGGGCGCAGGCGACCTACATCGGCGACATCAAGATGATGCTGCCGGCCCGGTACCAGTCGCTCCACCGACGGGCCCAGCTCGACACCCTGGTCGCCGAGGTGGAGTACGAGAAGCACTTCTACCCCAACCGCCAACCGAACGAAGCCAGTTTGAGCAACCAGATGATCCAGGAGGCTGGCGGGCAAGGGGTTGCGGAAAGCGCGGCGATGTCCGAGATGGAACGGCAAAGCCAGGCAATCCGCGAATACTGGATCAACTGGCGAAAACGGCAAGGCGACGCCCCCGCGTACGAGGATCCGCCCCGCTAGCGCCGGCGGTGGGTCGGCCGCAGGATCGCTGCCATCGCCCCAAACGGCCCGTCGAGGGCGGGCCGGCCGATCGGGATCCGTACCGGGGGCCCGGGCGCGGTCGGTTTTTGTGTGGGATGAATGGGGGTTGGTGCCTTATGATCGTCCCTGGCTGCGATGAGTGCAAAAGTACGGCCTCGGGCCCGCCCGCCCTCCGGCGGGGCGGGGCATGGATGCGTTCGGGGTGGGCCCGGCTTGACCCACGCGATTGCGAGCGGATCGATGCGCCCCGGAGCGGCCCTCATCATCGGCGTCGGTTCCTACCATCACGCCGACCGGGTCGGGGCGTTGAACTACACCACGCGCGACGCCTCTGCGGTGGCGGGCCTGCTGGCCAGCCCGGAGTTCGGCGACTTCCCGCCCGACCGGGTGATGCTCCGCACCGACGCCGAGGCGGGCCGCGACGAGCTGGTCGGCCGGCTCTCGCGCTGGCTGCCGGAGCAGTCGAAGGGCGCCGAGATCGCCCTGCTCTATTTCGCCGGCCACGGCCTGGTGCACCGGCTGGGCAGCCGGGAGGAGGGGTACATCCTGCCGCACGACGGCGACCCCGACGACCCGCTGACCCGCGGGATCGCCATGACCGACCTGGCCCGCTGGGTCGAGGCGATCGAGGCCGAGACGGTGGTGGTCTGCCTCGACTGCTGCCACGCCGGCCGGGTGGCGGCGCGGTCGGGCAACCACCTGGCCCCGGGCCTGGCCGCCCGCGACCTGAAGATCCGGCCGGCCCTGATCGAGGGGCTCGCCGGCAAGGGCCGGTTCCTGATGGCCTCGTGCAACGAGGGGCAGGTCTCGATCGAGTCGGAGGCGCTGGGCCACGGCCTGTTCACGCACTACCTGCTCCGGGGCCTGCGGGGCGACGCCGACCTCGACCGCGACGGCCGGGTGGGCGTGGCCGAGCTGTTCGAGTACGTCTCCCGCTCCGTCGCCGACGAGGCGCGGCGGCTGGGCTTCGAGCAGGATCCCTGGCACCAGGCCAGCGGCCGGGGCGGGGCCTATCTTTCCAGGGCCGCGAACGGCCGGGGCGGCCGGGCGGAGGTCGTCGCCGAGGGCCTGCCGATCGCCGACGGGCCCGAGGCGGTCGTGGCCGTGGCCGAGCGCTGCCTGGCCGGCGAAGGCGGGACGGTCGATCGCCTGATCCAGGCGCTGGACTGGCTCCGTCAGCACGGGACGGCCCGGGCCGTGCCCGCCGCCTTCTCGGCCCTGGCGCACGCCGATCCGCGGGCCCGCGAGCGGGCGAGGGCCGTCCTGAAGGCGGTCGGGTGGGACCGGGTGGTGGCGTCCGTCCTGCAGATGGCCCGCGAGCCGGGCTCGCCGAGGCTGGGGGAGGTCCTGGACGGCCTGGCGGCGTTCGAGGCGCACCGGGACGTCGTCTCCTGCTCGACCAGCTCGTCGTGCAACTCCGGGGCGAGAAGCGGAACCGGGCGATCCTGCTGCTGGAGCGCAAGAAGCTGTCGCTGGACCTGGAGGACGTCGCCGAGGTGTTCGAGCAGCTCCGCAGCCCGTACCGCCTCCAGAAGGTGCTGGGCCAGGGGCTGTTCACCGCCGCCTACCTGGCGCGGGACGAGAACTCGGACCACGACGTGGTCGTGCGGGTGCTCCGGTCCGAGCTGGCCGGGCAGCCCGAGGCGCGGACCCGGTTCCTCGACCTGGGCCGACGGTCGATCCAGATGGTCCACGAGAACCTGGTGCTGACGCGGGAGGTCCGCTCGGTGCCCGAGCGGCAGCTCTACTTCATCGTCCGCGACTTCATCGCGGGGACGACCCTGCAGCGGCTGATCGACTCGGGCCACGCCTTCCCGCCCGAGCAGGTGATGGGGATCGTCCGGCAGGTCCTGGGCGGCCTCAAGCCGATCCACCGGATCGGCCTGGCGCACGGCGGGATCAAGCCTTCCAACATCTTCCTCGCCCCGGGCGACCGCGTGGTCGTGGGCGACCCCTCGCTGCCGTCGCACGGCCTGACCCTGGAGTTCGACCGCCTGACGTACGACTACCGCTACGCGCCGCCCGAGCTGTTCACCGGCCAGCGCGAGATCGAGCCCCGTTCCGACTTCTTCTCGATCGGCTGCCTGGCCTACGAGCTCTGCCAGGGCCAACCGCCGTTCGCCGGCGAGAACCCGTTCGAGCTGGCCATGAAGATCCTCCGCGACCCGATCCCGCCGCTGCGGTGCGACCGCGCGGTGTTCGCCCGGGGCGCGGGAGCCGCCTTCCTGGATCGCCTGCTGGCCCGGCCGATCGACGGGCGGTTCCCCGGCCTCCGCGAGGCGACGCGGGCCCTCGACCTGATCCCCGGGCCGGAGGACGAAGGGTTCACCCCCGCCTTGAGGGCGTCCCCCGGCCCTGCGGGAGGCCCGCCCGCGCCCCCGGCCCCGGCCCCGGCCACGCCCCCCGGCCCGGATCGGCCGTCCTCCGAGTCGCTCAGCGGCATGGTGGCCGACCGGGCGCTGGCCCCGGATCCGGCGATGCACTCGATCATCTCGTTCCACGGCTTCCGCGACGACACCCTCTCCCTGCAGGGGGACGGCCCGTCGAACCAGACGTTCTCGTTCTCCGTCTCGACCGAGGCGCCGCGATTCGTGGCGCCCGGGCAGATCGGCCGATACGAGATCGTGGAGACCATCGGCCAGGGGGGGATGGGCTCGGTCTACCGGGCCAGGGACCTGACCCTCCAGCGCCTGGTGGCGCTGAAGGTCGCGCCGAGGCGGCCGGGCGTCGCCGACGAGCAGTGGGCCCGGTTCAACCGCGAGGCGAAGGCGGTCGCGCGGCTCCAGCACCCGAACATCGTGCAGATCCACGACGTCGGCCGGCTGGACGACGCGCAGTACCTGGTGCTGGAGCTGGTCGAGGGGGAGAGCCTCCGGGAGTTGTTGGCCCGGGGCCCGTTGCCGCCCGACGACGCGGCCCGGCTGGTGGCCACGATGGCCCGGGCCGTGCATTTCGCGCACGAGCGTGGCGTCTTGCACCGCGACCTGAAGCCGGCGAACATCCTGCTGACCCGGGAAGGGATGCCGAAGATCACCGACTTCGGCCTGGCGAAGTTCGTGGCGTCGTCGGAGCCGATGCTGGGGATGGACTCGCCCGGGGAGGGCCCGGACGCGAACACCACGCAGGCCGGCATGGTGCTGGGCACGCCCAACTACATGGCCCCCGAGCAGGCGGTCGGCCTGGCGGACGAGATCGGCCCCGGGGTGGACGTGTACGCGCTGGGCGTGATCCTGTACGAGGCCCTGACCGGCCGCCGGCCGTTCGTCGGCCATTCGGTGACCGACATCCTGATGCAGGTGCAGAGCCAGGTCCCCCCCGCCCCGGACAGGATCCGCGCCGAGGTGCCGGCGGCCCTGGGGGCGATCTGCCTGAAATGCCTGGAGAAGCAGCCGTCGGCGCGGTACGCCACCGCCGGCATGCTGGCCGAGGACCTCGAGCGATTCCTGGTCAACCTGCCGGTCCGGGCCCGCCCCCAGGCGGCGGCCGGGCCGCCGCGGTTGAAGGGCCGATGGTTCCGATTCTGGTCGAAATGAAGGGGGCCCCCGCGGCCATCAAGGCCCCGGGACTCCGGGCCGCCCTTGACCCGGGGGCCGGGCTCGGTCATAAGGAACTCCCGCCGGGCCATCCCATCCATCCCCGGCCGCGTCGCTCCGCACGACTACTCCAGGAACGGACCCTTGGGAGCCGCATCATGGCCGACTTGCCGGAGGACGACCGCACGCGCCGGGCGAATGGCGGGGGATTGCTGACCCGGATGGGCTCGTGGGGGGCCCTCCTGGCCCTGGCCGGATTCCTGGGCTACGAGATCCCCCCGCTCTACCGCGAGATCGCCGCCCTCCGCGAGGACGAGGCCCGGGCGGTCGAGACCACGATCATGGCATGGGTCGACGTCCACCCGGTCAGCAGCGGGGCGATCCACCCCGACCCGTTCATCGTCAGCGACGCCGACGGCCTCAAGCTCTGGTGCGGCTGGTCGCCGGCCGAGAACCGGCACCGATGGTTCCGCGTGCCCGACGGCCAGATCGACCCGAATCGGCTCAGGCTCATGTTCGACCGCGACACGATCCGGCCGATCGACCGGACCGTGCTCGAAACGAGGGGCGAGAAGCACTGGAGGATGATGCCCGAGGCCGCGGCGGTCATCGGCATCGACGCGGGCGAGGATCGCCGGGCCTACCCGGTGCAGTTGCTGTCGAAGGTCGAGATCGTCAACGACACGATCGACTCCCGCCCGCTGGTCCTGATCTACACCCCCTTCGCCGAGGAATCCCGCAGCTTCCGGATATATGACCCGATTTTAGAGGGAAAACGGATCTCGATGGCGGCGAGCGGTTATTTCCACGACCGCCAGCCGCTCCTGTTCGACCGGTGCACGGAGAGCTTCTGGCTGGCCCGGGACGACCGCCTGGAGGCGATCGCCGGGGAGCACCGGGGCAGGTCGCTGGCGCTGATCGGGCGGCCGAAGCCGACCCCCTGGGGCCGATGGTCGGCCGCGTACCCGGCGGGCCACCTCGTCGTGGGGGCCGACCGAAAGGACGGCGTGGCGGGCCGGGCCCCGGAGGAACTCGCCCGGAACCGCTGAGGCCGGGCCGGAAGGCGGGCGGCGTGCTCAGCGGAGCACCTGCCCGCCGTAGAAGGGCCGGGGCTCGCGTTCGCCAGCGACCTGGACCATCAAGCCGCCCAGGCGATCGATCCCCCGGCCCACCCCCCGGACCACCCGCCCGGCGCCCAGGTCGATCGAGACCGATCGGCCCCGGAGCAGGTCGCGGCGGTCCCATTCCTCGGCCAGTGAAGGGTCGTCGCCCGCCAGCCGTTCGAGGCCGACCGCGAAGGCGTCCAGGAAGCCCGAGAGCAACGCCCCCGGCTCGGCCGGGCCGCCCCGGATCCGCTCGACGGTCGTGGCCATGGCGCGGACCGCCTCGGGGGCCGCTTCGAGGCCGCCGGCCACGTTGACGCCGACCCCCAGCAAGAGCCGGGGGCCGTCGGCCGTCTCGACCCGCTCGGGCAGCAGGCCGGCGAGCTTCCGACCGTCCGCCTCGACGTCGTTGGGCCATCGGACGCCCGCCTCGACGCCGGCCGGCAGCGGGCCGATGGCGTCGATCAGGGACAGCGCCGCGACCAGGGCGAGCCTGGGCTCCTGGTCCTTCCTCAGGCCGTGCCGTGCGGGGTCGAGGACCAGGGTGAACGCCAGGCCGCCCGGGTCCGACCACCAGGTGTGGTCGCCCCGGCCCCGGCCGGCCGTCTGGCGGTCGGCCCGGATCAGCAGCGGCAGCGACGACGCGCCCCCCTCGGCCAGGAGCCTGCGGGCGAGGCTGCTGGTCGAATCGACCTCGTCGAGTCGGATCCGGGATCGGAGGAAGCCCACGGCGATCGGCCCCGTCTCGGGTCAGGTCAGGCCTCGGCGGCCAGGCGGAACAGCAGCTCGCCGGTCTCGATCGGCCGGCCGACGCGGGCCAGCACCTCGGCCACGCGGCAGGGCCGGTCGGCGTAGATGGTCGTCTCCATCTTCATCGCCTCGATGGTGGCCAGCTTCTGGCCCTTGCGGAGCGGGTCGCCCTCGCGGACGAACACGCCGACCACCAGCCCGGGCAAAGCGCCCCCAGCTGGTTGGGGTCGGCCGGGTCGGCCTTGGGGGCCTCCTGCACGGCCGACGCCAGCGAACGGTCGGCCACCATGATCTCGCGGGGCATGCCGTTGACCTCGAAGAACAAGGTCCGCCGGCCGTCCTCGTGAGGCTCGCCGATCGCCAGCAGCTTGATCAGCAGCGTCTTGCCCGGCTCGATCTCGACGATATGCTCGGGCGCCGATCTCGGGGCCGAAGAAGAACAGGGTGGTGGGCAGCACCGACGTGTCGGAGTAGGCGAGCAGGTGCTTCGCCAGGTCGGGGAAGACGCGGGGGTAGAGCAGCAGGCTGAGCCGCGTCCCGCTCGTTGGCGGCGTGCCCGAGCAGCTGGCCGGCCTCGGGCGCGGGCGGCGTCGAGGTCGGCCTGGGGCAGGTCCTTGCCGGGCCGGTCGGTCAGCGGGGCACGGCCGCGGAGGACCCGCTTCTGCAACTCGGCCGGGAAGCCGCCCGGCGGCTGGCCCAGGCGCCCCTCGAAGAACTCGACGACCGAGTCCGGGTAGGCCAGCTCGCGATCGGGGTCGAGCGTGTCGGCCGGCTCCAGGTTGTTGCTCACCAGGAACAGGGCCATATCGCAGACGACCTTCGAGCTGGGCGTCACCTTCACGATGTCGCCGAACAGCTGGTTGACCTGGGCGTACGCCTCGCAGACCTCCTTCCAGCGCGGCTCCAGGCCCAGGGCGCGGGCCTGCTGGAGCAGGTTGGTGTACTGGCCGCCGGGCATCTCGTAGGCATAGACCTCGGCCGAGTTGGACTTCAGGGCGCTCTCGAACGCCCGGTATTCGCCGCGGACCTCTTCCCAGTACCGGCTGAGGTCGATCAGGGCGGCCGGGTCCAGGCCGGTCTCGCGGGGGGTGAACCGCAGCGACTCGACGATCGCGTTCAGGCTGGGCTGGGACGTCAGGCCCGACATCGACGCCATGGCGCCGTCGGCCACGTCGAGGCCGGCGGCCGACGCCTGCAGGACGCTGCCGGCCTGCATCCCGCCGATGTCGTGGGTGTGGAAGTGGACGGGCAGGCCGACCTGCTCGCGCAGGGCCTTGACCAGCCGCTCGGCCGCGAACGGCTTGCAGAGGCCGGCCATGTCCTTGATCGCCAGGATGTTCGCGCCCAGGCGTTCCAACTCCAGGGCCATGTCCACGTAGTACTTCAGGTTGTATTTCGTGCGCTTGCTGTCGAGCAGGTCGCCGGTGTAGCAGATGGCGGCCTCGCAGATGGCGCCCGACTCGCGGATCGCCTCGATGGCGACGGCCATGTTGGGGACCCAGTTGAGGGAGTCGAAGACGCGGAAGACGTCGATGCCGGCCTCGGCCGACTGGCGGACGAACGCCTTGACGACATTATCCGGGTAGCTCGTGTAGCCAACCGCGTTGGCGCCGCGGAGCAGCATCTGGAACAGGATGTTGGGCACCCGCTCGCGGAGCTGCGCCAGGCGTTCCCACGGGTCCTCCTTGAGGAACCGCATCGACGTGTCGAACGTGGCGCCGCCCCACATCTCGATCGAGAACAGCTCGGGGACGAGGTGGGCGTAGGCGTCGGCCACCCGGAGCATGTCGCGGGTCCGCATCCTGGTGGCGAACAGCGACTGGTGGGCGTCGCGGAAGGTGGTGTCGGTCAGCAACAGCCGCTTCTGGTCGCGGACCCACTTCGAGAATTCCTCGGCGCCCAGTTCCTGGAACTTCTGGCGGATGCCGGGGGGTGGGGCCTGGATGTGGTCGTAACGGGGCGGGGCGGGCTCGGGCTTGTATTCCAGGTCGGCCGGCCTGGCGACGCCGGGGTAGCCGTTGACCGCCACCTCGCCCACGAACGCCAGGAGCTTGCTCGCCCGGTCGCGCCGCTTCTTGTAGCGGAACAGGGCGGGCGTCTGGTCGATGAACCGGGTCGTGCAACGGCCTTCCAGGAAGGCCGGGTGGGTGATGACGTTGTAGAGGAACGGGATGTTCGTCTTGACGCCCCGGATCCGGTACTCGTCCAGGGCCCTCCGCATGTGGCGGGCGGCGTCGACGAACCGCTTGCCGTAGGCGATCACCTTCACCAGCAAGGAATCGTAGAACGGCGTGATGACGGCGCCGGCCATGGCGATGCCGCCGTCGAGCCGCAGGCCCATGCCGCCGGGCGACCGGTAGAGCGCGATCCGGCCGTAGTCGGGGGTGAAGTTGTTCTCGGGGTCCTCGGTGGTGATCCGGCACTGGATCGCGTAGCCGTTGACCTTCACGTCGTCCTGCGAAGCCAGGCCGATCTCGGGGTCGCTCAGGGGCACGCCCTGCGCGATCAGGAGCTGCGACTTGATCAGATCGACGCCGGTGACCTGCTCGGTGGCGGTGTGTTCGACCTGGATCCGGGGGTTCACCTCGATGAAGGCGAACGTGCCCGAATCGGCGTCGACCAGGAACTCGACCGTCCCGGCGTTGTCGTAATTCGACGCCCGGCCGATCGCCAGGGCCGCCTCGCAGATCGCGTCGCGGAGCTTGGGGTCGAGGTTGTACGCCGGCGCGATCTCGATCACCTTCTGGTGCCGCCGCTGGATCGAGCAATCGCGCTCGTAGAGGTGGACCAGGTTGCCGTGCTTGTCGCCCAGCAACTGGACCTCGATATGCTTGGCCTGTCGGATGAACTTCTCCAGGAAGACGTCGGGCACGCCGAACGCGGTCTGCGCCTCGCGGCGGGCCTGTTCGAGGGCATCGTCGAGCTTGTCGGCCGACTCGACGACCCGCATGCCGCGGCCGCCGCCGCCCATCGACGCCTTGACGATGACCGGATAACCGAGCTGCTCGGCCAGTTGGTGGGCCTCGGGGCCGGGCTCGACCGGCTTGCGTGTCCCCCCCAGCACGGGGACGCCGGCCTTCTCGGCCAGCCCCAGGGCGGTGACCTTGTCGCCGAGCGCGTCGAGCAACTCGGGCCGGGGCCCGACCCAGATGATGCCGGCTTCCTCGCAGGCGCGGGCGAAACCGGCGTTCTCGGACAGGAAGCCGTAGCCCGGATGGATGGCGTCGATCTTCATCTCGACGGCCAGCTCGACGATCCCGGGGATATCCAGGTAGCTGCGGATCGGCTCGCCGGGCTTGCCGATCGGGTACGCCTCGTCGGCCTTGAGCCGGTGGATGCCGAAGCGGTCCTCGTGCGAGTAGATCCCGACGGTGCGCATCCCTAGCTCGTGGGCCGAGCGGAAGACGCGGATGGCGATCTCGCCCCGGTTGGCGACCAGCAGCCTCTGGATGGAACCCATGTGCCTACTTTCCCCGACTCCGAAACCCTGAAACGCCAATCCGGCGGGACGGACCAGGATACCCGATCGGTCCCCGCCGCCGCGACGGCCCTTGATCGGCCGGCGCCCCGCCGTAAACTTCGGGAATGTGCCCCGATCCAAGAGGTGCCCCATGACGCGATCCGCGATCTTCCCGGCGCGGCTGGCGGCCGGCTTGCTGCTGGCGGCCATCGCCGCCACGGCCCTGGCCCAGCGAGGAGGGAACGCCTTGGACAGGCCTACGCTCCCCAAGGACGAAGGCGAGAAGAGGATCCTCGACGCCATCGAAGCGGCCCGCAAGGGCCAGCGCTACGCCAACGTCTCCGAGGCCGACGGCAAGCTGCTCCGCCAACTGACCGAGGCGGTGAATGCCAAGCGGGTCGTGGAACTGGGGACCTCGACCGGCGAATCGGGCCTGTATTTCTGCATGGCCCTCCGCAAGACGGGCGGCAAGCTGCACACCTACGACCTGGACGCCGACCGGATCGCGGTCGCCCGCGAGAACTTCAAGAAGGGGGGCGTGGAAGACCTGGTGATGATCACCCAGGGGGACGCCCACGAAACGGCCCCGAAGAATACCGAGCCGATCGACGTTTTGTTCATCGACGCCGAGAAGACCGGCTACGCCCAGTACCTCAAGGAATTGCTGCCGCTGGTCCGGCCGGGAGGGCTGATCCTGGCCCACAACATGAGGCAGCCGCCGCCCGACCCGAAGTACATCGAGGCGATCACGACGAGCCCGGATTTGGATACGTCCTTCGTGTTGATGGAGGGGGCGGGGATTGGGATTACGATCAAGAAGCGTTGAGGCCAGGTAATCGACAAGGATCAGCGATGGCGAAAGCTTGGTGAAGTACTCGCCTCGCAAGCGAGTCTGAAGATCACGTCCCATCCACTAATCGCGATTCAGGCGGCGTCTCATGAAGCCACCGAGCAGACCAACGCTGCTGCTCCGCTACGGGCGGTTTGTCCAGTCACTGCCGACTTTCTGCGGTCCGCTGGTCCCAACGGGGGTGAAGATCCTCACCTTCGCCAGTTTAGCCTTGATCAATGTGTTCTGGCCCGCCCTCACCGTTGGCTTCTGGCCCGCCCTCATCGTCGGTTTGGTGCTGCTCGCACTCGCCCCCCAATGGGAATCTTGCATCTTTGGCCTGATGGACCTCATGTCCTGTTTGGCGCTATCCATTGGCGGCGTCCTGGGGCTCGCGCGCGCTTTGACCGGTTAACCTCACGCCGCAACGACGGCCGGGTCGAGGGCAAGAGTTCGCTTCGCGGGAAGAAGATGGATCTGTAGAATATCGAGACGGAGGAGTACCACACCGATTCCGTGGATGGCGGAGGCGGAGCCCTCGTGCATGACGGCTCCGGTAGGGATCGCGGCTTACCAAAATCAGCTTGTCACGACGGCGTGCCCGGTGGAGGCCGCGCACTCTACCGTGCGATGCGAGAAGACCCGAGTGGTTGCCCGATGGTAGGCCCGACAGCGAGGACACTCGGGGTCAGGCAGGGAGATGACATCCCCGTGGTGGGCGGCAGGGTGAGCCCGGGCACCGGTGGCATGTCGGTCGCCCCCGACAGCGCCGCAAATCTCCCGGGCCATCGCCGCCCACCTGAGTTTAGTGGCACTGGGAAGGATCCGATTTGGGCGATCGACACCGACTTATTGGGGGACGACGTGACCTTCCGGCAAGACAAGCCGACCCATGGACTTCTCGAACCCGCGAGAGAGATGTCTATCGGGGAGTTTCAACAGGCGCTCGCGGATCTGGCATCCCGGTGGTTCAAGCCATGACAAGCGGACGACTCTCCGAAGAATTGGAAGAGGCGATCCGGTCGGGGCTACCGCTCCGACAGATCGTGACCACCCTGCGTCTGTTCCGTCGTGACGGGGTCACGCGGCAGGATGCTCAATTGGCCCTTGAGGAACTGAGAAACCGGGATCAGGATGATTCTGTGGAAGACCGAATTCTCGAGGTCATGGATATCGTCAGCGGGTTCTGCTCGCGAGAAAATACCGTTTGGGACGATTAGCGACTCCACACACGCAACCGCGACGAGGCGTTGCGGAGCTTGGCTGAGAATATGCCCCGCGAGCTACCTTGTAGGTCATGGCCGAATCCAGCGATCGCGAGTTTGACGACGGAGAAACCTCACTTGAGGATTCGCGGGTTTCCTCCTCCGAAACGCGACCACACCTGAATCCTCGGCGCGTTGGTTTGGCCTTCATGGCCTTGGGGCTGATCTTTGCCGCGTGGGTTCTCTATGACGCGAGATCATCCTGATTCTTCTCGCTGAGGCCCCGCCTCAGCTCGGTCCTGGTGGCGATAGGCCTTTGGACCCCGATCGAGTCCCCCAAACTACCGGGGCTGCGGGAGCCCCCCCTCGGTCATGCCTTCGCGGTTGCCGGATTTGTAGTCGGATTCGCGTTCACCTGGTATGTCATGGGTTGATCCCATAAGTTCGGTGAGCGAGGCACCAGTAGGACGCCGTCCGGGGTCGGGCCCTTGCCCCGGTAACAGCATGGGCCACAATCTTCCCAGCGACCCCCCATCCCATCGGGGCGGGTCCAGGCAAGGGGTCCGGCGATGACATCGAGCTTCCGGCAAGGGCGCGTCGGCAACGAAGCGCGGGCTTCTGGGATAACCTCGATGCTCCCTACCTCCTCGCCCGCGACGGGGGCCTGGATGTCCTCACGCTCGAATACCTGGCGGAACTGACCCTGGCGATCCTGGCCCACCTGCGGGCCAAGGATGCTTCGGCCGGCTATGTGACCGATTTCCCCGACCTGCTGCAACGGCTCCAGCCGATCCTGGCCGATCAGGCGGGGCCGACGATCGTCACCAATGCCGGGGGCCTGAACTGGCCGCCTGCCCGGAAATCGGGGGCCATCCTCGTCGGCGCCGACCGGGGCGATACGCCGATCGGCGTCGTCTCGGGCGATGACCTTCCGCGACCAGATCCCCTGCTGATCCAGGACGGCGTTGCCCTCGATCACATGGAGACGGGCGAGTCGATCGCGACGGTCGTCGACCGCCTGGTCGCCGCCAACGCCTACCTGGGACGCCCGGCCAATCGCCGTGCTCGACCAGGGGGCCAGGATCGTCCTGACGGGCCGGGTCGCCGATGCCTCGCTGACCTCGGCCCGGCCGCCTCGGCGTTCGGTTGGGATTGGGATGATTGGGCCAAACTCGCCGGGGCGTCCACGGCCGGCCACCTGATCGAATGCGGCGCCCAGGCGACAGGCGGCCTCTGGCGGCGCTGGGACGAGGTCCCCGACCTGGCCAACATCGGCTACCCGATCGCCGAACTCTCGCCCGACGGTTCCTGCACGCTCACCAAACCGGCCGGCACCGGCGGGTTCGTCCATGTGGCCAATGTCGCCGAGCAGTTGCTTTATGAGGTCGAGGATCCGGCCTGCTATCGGACCCCCGATGTCGACGTCGATCTGACCACTGTCCAGTTGGAGCAGGACGGCGACGATCGGGTCCGCGTTTCGGGGGCCTCGGGGAATCCGCCGTCCGACCGACTCAAGGTTTCGGCGATTTACCGGGACGGCTGGATGGCGAGCGGCTTCCTGGCGGTCGTCGGCCGTGATGCCGAAACCCGCGCCCGGGCCGCCGGCCGGATCGTCCTGGAACGAGTGAAACGGGCCGGTTTCGACCTGGCCGCGTCACTGGTCGAATGCCTGGGCGCCGGCGACGTGGTGCCGGGCGTGATCCGGCCCGAGTCGCCGCCCCGCGAGGTCGTCCTTCGTGTCACGGTGCGCGACCCGAGGCGATCGGCCGTGCAGCGCTTCTGCAAGGAGATGGCCCCGCTGGTCACGGCCGGGCCGCCCGGCATCGCCGGTTATGCGTCGGGGCGGCCCGAGGCTCGGCCGGCGTTCGGCTACTTCCCGATGCTCATCCCCCGGTCGATGGTGGAACCGATCTGCGAGGTCCGTTCGGCCCTCGATTGGGCCCGAGAGGAGGCGGGCGAATGACAACATCCCACGTTCGCCTCGGCGACCTCGCCCACGCCCGGAGCGGCGACAAGGGGAACCGCGCCAACATCGCCGTCTTCGCCAACGACCCGGACGCGTTCGGCTGGCTCGACGAGCACCTGACCGAGCAGGCCGTCGCCGACTTCTTGCGGCCGATGGGGATCGGGGCGGTGGTCCGCTACCGGGTGCCCAACCTCGGGGCGTTCAACTTCGTCATCGACCGCGCCCTGGCCGGGGGCGCCAGCCAATCGTTGCGGATCGACACCCAGGGCAAGGCCCTCGGCACCGCGATCCTGGAGCTGCCGATCCCCGCACCCCCCGAGGCGGACGCACCATGAGCAAGCCACTCGTTCGCTATGAAAGCCGGGGCCCGATCGCCCTGCTGACGCTCGACCGCCCCGAGAAGCGGAATGCCCTCTCGTCGCCCCTGGTGGCCGAGTTGACCGATCGACTCGAGCGGATCGCCGCCGACCCGACGGTCCGGGCCGTGGTGCTGACCGGCGAAGGCACGGCCTTTTGCGCCGGGCTGGACATGGCCCAGGCGACCTTGGACGTCGGCTCGCCCGAGGCCGAGCGGCGGGCGATCGACGAGTCGAACGCCCTGGCCGACCTGATCCGGCGGTTGCATACCCTCCCGCAACCCACCGTCGCGGCCCTCAACGGCGACGCCCTGGCCGGCGGCGCCGGCCTGTCGATGACGTGCGACCTCGTCGTCATGGCCGACCACGCCCGGATCGGCTACCCCGAGGCGTTGCGGGGCCTGGTCGCGGCGATCGTGATGCACGACCTGATCCGGCTCGTCGGCGAGCGGCGGGCCCGCGAACTCCTGCTGACCGCCCGCGCGATCGACTCGGCCACGGCGCTCGATTGGGGCCTGGTCAACCGGGTCGTGCCGGCCCCGTCGTGCCTGGATACGGCGATCGAGCTGGCCGAGCGGGCGTCGGCGTGCGGCCCGATGGCCCTGGCCACCGTGAAGAAGCTGCTGGACGAGGCCGGCCGCCGCCCCGCCGACCTCCGCGGGCCGGCCGCCGTCACCGCGTCGGTCCGGGTGTCCGAGGAGGCCATCGAGGGGATGCGGGCATTCCTGGAACGCCGGCAGCCCCGCTGGGCCCGTTGATGTCGCCGAACTTGGGGGATCCTCGATGGCCGAGCTAGCTCCGTGGGTGGACGGCCTGACGCTGGGCCAGGCCTTGCGCGAGACGGCGTCCCGTTACCCGGATCGCGATGCCCTGGTCTTCCCGTCGAGGGGCGTCCGGTGGTCCTGGTCGGAACTCGACCGGCGGACCGACCGGATCGCCGCCGGCCTGATCCGCGGGGGGGTCGCGCCGGGCGAGAAGGTGGGCATCTGGTCGATGAATGCCCCCGAGTGGGTGCTCGTCCAGTTCGCCGTCGCCCGGGCGGGCGCCGTGCTCGTGAACGTGAACCCGGCCTATCGGCTCCACGAGCTCCAGGAAACCCTGGCGATGGCCGACGTCGCCACGCTGGTCGTCGGCCTGCCGTTCAAGACGTCCGACTTCGTGGCGATGGCCGAATCGATCGTCCCCGAAGTCCGCGAGACCCCCGCCGGCTGCTGGCGGTCGGTCAACCTGCCGGCGCTCCGCCGCCTGATCGCGATCGGCGACCGCCCCGGCCCCGGCTGGACCCCCTGGGACGACCTCGACGCCGAGCCGGGCGAGGAACTCGCCGGCCGGGGGCGGTCGGTCCGGGCGGGCGACGTCTACAACATCCAGTTCACCTCGGGCACGACCGGCCTGCCCAAGGGGGCGATGTTGACCCACCGCAACGTCCTGATGAACGCCCATTACATCGGCCGTCGGGTCCGCTATTCCGAGTTCGACCGCGTCTGCGTGCCGGTGCCGTTCTACCACTGCTTCGGCTGCGTCCTGGGGACGACCGTCTGCGCCGTGTACGGGTCGGCCCTGGTCGTGCCGGCCCCGACGTTCGACCCCGGCGCCACCCTGGCGGCGATCGAGTCGGAGCGTTGCACGGCGATCTACGGCGTGCCGACGATGTTCGTGGCGCAGCTCGACCACCCCGATTTCGGCCGACGCGACCTCTCCAGCCTGCGGACCGGGATCATGGCCGGCAGCCCCTGCCCGCTGCCGTTGATGCGGCAGGTGATCGACCACCTGGGCGCCCGCGAGATCACCATCGGCTACGGCCTGACCGAGGCGTCGCCCATCATCACCCAGACGTCGGTGGACGACCCGATCGAGGTCCGCGTCAGCACGGTGGGCTCGCCCCTGCCCGGCGTGCAGGTGAAACGGATCGACCCGGCCACCGGCGACGACCTGCCCGACGACAACATGGAACGCCCCGGCGAGCTCTGCTGCAAGGGCCACGGCGTGATGGCCGGCTATTACAACAACCCCGAGGCCACCGCCCGGACCTTCACCGGCGACGGCTGGCTCCGCACCGGCGACCTGGCGATCCGCCGGCCCGACGGCAACTTCCGGATCGTCGGCCGGTCCAAGGAGCTGATCATCCGCGGCGGCGAGAACATCTACCCGCCCGAGGTCGAGGAATACCTGGTGCACCACCCGTCGATCGCCGAGGCGGCCGTCGTCGGCCTGCCCGACCCCCTGTTCGGCGAGGCGGTCTCGGCCTGGATCGTCCCCCGCCCCGGCGCCCGCTTGACGGCCGACGACGTCCGCGAGCACTGCCGGGGGCAGATCGCCCACTACAAGATCCCGAAGTACATCGAGATCGTCGACGCCCTGCCCCGGACCGTCACCGGCAAGGTCCGCAAGCACGTCCTCCGCGAACAGGGGATCGACCGCTTCCAGCTCGGCGACGTCTCGGCGATCCCGACCGCCTGACCCCCGGCCCCCCCGCTTCCGATCATGAGGGCATTCCCTCTACGGCCGCGCGCCTATTAGAATAGCATGGCGGCATGTGAACGGACGCCCGGAGGGGAGGCGGTCGACTTGAAAGCGGCGATTCGCGGGGTTTCCCTGGCCGTCGGCGCGGCGATCCTGGCGGCGGGCCTGCCGTCGCCGGCGCGGGCCCAGGGCCAGTTCGGCGGGCCCGAGGCCCCCCTGATCAACGCGGGGATCGGCTACATCCGGCCCCACGCCGACGGCGACGGCCTGGGCGAGGGGGTCCTCGCCGGCCTGGCGATGATCAAATGCCAGGTCAAGCCGAACGACCCGACCATCGTCAAGCTCGTGGCCAAGGTCCGGGCCCGCTTGAGCACCGGCGTGTACACGCCCGAGAACAGCGGCGGGTCGGGCCTCTACGAGACCGGCATCGCCACGATGTTCCTGGCCAACGTCGACCCCGAGGCGTATCGCAACGAGATCGAGCTGCTGGCCAAGACGCTGGCGTCCCGGCAGAACGCGAACGGGAGCTGGGACTATAGCCACCGGTCCTCCGGCGACACCTCGATCTCGCAGTACGCGGTCCTGGGCCTCTGGGAGGCGGCCAACTCCGGCATCGAGATCGACCCGGCGGTCTGGGACCGGACCGCCGGTTGGCTGATCTCGAGCCAGTCGTCGGCCGGCGGCTGGGCCTACCACCGCGACGAGAACGGCACCGACACGATGTCGATGACGGCCGCCGGCACCGGGTCGCTGCTGATCTGCTTCTCGCAGCTCCAGCGCCACTACAAGGCCCTGGAATTGCCCTCCCCGCTGCTCACGCCGATCTACCCCGAGGGGCAGGCCCCCTACGAGCCCAAGATCGCCGCCAAGGCGATCGACGGCTCGGTCCGCCGCGGGATCGCCTGGCTGGCGGCCCACTTCACCCAGCAAGACCTGGCCAGCGGCGGCCAGTCCCCCTACTACGCCCTGTACGGCCTGGAGCGCGTCGGCGCCCTGGCCGCGAAGGAGCAGATCGGCGGCTTCGACTGGTACCGCCAGGGCTTCGGCTACATCCAGGCGACCCAGAAGCGGGGCGGGAGCTGGGAGGCTTCCCACGGCACCACCCCCAACACCGCCTGGGCCCTGCTCTTCCTGACCAAATCGACCGCCCAGACGGTGAAGAAGATCGAGATCAAGCGGCTGGCCGCCGGCACCCTGCTGGGCGGGCGCGGCCTGCCATCGGACCTCTCGACCCTCACCGTCGCCGGCGGCCGGGTGATGGTGCGGCCGATGAACGGGGCGATCGACAGCATGCTCGCGGTGCTCGAGGACCCGCGGTCCGACCAGGCCGAGGCGGCGATGGCCGGCCTGATCGAGCAGTACCACGCCCGCGGCCCGGCCGTCCTGCTCCCGCTGAAGGACCGGTTCCGCCGCCTGATCGCCGACAAGGACGCCGGCAACCGGGCGGCCGCCGCCTGGGCCCTGGGCCGCATGGGCGACCTCTCCGCCGCCCCTCTGCTGATCAAGGCCCTCACCGATCGCGACGACAACGTGGTCAATGAGGCAAGGCTCGGCCTCCAGGTGCTCAGCCGCAAGATCGAAGGCTTCGGCCCCGAGCCGGGCTCCTCGCCCGACCAGAAGGCCGACGCCGCCAACAAGTGGCGGGCCTGGTTCGAGGGCGTGCGACCGCCCGGCTTCAACCCCGACGAAGGCGAAACCGCCGCGCCCCGGCGCTAGGAGGGCCCCAGGAACCCCATGAGTACCGCCACCAATCCCCCGCAGCCCGCCTCGCCGTTGCCGCCCGCATCGCCCGCGCTCGACGCCGCCGCGCTCGCGGGCGGCGAAGGTGCCATCCGCGCCCGGCCCGTGATGGGCGAAACCCGGTACGACCGCGTCACCTCGATGATGATGGCGGCCGTGATCGGCATGGCGTGCATCGTCAGCCTCCTCTGGCTGGTGCTGCTGACCAACCGGGCCCACAACAACAAGATCACCGCCGATATCCAGATCGTCGAGGTGGTCGGCGGGCCCGGCGGCGGGGGGATCCCCGACGGCGCCGCGGGCGAGACCGGCGACGCGGGCCCGGCCGACGCCTCGGTCGCCGAGGCGGCCTCCAACGGCGACGTCGAGCCGTCGGACTTCCAGGAGCCGTCGTTCCAGCAGGTCGCCTCGGCCACGCTCGACATGACCGCGCCGGTGAACGACGCCGACTCGACCGACGCGTCCGAGATCGGCACGCCCGCCTCGGGGAGCCTCACGGCGGCCACCTCGCGGTCGCGCGTGGGCCTCAGCAGCGGGCGGCCCGGCATGGGCAACGGGGGCTACGGCGACGGCGGCGTCCGCCGCGAGCAGCGCTGGAGCGTCGTCTACAACCCCGGCCAGACCCTCGACGAGTACGCCCGCCAGCTCGATGCCTTCGGCGTGGAGATCGGCGTGATCCAGAACAACGCGATGCGGTACGTCTCGAAGTTCTCCGGCGGCTCGCCCGCCTCGCGGTTCGGCCAGCATTCCAGCGACAATCGCCTGTTCTTCGTCTGGCAGAGTAACACCCGCAAGGGCTCCGACGTGGAACTGCTCCGCCGCGCGGGGGTCGAGGTCGGCGAGAGCCCGATCTTCCACTTCTACCCCAAGCCGGTCGAGGAACGCCTGGCCCAGTACGAGGCCCGCTACAAGGGCCGCCAGCCGATCGAGATCCGGGCCACCCGTTTCAGCGTCGTCTCCAAGGGCGGGACTTATGATTTCGCGGTGCTCTCCCAGGATCCCATGAATCGCTGATCCGCCCCCCCGAACGCCTGTGCTACCTTGCATGCGCCCCCGATCGTCGCGGAAGATGGCGGCGGAAGCCGGCGCGGCCCCCCCTCCCGTCGCCGCGGACCGGCACCGCGCCCGGCACCGGGCCAACAGCGACCCAGATCCTTCCCGTCCCGCTTCGTCCCCCGGCACGGACCACGACCCCAAGCCATGGCCACCCTGGAAGTCCACAACGGAAGCGGCGCGGTCGAGTATGTCACCATCCGGCGCGAGCAGCCGGTGGTGTTCGGCTCCGACCCGAAATGCGACATCCGCCTGTCCGGCCCCGGCGTCCTGCCGTTCCACGGCCGGATCGGCTGGAAGGGGGACCGCTACCGGGTCGAGGCGTTCCCCGAGTCGAAGTCGCTCGACTTTAACGGCAAGCAGGTGATCTCGGCCAGCTTCCGCACCGGCGACGAGGTCCGCATCGGGCCGTGCGTCATCTACATGTCGCAATCCGACGACCCGGGCGGCAAGGCGACCGCAGCCCCCGCCGCGACCAGGCCCGAAGCGGCCACGCCCCGGGCCCAGGCCCGGCCCGTCGAGGCCCCGGCCCCCCGGGCCCGCTCGGTCGCCGCGGCGGCCGCGACGGCGACCGCCGTGGCGGCGCCCGCCGCCCCCAAGCCGATCCACGCCCTGCTCGACCTGTTCACCAGCAAGGGGCCGGACGACGAACGGGTCCTGTCGTCGCCCCTGGTCCTGGCCCTGGTCATGGTCATGTTCGGCCTCAGCGCCGCGGGGGTCTACCTGTACAAGGAGATCCGCCGGTCGTCGGCCGACCAGATCTGCTGACAACAAGGCGGTGGAGAGCCTGGAGCAGGGCTCCTACAAGCAGGCGATGGACGGGTTCGACCGTTCCTGCGGGGCCACCACGACGACCCCCGCGCCAACAAGGCCCGCATCTTCCACTCCCTGGCCGACGTCCGCCAGTTCGCCAACGGCGCCACGCCTTCGTGGAGCGAGGTCATCAAGAAATCGCGGAAGATGATCGAGGACGTCGGCAAGTACAAGGAATTCGAGGACGAGAAGACCGAGCTGGCCGAGATCGTCCTGAAGGCCGCCGAGGGGATGGCCGACAACGCCAGGGCCAAGGCCGACGCCGCTTTGCTGAAGGACACCGAGGGGGCCTCGCTGCTGCTGAGCATGATCGCCGGCAACAAGTCGGCCGACAAGATGCGGGCCAAGTCGAAGTTCCCGGCCAAATACGCCGACGCCCAGGCCGCCGTCACCAAGGCCCAGGTCCGCGTCGATTCGCTGGCCGCGATGGATAAGGCCCTGGAGGCCAAGTCGGCCGTCGGCGTCTACCAGGTCCGCGAGGACCTGCTCTCGACCTACCAGGATCTCACCAACGACCCCGAGCTGATCAAGCGGATCGACGCCGCCAACGAGCTGATCCGCGCCGCCACCAAGTTCGACCCGACCACCAGGCCGGGCGAGTCGAACCCCGGCCCGAGCCGCTCGGCCCGCCCACCTCGCTGGTCCTGCGCCTCAACCCGGAGCCGGGCCCGACCGCCAATCCGCCGCTGATCTACGCCCTGGCCGCCGGCTTCGCCACGGCGCTCGACGGCTCCAACGGGGCGCCCGATCTGGCAGGTGCCGGTCGGCCTGACCAGCCCCTTCCCCCCCCAGCCGGTCACCGGCGGCGCCATCCCGTCGGTCATGGCCTTCGACGCCCGCTACAACGAGCTGGTCCGGCTCAACGCCAAGACCGGCGCCCTGATCTGGCGGCAGGAGATCGGCGTGCCGATCACCGAGCCCCCTGATGCTGGGGAACCAGGTCGTGCTGGCGTCCCCCGTCGGCCGACTGACCCAGATCGATTTCGAGACCGGCGAGATCCGCGCGCCCTCGACCTGGGCCGGGAAGCTGACCCGCTCGCCCGTCGCCGACGAGACCGGCAAGTTCCTGTACGTGATGGGCGACGAGGCCAACCTGTTCCTGATCGCCCTGGAACGCAACCGGATGTCCTGCACGGGCGTCGAATATATCGGCCACGCCCCGGGCTCGATCCCCTGCGCCCCGGCGCGGATCGGCCGGTTCCTGGTTGTGGTCGAGAACCAGACGATGCTCGACGGCCGCTGGATCGTCTACCTGCTGGACGAGGACGGCTCGCGGGCCAAGAAGGTCCAGCAGATCCCGATCTCGGGCTGGACCTGGGCCACGCCGCCGACTTCGGGCAAGAACATCTGGTCGGTGGGCGACCGGGGCGGCGTGTCGGCCTACACGATCGGCCCCTACGACAAGGCCGACCCGTTCCGCCTCGCCGGCCAGGTGGTGCCCGACGCCGAGCGCTCCGGCCCGGCGTACGGCCGGGCCCGCTCCGAGCGGGAACTCTGGCGGTCGTCGTCGCTGTCGGCCAAGTTCGACCTCGACCCCGAGCGGACCTCCCTGGCGATGGGCTGGACCCTCCAGGAAGCCGGCCCGTCGCTGGGGCCGATCCAGCAGGCCGACCGCCTGATCGCCTTCACCCACCAGTATTCCGAGGGGCAGGGCGTCGCCCTCTGGGGAGTGAACCCGGCCGACGGCAAGGTCGCCTGGCGGACCGTCCTGGGCACCCCCTGGGTCTCCCCGCCGGTGCCGGCCGCCGACGGCAACGGCCTGACCCTGGCCGCCAACGACGGCCGGCCGATGACCATCCCGCTGGAGAAGCTCAAGGCCGGCGGGTTCATCGCCCAGCCGATCAACAAGCCCGGCTCGCCCAAGTTCCTCTCGGCCGGCGCCACGATGTTGCCGGTCGACGGCCTGACGATCACGGTCCCGTCGAGCACCTCCGACCACTACCTCCTGAGCGAGGGCGGCGGGGCGCCGACCCGGATCAACCTCACCGAGGCCCTGGCCGCGGCGCCGGCCGCCTGGAAGGGGGGCCTGGTGCTGCCGGCCGCCAACGGCTGGGTGTACTGGGTCGATCCCCGCACCGGCGAGCCCAAGGCCGACCCGTACATGCCGGCCTACGACCGCTCCAAGCCGATCCAGTGGCGGCCCCCCCTGGTCCTGGACGACGAGTCGATCCTGCTGGTCGATTCCGGGGGCCGGATCCACCGCCTGGTGATCCGCGACGAGCCGAGGCCCCGCCTGGTCGCCCAGCCGGCCGACCCGCTCGACGTGGGCAACGCCATCGTCGCCGACCCGCTGCTCGTCGGCGACACCGCCGTCGTCACCACCGCCGACGACCGGGTCCGCGGCATCTCGATCCGCGACCTGGGCGTCTCGGCCACCTGGAAGCTCGAAGGTGCCCGCGCCGCCGGGCCCTACCGATTCGGCCCCGCGCCCTGCTGGGCGACGAATCGGGGCGGCTGCTGGCGATCGGCGTCGATGCCCAATCGACCTGGACTTCCTCGCCCGGTTCGTCGCCGATGGCCGGGCCGCCCGCCCTCGTCGGCGATGCCGCCTGGGTCGTCGGCCGGGACGGCGAGTTCCGCAAGATCGGCCTCCAGGACGGCTCCGACCTCGCCCGCCTCAAGGCCGAGTTCCTGCCGGCCGGCGGCCTGTCCGCCGTCGGCCAGGACGTCGCCGTCTACGTCGGGCCCGGCACGATTCGCCTGCTCTCCCCCTCGGCACCCTGATCGGAATCGGATCGGAACGGTTCGGACCGGAGCCCTCGCCAACGCCATGAATCGGCCTCAAACCCCCGCGACAGCCCCTGCGCTCCCCCCCGGCGGCCGCAACCCGGCCGCGGTCGCCCTCCGGGCCGGCTTCGCCCTGCTCGTCGGGGCGGTCATGGCGGCGGCCGCGACGATCCCGCCGACGGCCCAGAACCCGGCGCCCGCGGCGGGTCAGGCGCCGGCCGGCAAGGTGGACCTGCTCAAGACCGCCCCGTTCGACCGGGTCACGCTGATCGACAACAAGGTGTTCTCGGTCGAGCCCCTCAGCCCCCGGCCGATCCCGCCGCCGCCGGCCCCGGTGCCCGACAGCAAGAAGGCCAAGGCGGTGACCAAGCAGGAGCAGCAGGCCCAGCTCGAGGCCGAGCGCCAGGTGATCCGCCTCACGGAGGGGGATTACCGGGACTTCTGGACCAAGCGCGCATCGATCAAGTCGGTCGAGTACTTCGAGGACATGCTGCTGGCCGAGGGGGACCGGCTCCTCCGCGACGGCAACTACGCCAAGGCGTTCGAGTATTACCTGGCCGTGAAGGACCGCTCCCCCCGGTGGAAGGGCCTGGAGGAGCGGATCGACAAGCTGCTGTTCGAGGAGGGGAATTCGCACCTGGTCCGGGGCGAGACCGAGCAGGGCCTGCGACTGATCCGCGAGTTGTACGAGCGCCGGCCCGACTACCCCAACCTGGGCGAGCGGCTGGCCCGCGCCTACAGCGACCGGATCAACAAGGCGATCGAGAAGGGCCACTACGCCGAGGGCCGCCAGGCCCTCCACGACCTCGAAGCCCTCGTGCCCAACCATGTCCTGGCGAAGGAGGGGCGGAACAAGTTCATCGCCAAGGCCCAGACCCTGGCCGACCGGGCCAGCAAGAAGCAGGGCGACGGCCAGCTCTCGGACCTCTCGGAGGCCCTCCGCGTCTGGCCCGAACTCGACGGGGCCGCCTCGAAGTACTCCGAGGCGTTCTCCAACCTGCCGACGCTGGAAGTCGGCGTGCTCGACGTCCCCCGGCCCCGCGGCGACGACCGCGACCCGACCCCCGGCTTCGGGCCCTGGATCCGCACCCGGGCCGAGGCCCGCCTCAACCCGCTGGTCTTCCTGCCGCTGCTCGCCCGCGACGACGAGGCCGCCGCCCGGGGGGCCATCCCCGGCCAGCTCGTCGCCGACCTGGAGATCACCGACATCGGCCGGACGGTGATCGCCCGCCTCAAGCCGGGGATCGCCTGGGCCGACGGCTCCCGGCCGCTCACCTCGCTCGACGTCGCCCGATCGCTCAGCGACCGCGCGATGCCCCGGTCGCCGTCGTTCCACTCGCGATGGGCCAACATGCTCGACCGCCTCGAGGCGATCGACGACGAGCGGGTCACGATCCGCCTGTCCCGGCCGATCCTCAAGCCCGAGTCCTGGCTGGTGGTGCCGGTCGGCCCGGCCCACGCCGGCCGCGACGGCCTGGTGCCGGTCGGCAAGGGGCGGTCCTCCGTCGGCAACGGCCCCTTCCGGGTCGTCGAGCTGGCCAAATCGTCGGCGAAGCTCCGATCGCTGGCCGAGGATCCCTCGGGCAGCCGCAGGGTCCGCAACCTGCACGAGTCCCGCATGCCCAACGCCACCGCGGCCATCTCGGCGATGCTCCGCGGCCAGGTCGCCATGCTCGAACACGTGCCGACCGACCGCGTGGCGGACCTGGCGCAGGACCCCGACATCAAGCTCGGCCGGTACGCCCAGCCGAGCCTCCACCGGATCGTCTTCGACGGCCGCAATCCGGCCCTGCGGAGCCGGTCGCTCCGCCGGGGCCTCGCCTACGCGATCGACCGCAAGGCCCTGCTCGAGGAGACGATCCTGAGGCGCCCGGCCGACGCCCGCAACCTCCTGGCCGACGGCCCGTTCCCGGCCGACAGCTACGCCAACGCGCCCAACATCCGCGGCTTCGACCACGACCCCCTGATGGCCAAGATGCTGGTCGCCGGCGGCCGCAAGGAGGCGGGGGTCGAGACGGTCCGGCTCCGGTTCGAATACCCGTCGATCCCCGAGGCCCAGGCGGTCGCCCCCAAGATCGCCGAGATGTTCCGCGAGGCCGGCAAGATCGGCGAATTGAACGGCCTCCAGATCGACCTGGTCGAGCGGAGGCCCGACGACCTCGAGCGCGAGCTCCGGGCCGGCCGCAAGTTCGACATCGTCTACCTGGCCGACCGCGTCAGCGACCCCGCCATGGAGGCCGGCCCGCTGATCTGCCCCGGCTACGACGCCCCGCCCACCACCGGCGCCCTGGCCGCGATCGCCAGCCCGCGGATCCTGCAACTGCTGCTCCAGCTCGACCTGGCCTCCGACCCGCCCGCGGCCAAGGAGCTGCTCCAGCAGATCGACCGCGAGGCCCGCGACGAGCTGCCGATCCTGCCCCTCTGGCAACTCGACGAGATCTACGCCTGGCGATCCAGCCTCGTCGGCCCGCCCGCCGAGACCGAGTCGCTCTATCAAGGAATCGAAACCTGGGAGATCAAGCCTTGGATCGCCCGCGACCCCTGGGCCTCGCAATCGGCACCGCCCGCGGCCTCCTCGCCCTCGCCCTCGCCGCCCTCTCCCTGACGGCCGACGTGCAAGCCGGGCAAGACCCGGCGCCGACCCAGGCCCCGGCGCCTGCCCCTGCGCCGTCGCCCACCCGGCCGGAGGCCGAGAAGGCCGCGCCCAAGGCCGAGGCGGTCCCGCTGGAGCGCAGGCCGTACAAGATCCGGGCCTGGATCACGGTCCGGCCGGGGGCGATGCTCGACGCGCGAGGCCGGGCCCTGGCGATCACCGGCTGGGAAGGCCTGGCCCGTCGCCTGGTGGGGGCCCCCTGGGCCCTGGACGTCTCCGACGACCCGGCGCCGCAATCCTCGACCCCGCTGGAATCGCTGGTCGCCGAGACGATCGCCCCCCAGGCCGAGGGGTTCGACAAGGCGTGGATCATCCGCATCGACGGCAACGGCGGCGGCTTCAGGCTCAGCGGTCGGGCGGCCGACGTGCACACCGCCCGCCTTAACGCCCATCGCCATCCGCGAGGCCAAATACCCCGACGCTGACCCTGCCCCGCGACCTGATCGAGACTATCCGCTGGAACTGTTCACGCCCTACGCCGAACTCGGCGGCATGATATCGCCCGGCGGCATCGACCTGGTCGTGCAGGGCTCGCTGCTGCCGGTCGCCGACCCCATCGGCAAGATCGTCTCACCGGGCGACGTCTTCCGACCCCTGAGGATCGGCCTGACCGAAGACGGCAAGATCACCCGCGTCCAGGACGTGCCGTTCTCGTACCTCCGCGTGCTCAGCGTCCAGGGCGGCCGGGCCCGCTGCGAGCTGCGGACGGGCATCCGCGACCCACTCAGCCGTTCGGTCCTCGGCCGCGTGAAGATGGCCGCGATGGGCGTCCGCCCCGGCCTGAGCCCCACCAGGCTCCGGCTGATGACCGACGCGGTCGACCGCCGCCCCGCCTCCGGCTACACCGTGATCGCCCGCGAGGTGCCCAACGGCCCGCCCCGCGACCTCGGCTTCACCGACCGCGAAGGGCGGATCACGATCCGTCGGGCTTCGCCGACTCGATCTTCGTGCTCCGCGTGCTGGCCGCGGGGGTCGAGCCGCTCCGCGAGTTTCCGCTGATGCCCGGCGAATGGGTCGAGGAGAAGGTCGTCCCGGTCGATCCGCTGAACAAGACGGTGGCGATCGACACGCAACTCAATGCCATGCGCGACCAGATCGTCGACCTGATCGCGATCCGGACCCGCATGAACGCCGGTGAGCCCGCGCCCGAGGGCGGATTCTGGGACGACATCCCCGGCATGCTCGAGGAAGTCCGCAAGTATCCCAACCGGGAGCAGTACGCCGAGCGGCTCGCGAGGATCAAGGACGACGCCGGCAGGGAGCAGGGCGAGATCCGCAAGGTGATCCTGACCCGCCACGCGACCTGATCGCCGACACCCAGGCGATGATCAGTACCTCTACGGCGACAGCGCCTCCCTGGGCATCGAGCAGGCCTACAAGGAAGCCAAGGGCCTGGCTTCGAAACCAGCCGCGCCCGCGAAGGGCGGCCGGCTCAGCAGCTCGGGCCAGGCCAATCCCGCCCCAGCTGTACACCGACGCCGGCCCCGGCCCCCGCCCCGGCCCCAGCAACTGAGCGCAGCAGGGCAACGTCCCGTTCTGAACGGATCGGCGGCGGTCGCCCCGCCGGATTCAGGCGGAGGCGGCCTGGGCCGATTCGCCCGCGGCCACCTGGAAATCCCGCAGCACGAGCTGGACTTCCCGCCGGCCTTGCCTTCCTCGGTGATGCTCGGCTCAGGCGATCGAGCAGGCGGTGCCGGCCTTGAGGAACTTGCCTCGGCCAGGGTTGGCCGATCACCTTCAGCAGGGCGCTGGAATGCCGCAATTGCAAATGCTGCTGGCGATCGCCCACGTCGGGGTTCGCCCACCACGATCACCCGGTCGGCCATCAGGATCGGCGGTTGCCCGCTCCGGCCTGGCTCCAGCCGGCCGACTCCTCGACCAGCTTGAGGTCGATCAGGCTTGAGCACCTCGGCGTCGATCCAGGCGTCTTCGCGGTGTTCGGGCGTAGAGCAGGTCCCGGCGTACCGGGTCGAACCGGCCGGCGAAGCCCTCGTTCAAGGCCGCCAGCTTCAGGCCGGCCGCCGCCGCGTGGCCGCCGAACCGCGTCAGGCCCTCCGAGCAGCGCAATGCCTGAATAGGTTGAACCCGGGATCGACTGAGCCCGACCCCTACCCTTCCTCCGGACCCAACGCCACCACGATCGACCGTAGACGTGGTGTCGGCCGACGGCTGGCGACGTTGATCACGCCGGCGCCATCGCAGCGCGGCCTTGCCCACCACGATCACTTGCCCCGCCGTGCAGGCCGCCGGTCGTCGATCAGCTTCTTCGCCTCGGCCACCGTCGCTGCTCGGCCTCCTGGTCACCAGGTGCAGGCGTCCAGCTCGGCCGCCAGTTGCATCGCCCGGTCCGGGTCGCCGGTGGTCATCGACCGCCTTCGGGCCTGGTCCATCCGGCCGACGCATTCCAGGCGGGGCCCGAGGTTGAGCCCGATAGCGAGGTTGATCAGGTGCCCTTGGGCCGGCGACCTCCAGCAGGCCCACCAGCCCATCGAGGGCTGCACGCCCAGCCCCTTCGTGCAGTACCAGACGAAGATCCAGTTCCTCGTCCTCCTTCGCATCGGCGTGTCGCCCAGGGCGACCAGGGTTCATCCTCGACAGGTATTGCGGAGGTGCGGCGGCCTCCAGCGCCATCGCCGAAGCTCGCCACGAACTGCCAGGCCAGCTTGTAGACGCCACCGGCGCTGCAAAGCTCCCCGAACGGGTAGCCGCCCCAGGCGGCTGGGATGGACCAGGACATCGGCCTCGGGCAATTCCGGGGCGAAGACGTGGTGGTCGGTGATGACCAACTCCAGCGAGTTCCCGGGCCAGGCGGGCCTCGGCGACGGCGGTGATCACGTCGACCGTCACCAACAGGGCGCCCAGATGAAGTCGACGGCGATGATGCGGAGCGCCTCCGGGATTGAGGCCGTAGCCTTCATCGACCCGGTGCAGGATGTAATACGAGGCCACGCCGACCCGGCCTTCAGGCGGGCCCAGGGCGAGCTGGTGCCGCAGACGCCGTCCACGTCGTAATCGCCGTAGACCACGATCGGCCGGTCGGCCCGGATCGCCGCCACCAGGCGATCGGCCGCCTCGACGGCGCCGGGGAGCTTCTCCGGGTCGTGCAGGCTCCTCTGCCGCGATTCCAGGAAGTCGATGGCCCGATCGGCCCGGTCGATGCCGCGGTTCAGCAGCAACTGGGCGATCAACGGGTGGAGCCGGGCCTCGCTGCTCAGCGCCCGGACCCTCTCCGGCTCGAACGGGCGGAGCCTCCATTTGGGGGTCATCGTACCTCCCACCGGGCCGCGACCCCGATCGCCGCATCGCCTTGCGTGCCGGCCCTCCCCTCCAGCATACCCGCCGATCAGGGCCCGGCCGCAAGCAAATCGATATTCAGCGGATCGGCCGGCGGGTTGCCGATCGTGAGGCGAATCGGCGAATCGAACCCCTGGGCCCGCGCGATCCGCGCGGCCCGGTAGCGGTCGCCCCCGTCGATCGGCGCCGCCGGGGTGACCAGGACCACCACCCGGCCGACCGGCGCCCGCGTCATCCGGAATGAGCCGTCGGCCTCCAGGGGCGCGGCCCGCATGTTGCCGACGGTCCCCTCGACCGGCCAGAACTGCACCCAGCCCCGGCCGATCGGCGTCCCGCCCGCCAGCAATCGGCCGCGGACGTCCGCCGTCTCCCTGGGCACGGGGGCGGTCATCCGGCCGCATCCGGCCAGGGCCATCGCGATCCCGAAGCCGGCCCACGCCCGTTTCATGACCCGCCCAGCCCGTCGAAGCCCGGCCGGAACCGATCGGCCGGCAGGAATCCCGCCGGGAGGCCGAGCAAGGCCGCCCGGATCGCATCGGGCCAGCCGCTCGGAGAGGTGATCCATTTGCCGCCGACCCGGCCATGGCCGGCCCCGGGGCTCCCGGCGCCCCCGGGTGCGACGATCCAACCGCCCCGCTGGCGATCGCCGGGCAAGCGGCCGACGGCCCCGGCCACCACCAGGACGCCGCCCCGCATGCGGAGCCCGGCGCGATGCCCGGCCGCGCCCAGGGCGATCACGATGCCGCCCTCCAGCTCGTAAGCCAGGCCGTCGCCCGCCTCGCCGTCGATCCGCAGGGCGCCCGCCCTCAGGCCCCGGGCGGCCCCGTCGTCGGCCCCCGCCGCCCGGATGCAAAGCCCGGGCGCGTCGAGGCCGGCGGCCAGCTCGGGCCCGGCGCGGCCTTCGACCTCGATGAAGGCCGACCAGGGGCCCCGGAGCCCCTCCAGCAAGAGTCGCTGGCGCTCGACCCGCTGCAGGACGATCCGGGGCTGCCCGGCGTCGAGCAGTCGGACGACCTCGGCATTGATCCGCCGGTAATCGCGGACCTCGTTGACCGGGATCTCGGCCGCCTGGCCGTCGGTCGGGGGGTTCGGCACCAGGATTCCGGGGGGCCGAGCCCCCCGCTCCGCTCCGTCGTCGTCGATCGCACTCAGCGGGCGGCGGGCCTGGCGGCCGGCGCGGCGGGCTCCTCGGCCGCAGCGGCCGATCGGAGCGGCAGTTCGGGCCCGCCAGGGGTTAACTTGGGGTCGGCGATGGCCGGCTTGGCGTTCAGGGCCGCCCGCAGTTCGCCCAGGTCCTTCACCAGGTTCGCCTTCTCCTGCGCCCGCAAGGCCCCGGCCGCCTTGGCGAGGCCGTCGGCCGTCTTGCACAACGCCCGGACCCGCTCTTCGATGTCGGAAATCTTGCGGAGTTCATCCCCCTTGATCGCACGATTGGCGGCGAACAGCAGGCCCGATTCCGATACGTCGGGATCCCCTTTCAACCCCATGCCGACCTCGGTGACCAGCCGATGGACCCAGTAGCGGACCGGGGCGTTGACGTCCTGGCCCTCGGCCGAGACCAGGTAATCGCCGAGGATCTCCTCGGCCTGGTCGGCGGCGACCTGGCCGCTGTGCGCGACCAGCAACGGCAGGTTAAGCCTGGCCGCGGGGTTGAGCCGCATCATGCCGACCGCCCAGGCGGCCCGTGCCCTTAACTCCACGGCGTCGGCCTTGGCCAGGTACATCGCCGCGGTCGTCAGGAATTCCAGGTCGTTGCGGCCCGGGTCGAACGAGTCTTCCCGGAGCGAGCCGAGCGCCTCCAGGGCCCGATCGAGGGCCGGCCGCACGGTCTCGGGCTCGTTCCGCAGGAAGTCGGACAGCGACTTGGCCACCTTGATCCGCGTGCTGCTGTCGACCGTGTCGGCCTTCGAGCCGCCCGAGACCACCTTGGTGATCCCCCGCGCCGCCTCCAGCTTGAGGATCGCCGGCTGTTCCTTGTCGGCCAGCACCGCGGCGAACGTATCCAGCGCGGCGGGCTCGCCCGACCCGGCCAGCACGATCAGGAACTGGAGCCGGGCATAGAGGTGGTTCTTCAGCACCGCGTCGCCGACGCCGGGGGCCAGCATCTCCTGCACGAACGCCTTGCGGAAGGCCACGTTCTTGCGGAGATTGGCCGCTTCCAGGGGCACCGCCAGCCGGGTCGCCGCCTCCTCAAGCTTGAGGAAATCGGCCGACTTCCCCTCGGGATCCAGCATCGCCTCGATGTTCGCGTGGTCGGTCAATTCGCGGACCTGTGCCTTCACGAAGGTCGCGACCTGCGCCTTGTTGGCCGGGCCACGCTCGGCCATGGCCCGCATCTGGTCGGCTTCCTTCTGGGTGGCCGTCTCGCGGCGGAACAGCGCGTCGAAGCTGTTCTTCATCAAGGGCCGGTTGCGCGGGTCGCGGAAGACTTCGGCCGCCGTCCGGTCGGGCGCGATCTCCTCCTTCGGCGCCGCCTTGGCCTCCTTCTTCGCCGCCTGCCCCTTCGCGGGGGCCTGCCCCTTGGGCGACGTCTGCGACCACGACGAGGCCGATAGCACGCCCAGGACCGTCAACGCCCCGGCGCCCAGGCCGCACGCCCGAAGCCACCCGACCTGTGATGCACGCATCATATCGCCCGCAACCTGTGGGTTCGAGAAGCGGAAGGTCCGATCGAGCCGATCCGAACCCGCACCGCCTGGGGCCACCGTTGCAAGCTACCCCGCCCCCATCAACCTGTCAAGGATGACACAATGGGACAACAGGGCAAACTGTATGGATTTAAGGGCAACGGCGGGCGTAGGGCCGGGAAGGGGCTCGTTCGGATCCTTTGGACGCGGTTCGCGGTCGGATCGTTCAACGATCGATCGGCATCGCCGAGGCGAGCAGGACGGTTTCCTGGACGACCAGGTCGTGCCGGGGGGACCAGTCGGGGGGCTTCTCGCCCCGGATCACGCGGGCGATGTCGTGGGCGTCGGCCACGTATCGGTCGTATTTCGGCAGGGTGATCGTCTGATAGCCCTTGCGGTACTCGCCCCGGGCCTGGGACAGGGCCAGGCGAACAGCCGGCTGGTCGAGCGGCTCGATGGTGAGCGAGCCCTCGGTGCCGAGGATCGTCAGGTGTCGCCGGGCGAATCCCTCGACCTCCAGGGCACTCGACGAGATCGTGGCGAGGGCCTTCGGGTATTCGAGGACGGCGACGGCGTTGTCGGCCAGCGAGTCGGAGCGGGTCGTTCGCAGGTGGGGCGAGACCGAATCGGGCCGGCCCAGGAAGCCGACGACGAGGTCGATCAGGTGGCAGCCCAGTTCGAACATCATTCCGCCTGGGAATTCGGCCAGTCGGGCGCGATCGTCGGCCTCGACGACCTTTCCCATGAAAAGCGCGTCGCGAACACGCCTCGCCCAGCCAGCCCTTCGCCAGGAGGTCGCGGGCCAGGACGACCCCGGGGTTGTACCGGAACATGTAGCCCAGGAAGACGTGGCGGTCCTTCGCCTGGGCGTCGGCCAGGAGGCGGCGAAAGCTCGGCAAGGAGGCGCCGGCCGGCTTGTCGAGGTGGACGTGCTTGCCGGCGTCGATGGCCGCCCTGGCGGCGTCGAGCAGGCCGGAGACCCGCGTCTCCACGAGCACCAGTTCCAGGCCGGGTTGATCGAGCAACTCCCGGACGCCCATGCGGGGGACTCCCCGGAAGGGCGGCTGGTCGGCGGCCGCCTTCCCGAGCGATTCGTCGGGCTCGGCCAGGCCGACGACTTCGTAGGCGGGGGACGCCCGGAAGACGGCCAGCTTGTTCGCATGGCCGTGACCGACGCCGATCTGGCCGACGCGGATCGGCTTCGATGGGCGGAACGCGGGGCCGGCCAGGAGGGCAGCCGAGGCCGTTTTGAGGAGATCCCTGCGGGAGCGCATGGTCAGGGGCCCGGCTTCGGCGATCGGTTGACCAGTTCCAGCGAACGATCGATGAGCACCTCACCGGTCATCTCGCCCAGCGAGGTCCGCGAGACGTACTCGTACCGCGGGAAGCTGCGGAAGTCGACGCGGGTGAGGATGTATCCGAACGCCTCGTTGGTCAGGCCGAACAGGAAATTGTGCTTCCCCCGCATCTTGCGCTTGAGATAGAAGCCGATATTGGGCAGGGCCTCGCCCGGGATCGTCAGGATCTGGGCATCGCCGAGGTTCACCAGGTTGATCCGCGCCTCGACGGTCCGGTCGTCGTTGTGGGGGTACTTCAAGGGCGACTGCGTGACGACCGCCCACATCGCGTCGGATTCGACGGCGAACCGGGCGTCGGCGTGGAAGCAGGCGAGGCCGGGGTCGGCCTGTTCGGGGGCATCCCCGACGATCCGCAGTGCCTCATCGGCCATGAGGTGGCCGATCCGCAGGCATTCGTCCCACGACCGGGAATCGTCCCAGTAGGCCCGTTGCGGGTCGCGGGGTGGCCTGTCGAGGTCGCGGTTATCGGCCGTGACCATCCCCCCCTGGGCACCGTTCATGAACAGGGCCAGGCCGCCGGCGTTGGCCTCGATCCGGTCGCAGAGCGGGCCGACCAGGTCGGGGCTGACCAGCCCCACGCCATTGCCCAGCACTTCGGGATGGATCGCGTAATTCACCAGCGTGGCGATCGGCTTGCCCGAGGCCGCGACCGCCTGGATGACGCCCATCCGCCGGTCGTACAGGTCGGGGGCGTAGTAGTTGTAGGCGATCTTGCCGCGGGCCTCGCCGGTGTTGACCTTCAACCGGGCCGGTTCGAGCCGGTTGTACGCCTCGTTGACCGCCTCGGCCGCCAGTTCGCAAACCCGGTCCATGTAGGCGAGGTCGCCGGTGTGGCCCCCCTTGCCGTCGGGGAACGCGTAGCAATCGGGCCCGCTATGGGTGTGCGTGGCCCCGATCAGGATGTTCGGGGCGGGGATCCGGGGGACCTTCGAGCGAACGCGATTGCCCAGGGCCGACGGGAAACCGAGCAGGTCGAGCGCCACCACCGCCACGACGGCCTCGCCCCGCCGGTAGACGACGGCCCTCGCGGTCAATTCGCCCTTCTTGGCGGTGGCGGGCCGGGTCGGCCCCATGCCGCCGGAGACGGGCAGGAGCGGGTCGGGCGTGATGACCCGCATCGCGGCGCCCGCCTCGAAGCCGGCCGGGACGGCGCGCACCAGGGACGGAGCGGCCGCCAGCGCGGCGCCCCCCGCCAGGAATGTTCGACGGTTCAGGTTCATCAGCGATCGCCCCCCTCGGCCGACGGCGCCGGAATCGCCCCAGCATCTCCGGCGCGCGGTGGGCGATCAAGGGGCCTCGCGGCTGGAACACCAACTGCACGTCATTCGGAAAGACGCCGCAAAGAGGCTAATTCGTTGCTTTCTCGGTCGCGGCTACTGGGTGGCGTCATCAGGACGCGATAAACTAGCGTGAAGCCGGTAACTTCCTTAGCCGGGGTTGGTTATGGACTTTCGCTATTACATGGATCCCGAGACCAACCTACCCCACATCCAGGGACATGGCGTGACCGAGGCCGAAGTCGAGTATGTGCTTCGGCATCCGGGCGAGGACCGAGCCGGTCGAGACGGTTCACGCCAGGCGTTGGGGCAGACCGCATCCGGGAGATACCTACGCGTCATTTACGTCCCCGACGAAGAGGATGAGGGCATCTTTGTGGTAACGGCTTACGACCTGACGGGTAAGCCCCTTCAGGCGTACAAAAGGAGGAAGAAACGACGATGAACGAGCCGAAATTCCCCAAAGGCTGGGATGCCGAGCGGGTCGGGCGGTTGATCGACCATTACGAGAACCTCCCCGAGGACGAGCAAGTTGCCGAGGACGAATCGGCCGTGGCGGCGGAACGCCGGGGGCAGGCCGTCATCGCGGTCCCGGATGAATTACTCCCCGAGATCCGGCGTCTCCTCGCCGCATATCAAGCCAAGTCCACGTGATCGGGGCGAAAGGGCTTGTTCCGGCGGGCCGCAACCGTTTGCCCGGGGCGGTGCCATGCCCTACTCGCAACGCATCATCACCGGAACCCCGATGCGAGAATTTTGGGCCGATCCAGGGGTTGTAGCCGCCGAGCGATCGCGCGACCTCTCCTCGAGCGCCCTCCGCGAATTGCTGCGCCTCTGGGCGGTCCGGTTCGTCGTGGCAGTACTCGGCTGCCGACCTCGGTGGGTACCCGAGGAAGCCTCCTTCGATTTCTGGAAGGCCGAGGTCCGGCCGCATCTTGCCGACCCCGACCTGGCTACCCGGCTCGACGACTTCCCGGGCGGTTTCTGCTATTACGCCTCGGAATGGTCGCCGGCCGCTGGGTCGCTAATCGTCGTGCTCGAGATGGCACACTGAGCCGGCCGGGACATCGGCCCGGATTCCCCGGAATCGTCCGATCGGACCGACCGATCGGCTGGCGCCCGATTCATCCGCGGGGCGAATGCTCACGGGTTGTCGAACCTGATGCGATGAGGGGCCATCGAGTCGGTCCCGCGCATTTTGTCGTGCGGACGGGTCGTCCGGGTTTTCACCCGTTTTTACCTTTTTTCCCTCAAGAATTGTCGGCGGGCTGGCCGCCCCCGCCACCGATAAGAGGCGACAGACGCGGTGGAACCGGGATCCAACGGGACCGGCCCCCGCCCCAAAGCCGTCGCCCGCCCGGTCTATTCGGCGGCGGTCGGAGCCATGGAACGCTCCGCGGATACAGGATGTAGTCGGCAGCCTCTCGCGACGGCGGGCGGATCCCCCGATCCGCCCCGCGTCGGGCCTGTGCTTCGTTGCACGATCCCGCCGCGGCAACCGCCATCGTCCTCGCTTGCTTCTCCGACCATCTACGCGCCCTGTCAGCCCGGAGGTCTTCCCCGCACCCGGCGGGGGGATCCCGGAGGCCGCGGCCCGCCGTGAACAGCGGCGCTCCGCGCCAGGGAGGGGGGGCGCTCACCCCTTGAGATTGCTGGGCGGCCCCGTCCCGAGGGTGGGAGGCCGTCAGGGAGCCCGATTCCATGCCGCTTTGGACTCGTTCGGCCCGACGACCCGACCGCGCTCGCCTTGCGCCCCTGGTCGATGCCCTCGAATCCCGACAATTGCTCAGCTACTCCCCCCCCCCCGCCTTCATCGCCGACCGCTCCGCCGTCGATCCCGCCGACAAGCTCCTGGGGGCCTCCGCAACGCGGGCCAAGTATGGGGTAGACGGCTACGGCATGACGGCCGCCGTGATCGACTACGAGGGGTCGATTACAACCACCCCGCGGCCGGGCAGTTCGCTCGCTCGGATCGAAGGTGAAATATGGGTATGACTTCGCCGATAACGATGCCGACCCCGATGCCGACGATCCGCGCACGGCACGTCGGTCGCCGGCCTGATCGCCTCGGAGGACGCGGCTCACCCCGGGATCGCCCCCGAGGCCGATATCGTCGCCCTGAAGGTCTTCAACGGCCGGGGTACCAGCGACTTCGGCGACATCTCCAGGCCCTGCAGTGGGTGATCGACAACGGCCAGTCGCGGGCGTCTCGATCGTGAACCTGTCGATCGCCGACGAGGGCAGCTACAAGACGAACTTCTTCGCCTTGCAGGCCGGCAGCGGCTCGTCGATCAACCGTCAGATCCGCAGCTCGCCTCGATGAACATCCCGGTGGTGGTCGCCACCGGCATGCTTCGACGGCAACCAGGGCGTCGCGTTCGGCGATCGTGGGCAGAGCATCGGTCACCTGGTTCCGACCTACCGACACCCTGCTCCCCGACGCCCAGCGGCGGGATCCGACCGTCGGCAGCGCCCTCGGCCACCGACCTGGCCGCCCCCGGCAAGAACCTGATCGCCCCGACCCTGGGCAAGGACTTCTCGCCCGTCACCGGGACTAGCTTCGCCGCCGCCGAGGTCTCCGGCTCGATCGTCCTGCTCCAGCAGATCTACAAGTCCCGCTTCGGCACCCTTCCCGCCTACGACGACCTGATGGGCTGGCTCCAGCAGGGGGCCACGCAGATCAAGGACTCCGTCACCGGCATCACGATCGGCCGGATCGACATCCGCCAAATCGGCCTCGCTGATCCCCGGCGTACCCGCCAACCAGCCGAGCGGCGATACCCTGTCGAACGGCAACACGCCCCAAACCCCGCTGCCGCAGGTTGTCGTCCCGTCCACGCCCGCGACGCCATCGAACGGCGGCACCACCACCACTCCGACGACCCCTACGCCGACGCCGAGCCCGGAGCCCTCGACGCCCGCCCCCGCACCGACTCCTACCCCCGAACCCGCGCCCGCACCGACGCCGATCGTCCTCTCGAACCTCTTCTTCAACGGCCAGGCGCTCGGCCCAGTCGGGCCGGCCCGCGACCTCGATCTTCGGCAGCCTGATCACGCAGTTGAGCAAGTCGGGGACTTCGATCTACATCCAGACCTTCCAGCACGCCGACGACGACTCCGACACCCACGACGACCCCTGCCCCGACCACCCCGCAACGACCACGCCCCACGACCACCACCCCGCACCCCAACCCCCGCGACGACTCCCGCTTCCTTGTTCTACCTCCAGGTCTGGAACGCGGGATCGACGACCCGTCTCGATGAACGTACCGGGGGCCCCGACAACCGCCTCTTCGAAGCCGCATCCCTCCCACGGGTCGCTCCGGGCCTTCCACAATGCGAGGGCCAGGGCTTCTCGAAAAGCCTGATCAATCGGGTAAGGCGGTCCGCCGAGATTTCCCCTCGGCGGGCCGCTTTCTTGCGATGCCTTCCGTTGGAAACGGCCCCTTATGGGCCAGATACCGGCAAGAAGCGCCAGCGAAGCGAACCCGTCGGCTCACGCCGGCCAGGCTGGTTCATTTCGCTGGCGCTTCTTGCTGGTTTGCCATCCCCTTCGGAGGGGCTTTCACCCGATTGGCAATCCCGTCAGATGTCGTCATCCCCCGGCGGGAAGTAGCAGACCATCTGCCCCTCGGGATATTCGCCGACCCAGCCGCAGGGGTGACCGCCGAGGCGGTAGATCTCCACCAGTCGCTCTATGAACGGTACCGTGCGGCCGAAGGTGGCCCGCCAACGCAGGATCCAGTCGATATTTGCCCAAATGTAGGAGATATCTTTTTCCATATATTGACCGCCAAGTTGACAATCCAATGCCTGATCGATCGGACCGTCGGACAATGCGGAGAGGCTTTCCATCAGCCCGGGCAAAGCCCTCTGCCTCCTCGGCATCTCAAGGAGTAAGCGGTCGCAATCCACCTCGCCTCCGTGTGCAATCAGTTCCTTCCAACTCCATCCTTCCTCCGGATTATCGTTGAGGACGTAATCGTAGTCGCTTACCTCGCCCATATCGTGGATAATTCGGATCGTGCCGACCGGCGGACGCGGGTTGCGAAAAATCGCACCGGATTCGACGAGATCGACGATGTCCCGGACGTCGGCTGCATAGGGGCCGAGTTCCATACAATTCACCCCTTGTGGATTGTGAACCGTTCGATTCTTGCCCCCGACTTCGGCTTTCGCCACCCCCTCTCGAACCTCGTGGGCACGGCCCAGGCCGATCCTCCAACCCCACGTTGCTTTTCTCGACCCCGGCCGCCGGGCCCGGCGATGGTCCCCTGCACCGCCGACAAATCCCTTCCGACCCTGATCCGACCCAACCTTGAATCGGTTAAGATGAACCGCCCCAGGCCCACCGCCGTCGGGCCGGGGCCAATCCACCGAAGTTGCGTAGCAAAAGCGAAGGGGTTTCCCGTGGCTCTTGATGGTCAGATCGCCCTGGTAACGGGCGCGGGCAGCGGCATCGGCCGGGCGACGGCCCGCGCCCTGGCCGAATCGGGCGCGAGCGTGATCCTGGTCGGCCGCGAGCGCGGCAAGCTCGAAGCGGTCGCCGCCGAGATCGGCTCGAAGGACCTCCGCGTCGAGCCGTGCGACGTCGCCGATCGCGAGGCGGTCGCCGACCTGGCGAAGCGGCTCGACCAGCCCAGCAAGCCGCTCGACATCCTGGTCAGCAACGCCGGCACCAACGTGTCCAAGCGGGGCCTGGACGTCCTCAGCCCGGCCGACTGGGACACGATGATCGCAACCAACCTGACCGGCGCCTTCAACCTGATCCACGAGTTCCTGCCCGGCATGCGGGCCAGGGGCCGCGGCCTGGTCGTCCAGATCGCATCGATATCCGGCCTCCGGGCCAGCCTCCTGGGCGGAGCCGGCTACTCGGCCTCGAAGTTCGGCCAGGCCGCCCTTGGGATGTGCCTGGGCCGCGAGGACGGCCCCAAGGGGATCCGCTCGACCGTGATCTACCCCGGCGAGGTCGAAACCCCGATCCTGGACCGCAGGCCCGTCGCCGTGCCCAGGGAACGCCGGCAGGTGATCCTCCAGCCCGAGGACGTCGCCGCCGCCGTCAAGTTCGTCGCCGAACTCCCCGACCGCGCCCGGGTTCCCGAGTTGGTCATCACGCCGACCGTGGATGATTTCTTCTGATCGATCTTTGGCGCAGGCGGCGGCCGGTTCCGTCCCATCGGCCGCCCTGGCCCGATCGCCGCGCGACGTCGCATCCCGCGTCCACCGCATCAACTGCTTGATCCTCCGCCCGGGCCGCCCCAAAATATAATTCGACCGCCATCGAAATGACCAGGGGACGGCCGCGTGACCAACGAGGTCTTCAAGGCGCTTTCGGATCCGACCCGCCGAGAGATCCTCCGCCTCTTGACCGGCGGCGAGCGGTCGGCCGGGGAGTTGGCCGAGCGGTTCGATATCAACAAGCCGACGGTGTCGCACCATTTCGCCGTGCTCAAGGAGGCCGACCTGATCCGCAGCCGCCGCCAGGGGCAGCAGGTGATCTACTCGCTGAACACCACCGTCGTGCAGGACTTGCTGGCCCACCTCTGGGACCTCTTCGGGTCGCGCGGGGGCGGGCCGGGGGAGCCATCGCCGTGAGCAATCGAACGTGTTGGATCGTCGGGTTCGCCCTGGTGGCGATCGCCTGGATCGCCACGGCGGCGATCTATCCGAACCTCCCCGAGCGGCTGCCCACCCACTGGAACGCGCGGGGCGAGGTCGATGGCTACGGGGACCGCGCCTGGGCGGCGTTCGCGATGCCGGCCGGGATGGCGGCGATGCTCGGCCTGTTCGCGGCCTTGCCGTGGCTGTCGCCGAAACGGTTCAGCGTGGCCGATTTCCGCAACACGTCCCTGCAAATCATGCTGGTCGTGCTGGGCCTTTTCGCTTACATGCAAATCCTGACCCTCTATACCGGGCTGAAGGGCGGGGTGGACGCGGCCCGGGCCCTGGTGGGGGGGATGATGCTATTCTTCGCGGCCCTGGGGAACCTGATGGGGAAGGTCCGCCGCAACTTCTACATCGGCGTGCGGACCCCCTGGACGATCGCCAGCGAGCGGGTCTGGAACGACACCCACCGGCTCGCCGCCTGGACCTGGGTGGCCGGCGGGCTGGCCGGCTCGGCGCTGGCCTGGGCCGGGTACCTGATCGGGGCCACCGTGATGCTGGCCCCGCTGGTGCTGGTGCCGGTGGTCTACTCGTTCGTCCATTACAAGGCGCTGGAGAAGCGCGGCCAGCTCGACGCGGAGGCGGCCGGTTGAGGGCCTGGGTCAGGCACTCGTGCCCGAGCTGTAATCGTCGGAGGATTGGAAGTTCCAGATCACGAAGCGCCGAAAGAGGGGGAGCACGCCGCGGGCATCCTGGCTGGCGCTAACCATCAGGTGATCGAGATCTTCGGGATGCACCCCGATCTCGCGGTGAAGGACATACCAGCGAACAGCCTCGCGGAAGGGGGGTGAAGTCAGCGACCCCATGTAGTGGAACCAGTCGGCGCGATGTTCGGGCCATTCGGGGAGGAATTCATGGGGGTCGAGATTGCCCGAAACCCCCGGATCGTTCGCGGCGGTGTTGGCCCTGTTCGCTTCCCCTGTTTTCGCGTTGAACTCGTAAAGCGATGGCTTCCGAGGGGCCTCCGGGCTGATGCGGAAGAATACGGCGATGACCAGGAGATCTCCGGTAGCCTCCCGATCGCCGAAGGATGAATGGAGGAGGTGCATCTCGTAGAGGTCGTCCCGCTCGCCGCGGGGCCCGGCCAGCAGGTGCTCGATATGATTGTGCATGTGAATCTTGCGGAGGAACCAATCCCGATCCCCTTCCTTGAGCAGCAGCCCGCCCTCGTCGCCCGTTGACTTGATGACGAAGTTCTCCTTCACATAGGTCCCGGCCACGCAGTGCCCATAATGGAACCTGAGGTGATGGGGGCGATAGGCGGCACGAACGGCTTCGTCGGGGTCGATGATAATCGGCGATTGCTGCGTCCCGATGATCCCAAACGGAGGGTTGCTTTCAGATGGGCATTTATTCATAGCATGCCTCGATATCAAAGGAGATTCGGATGGGCGGCATTGCAGCATAATCGCGCGGACACGGCCCTGGCAAGGCGGCGAGAGGATGGGCGCCCCGTCGGGTCGGCCTTCGATCGCGGCAAGCCGAGCGATCGACCGGTGGGGTCAATCAGGCCATAGTGCCGCGGCGAGGCCCGCTGGCCGGTTGTGCGGCCCGATCGGCCGGCCTAGACTGATCGCCTGGGGCCGTGCATCGCCCTGGACCTCCCTCCCGCCTCGCCTTCCCCGCAACGGAGCTTCCCGAGATGAAGGGACACCACAAGACCCGCCGCGACTTCCTCCGGGTGGGCGCCGCCAGCCCGCTGCTGCTCCCCCTGGCCGTGCCGGCCGGTCGCGGCCTCGCCGCCGAGATGCGGTCGCCCAACGAACGGCCCCGCCTGGCTCTCATCGGCGCCGGCGGACAGGGCCGGGGCGACGCCTCAGGCGCCTCCAACTTCGGCGACTTCCTCGCGGTCTGCGACGTCGACAAGGCCCACGCCGAATCGGCGAAGAACGACGGCCGGATCGGCAAGGGGAAGGCCGATGTCTACGAGGATTATCGGCAGGTCCTCGACCGCAAGGACATCGACGCCGTCGTGATTGGCACGCCCGACCACTGGCACTCCAAGATCCTGATCGACGCCATGAAGGCCGGCAAGGACGCCTACTGCGAGAAGCCGCTCACGCTCACGATCGACGAGGGCAAGCTGATCGGCAAGGTCGCCAAGGAGACCGGCCGCGTCGTCCAGGTCGGAACCCAGCAGCGGAGCGACCACAACCGCGTCTTCCTGCTCGCCGTGGCGCTCGTCCGGTCGGGCCGGATCGGCAAGATCCGCAAGGTCACCGCCGCGATCGGCGGCGGGCCCAGCGGCGGCCCGTTCCCCAAGGAATCGGTGCCCGAGGGCCTGAACTGGGATATGTGGCTGGGCCAGGCCCCCAAGGTCGATTACATCAAGCAGCGCTGCCACGGCGATTTCCGCTGGTGGTACGAGTACTCGGGCGGCAAGCTGACCGACTGGGGCGCCCACCACGTCGACATCGGCCAGTGGGCGATCGGCATGGAGGACTCCGGGCCGACCAGCATCGAGGTCTCCCAGTCGTCGCTGCCGGTCGAATTCAAGGGGGGCAACCCCACCGTCGACGACCGCTACAACACGCCGACCGGCTTCCTGGTGAAGGCGATGTTCTCCAACGGCGTCGAGATGAACATCCGCCACGACACCGAGAACGGCGTCACGTTCGAGGGCACCAACGGCCGGATCTTCGTCACCCGAGACCGGATCGACCTCGCCGGCGGCGCCGTGAACGCCCTTTGGAAGGAGCCGGTCGACGAGTCGCTGCTGGTGCAACTCCGCAAGGGGAAGAAGGTGGACGGCCACATGGCCAACTTCTTCGAATGCCTGAAGGACCGATCGGTGCCGGTCGCCGACGTCTGGACCCACCACCGAGCCCTGACGACCTGCCACCTGGCCAACATCGCCATCCGCCTCGGCGGCCGCAAGCTGACCTGGGACCCGCAGAAGGAGCAGATCGTCGGCGACGACGAGGCCAACGCCTGGCTGACCCGGCCCCAGCGGGCGGGGTATGAGGTCAAGGCCTGACGGCAAGATCCTCCGAGGTTTCCATCGAGCACCCCGCGCTTCCCATGAGGGCGCGCGGGTGTCTTCACGTCCAGCGTGAGCGAATACGATGTCACCTGCCCTGCTCGAAGCGTCGCGTTCCTGGTCGCCGGCCTGGCGTCGCCCGCGGTGGCCGCCGACGGCCCGGAGATCGTCGAGGTCCGGCCGCTGACCGACCGGATCGTCCTGGTCCACTTCGACGAGGGCCGCGTGATCCACCACGAGCGCGGCCGGCCCCGGTCGGACGAGAAGGTGATCGTGGCCCCGCTCGACTCGGCCGCGGCGTCGAGGCCCGAGTCGTGGTCGATCACCTCGGCCGAGGATCCCGACTTCCGCGACGGCCGCCACCCCGCCCGCGTCGGCCGCAAGAGCAAGGGGACCGACTTCGCCTGGTTCGCCGACGCCTGGAAAGACGGCCGCGCCGTCAATAACCGGCCCGACCACGCCAAGGAGCACTGGCTCTACCTGATGCTCGACCGCCCCTTGAAGTACGCCCGCTATGTGCTGGACTCGGGCGACATCGCGGGCAACGGCCGGTCCTGGCCGTTCTGGTTTTATGAGGCCACAGGGCGATCCGAGGCCGTTCACGTAAACCCGATCGGCTACGCCCCCGACGCCCACCAGAAGTTCGCGTACGTCTCCCACTGGATGGGCGACGCCGGGGGGCTCGATATCCGCCCCTACATCGGCCGACGCTGCTCGTTATACCTCTACAATGGATTCAGGGCCGGCGAGGTCTTCTCGGGCAAGCTCGCCCTCCGGGCCACGGCCGACCGGCCCGAGACCTTCCACAAGGCCGATTCGCCCCCCGACGGCAACTTCCTCAAGGCCGACGTAGCCGAATTCGACTTCTCGGCCTTCGACCGGCCCGGCCTCTACTGGGTGGTGGTCGAGGGGATCGGCCAGTCAGGCCCCTTCGAGATCAAGCCCGACGCCTACCGCCCGGCATTCCGCGCGGTCGCCCGCGGCCTGTATCACAATCGCAGCGGCATCGCCCTGGAAGCCCCCTATACCCGGTTCACCCGACCCGCCCCGCACAACCCCAAGCTCACCCCCGGGTTCGCCGGCAAGCTGCTGTACACGGACGTCCGCTGGACCGAGTGGGGTTCCGAGGGGGGCGAAGCGAAGAAGCTGATGGCCGGGGTGAAGGGCTCGATCGATTCGGCCGGTTGGTATCAGGATGCCGGCGACTGGGACAGCTATGAAACCCATCTCCGCGTGCCGCAGGAGTTGCTGCTCGCCTACGAGATCACCCCGCTCAACTTCCGAGACGGCGAGTTGAACATCCCCGAGAGCGGAAACGGCCTGCCCGACATCCTCGACGAGGCCGCCTGGCTGCCGCGATTCTGCTATCGCCTGCGGCAAGAGCTGCTGGCCAAGGGCTATGGCACCGGAGGCATCGGCCTGAGGATCGCCGGCGACGCCTTCGGCTCCGACGAGAAGACCCTGCCCGACGGCACAAAGGTCGGCCAGGGCTCATGGGAGGACGTGGACCGCAACTGGGTCGCCTCGGGCGAGGATCCCTGGTCGACCTACCGATATGCCGGCGTCGCCGCCCACCTGGCGCACTGCCTGAAGATCGCCGGCAAGCCCGACCCGGAAGGCGTCGATTGGGAGGCCGAGGCCCGCGCCGCGTTCGACTGGGCCCGCGACCATACCCGCCCCGGCGACGACGAGGCCAAGCACGCCTTGAAGGTGCCCCGCGCCTACGCCTCGGCGGCCCTCTTCCGCCTCACCGGGGACCGCCGCTATGAGCAGCAGTTCGCCCGCGACACCGCCGACATCACGCCCGCCACCCAGCTCTGGGACGAAATCCAGTTCGGGCCCGAGTTGTACGCCCTGCCGGGCGGCAAGGCCGAGGGCGACCCCGCCACACTCCGCCGGATCCGGGCCGCGTTGCGGGTCACCGCCGAGGCGATCGTCGACACGGCCGGGAAGCGGGCCCTGCGTTGGGGCGGCAACTGGTACATGCCGATGCTGGTCGGCCAGCAGACGACGCCGATGGTCACGCCCTTGGCCGTGGCGATGGCGGTCGAGCGGGACGCCGACCCGGAGCGATCGGCCCGCTACCGGTCGGTGCTCCAGACCACCTGCGACTACTTCCTCGGCGGCAACGCCCTGAACATGACGTGGGTCACGGGGCTCGGCCCCCGGCATCCCCGGCACGTCTTCCACATGGACGCCTGGTACAACGGCCGGGGCGAGTTCCACCCCGGCATCATCCCCTACGGCCCCTGGCGGAAGGAGAAGGACGAGGGCCAAGGCCCCTGGGACGCCGCCTGGCCGCACAAGACGGTGTACCCCCCGATCGACGCCTGGCCCGGCAACGAGCGATGGTTCGACAACCGCTGCTCGCCGATGAACAGCGAGTTCACCGTCCACCAGAACAGCGCCCCGGCCGCCGCGATCTTCGGCATCCTGTGCGCGCCGGCGGAGGATCGTTGACGGATACGAGGCCGCGCCGTCGCACGAGAGTCGCCTCCGTTAGGCCACTCGGCACTCATATCAGCGGCCCATAGATTTTATCTGCTTCCCCCCGCGCGAAAGGCGGCGAGAATATCCTCCACGACAGCAAACAATGCATGCAAGGCCGAGCCTTACTTCAAATACACCCGACTCCCCACCTCAGCAAAATCGGAGAAGACGACAATCTCGAAGTCGCCCAGCTTGGATAAGCCGAAAACGCCGGGGACGAGGCCCGATCGGGAATGCGACGTTTCGCCGGATTTCAAGCGGATCAAGACGGGCCACTTCGACTCCTCGAACGGATAGGACGATGTCAGGTGCTGGATTTTGTCGATTTCCTCCCACCGCAGCAGGCGACCGTCATTGCAGCGAATCGACTCCTTATCGGTGGTGGCGATCGGGCATCCGTTGGGGCAGATTAACTCGGGCAGGAATGCGGCGCCTGAGAGGAGCATGGGGCCGCTTCCCCGCGAATTATCCAGCGGGATCTCGGCGGTGTGACGGCCCGAAGCCATTGCCTTACCCATCCTGCGATGGGCTTCAAGGCTTGCAGTGGGATCGACCCGGTCGATTCGGTCGATGCGATCCAGGGGCAGGCTCACGGTCCGATCGGCCAGCACAGCCCGCAACGGGGCCTGGTTGCGGATCATGCCGTTCCATTTCGTGCCGTCAAGCAAGATAACCCGGACGCTCCAGTAATGTTCGCCATTCCCGCTCAAGCGACGTTCCAGAGTCTCGATCGACTTCACGCACTCGAACGGCAACATCGCCGTAAATTGCCCGGTGTCGAGCAGGAGCCGCTTCGGCCCCTCGGCCGCTCCATGCCGACGTCGATTCGTACGGAATGATCCCGCCCTCCCCTCGCGGTCGCAACTCGGCTCCAGGGACTTTGCGACGAACTCCCCACCCTGTATGTCCGTAACCCTATAGCCAGTGACGCCCTGGTTAGGGGCGGCAACAGCGGATGAAGCGGCTACCAAGTGCGAAGAACACATGCACACGATGAATTTAAGGAGAATTCCAACGTACGTCCTGAAGCACTTATCCATAGCGGCAGCTCTGTTGATAAGGCGGCGATCCACTGCACTCCCCTCGGCCGCGAGAATCTATAGCGAAAAACCAGGCATGAAAAGCCCGATCCCGCGATGGAGATGATTCGATCAGGTCCAAGGCAGCCCGGCAGCGTCTGTCAGTAAGCCCCCAAATGCTCGGCCAGACCGCCAAGCCCCTTGGATGATCGATGCAGGTACGAGCCGCGTCGTTGCATGAGACTCGACACCGATCGCACCAACGTATAAACCCTCCGGCCGGGGTCATGCCCCGGCCGGAGGGTTGTTTATCGACCGTCGATCGGACCGACTCAGGGCCCTCGAACTCACCGCCTCGGGTGCGAGCCGGCCGGCGAGGCGGCACGCATCGCCCCGCCACCCGGACATGGCCGGCCGCATCTGCGGGGCGTGGGAGGCGCTGGCGAGGTCGCCTGCGGCGAGCGGCCCGCCGTCGGGATGCCGACCGGGGTCGTGCGGGGCTGCATCACGCGGTTCTGGGCGAGTTGCAGGCCGCGGTGGTCTGCCGGTCGAGGGCTGCATGCCAGGCGACGGCCGGCCCTGCGCTGGTTCATCCGGGCCTGGGGGAACGGCTGGCCCGGGGGCCCTGCGACACCGACCCTGCATCCCGTGCGAGGCCCTGGCCTGGGGGATAGTCGCGATCCCACGGGCCGCCCTGGGGATGCCGCGAGCCCGACGGATACCGCGATCCGGCGGCCAGTCCCTCGGGTATCCCGAGGACGAGGAGCAGTCATACGGCGGGTAGCCGCCGCCTCGGCGGGTAGCCGGAGTTCGGCCATTCGACGAGCCCGGGTAGCGCGGGTATCGCGGCCGATCGCCGGAGGAACCTCCCAGGGCCCAGGATAGTTGGGATAGGGATAGTCGCAGGGCGGGAATCGTTGGGATACGGCGAACAATCGCCCGGGTACGGGTAGCCGCAATCATCCGGGTAGCACGAATGGCGGGCCGCCGAAGCTTCGAGGGCCTGAGCTGGGCCGGGGTCGCGGCGTACAGCAATCCGGCCAGGACGCCGGCCATCGCCGGCGGCAGGAGTCGGGCACTCGCAGGGGATCGACCTCAACTAATTCGCTTGCTTCTTGAGGAAGGTTTTCGGTCACCACGACTTGCCCCCGCATAACGAGCAGCCGGGCGGCCCGTTGTGGCCCGGGCCCGCGACGATTCGGCGGCCGGGCGGTCAGGTCCAGGCCATCCTCGACCGGGCCGACCAGTAGGCCGCCGGCGGCATGGCCAGCCCGGCGAGTTCGCCCTCGGCCGGGCCGTCCCCGCGACCTCGGCGGCCCGCAGGTTGTCGCGGAGCTGGTCGGGGGTGGCCGCGCTGAGCACCACGTCGGCCCAGGGGCGGGCGAGGACCGCCGCCAGGGCCAGGGCGTCGAGGGTGCATCAGCCGCCGGGCCTCCGCCCCAGGCGATCGCGTGCGGGGGCGAAATCGGGCGAGTCGTTGCGTCCGGTCAGGCGTCCGTTGGCGAGCCCCTCCTTGACGATCACGCCGAGGCCGGCGGCGTGGGCCTCGGCCAGGGCGTCGCCGGCCGAGCGTTCCAGCAGGTTCAGGTCGCCTGCACGCTTGAGAATAACGGCCTGCCGCCCCGCTCCACCCCGATCGCCCGCCGGATCGTGTCGGCCTGGGCCGGCCCCGAGACCGACAGGCCGACCAGGACGCCCGAATCGCGGAGCGAGGCCAGGCCGTCCAGCACCGCCCCATCCCCCAGCACGCCGCTTTCCTGCGTGGCCGAGTGGATCTGGTAGAGGCCCAGGTAGGCCCAGCAACTCGCGAGATTCGGCGAGCTGGCGGTCGAGGTTCGCCCGCGAGTGGTCCTTGACCTCGTGGACCTCGGCCGTCGCCTTCCAGCCGGCCGTGTAGACGTAACCCCATTTCGAGCCGACGGACACCGACCCCGGTGCGATCCCGCGGGCCTCGAGCCAGGAGGCGAGGAACTCCTCGGATCGGCCGTAGGAGCGGGCGCAGTCGTAGTAGGTGATCCCGGCCGATCGGGCGAGGTCGAGGACTTCGTGGGTCCGGGATTCCATCGCCCGGACTTCGGTCGATGCCAGGTCGGCCGAGTGGCCCAGGTTGATGTAGCCCGGGCGCCCCAGCGCCGCCAGGCCCAGGCCGATCCGGGAGGCCGGCAGGCTTCCGATCGATCGCATTTCCATCGGGTCAACCGATTCCGTCGATATTCAGGTTGTGATACCGGGCGATCCGCTCGAGGTCGGACAGGAGCAGCTCGGCCGTAGCGTACCGGTCGTCGGGCCGCTTGGCCAGCAGCTTGAGGACGGCCGCTTGCAGGAGGTCGGGCACGGCCAGGTGGACCTCGCGGGGCGGCCTGGGCGTGACGTTGCGGATCTGCCGGAGCGTGTCGGCCAGCGACCGCCCCTCGAACGGGGGGCGGCCGGTCAGCAGGGCGTACAGGGTGGCCCCCAGGGCGTACAGGTCGGCCCGGGTGTCGCTGCCGGACTCGTCGAGGGTCCGCTCCGGGGCCATGTAGGCGATCGACCCGACCAGCTCGCCCGGCCGGGTGACCGAGCCCTCGTTGAGGCCCTCGATGGCCTTGGCCAGCATCAGGTCGCCGAGCTTGACGGCCTCGTCGGTGCGGCGGATCAGGATGTTGCGGGGGGCGATGTTGCGGTGGACGATCCCCCGGGCGTGGGCCGCCTGCAGGCCCCTCGCCACCTGGGCGGCCACCCGCAGGGCGATCCGCCAGTCGAGCATGTTGGCGGCGCCGATCCGGTCGATCACCGCCGTGAGGTTCTCGCCCGGCACGAATTCCATGGCGATCCAGTACCGGGGCCCGCTCCGGCCGGCGCCGTGGACCGAGATCAGGTTGGGGTGGCGGAGGGTCACCACGGTGGTCATCGCGCGGACGAACCGTCCGACCTGCTCGTCGCTGTCGGTGGACGAGCCGTGGAGGAACTTGATGGCGACCGCCTTGCCGTTGCGGAGGTCGGTGCCGCGGTGGACGATCCCGGTCTGGCCGCGGGCCACCTCGTCGCCCACCTCGAAGACGCCGCCGAGGGCCGTGCTGACGGTGTCGATCCCGGCCTGCGACCGCGACACCGAATCCTTGCCGGCGGCCTCGAGCCTCAGCCGGGTCTTGCCGACGAAGAAGGCCTCGCCGAACTGGATCAGGTGCTCGGTGATGTTCTGTCCCTTGACCCTCGTGCCGGTGGTGCTGCCCAGGTCCACCACGCGGACGCCGCCCGGCTCGGCCCTCAGCTCGCAGTGGATCCGCGAGACGTGCGGGTCGCTCAGGCGGCAGGCGGCCGCCTCGCCCCGGCCGAGGGTGAGCACCTCGCCCCGGCCGATCGGGAACGACCGGCCGGCGTCCGGCCCGCGATCGATCAACAGCCGCCCCACCATCGGATCCGACCCTCGACAGCAGGCCAAACCGCGACTATCCTGGTTCCGGCGACGACGCCGGAGGGCCCCCGCAGGACAATTTTGGTCGAAATCGGTAACAATTGCCAAGGGTCCGCGATAGCGATTATCGAGATCCCCTTGCCCCCTGAGGATCGCCGATGAGCCGCCGAGACGACGATCCCACGATCACGCATCGCCCCGAGGCCGCCGCCCCCCCCCAACCCGTCGGCCTGGACGAATTCCGCAAGTCCGTGGACGACCTCAAGCTCGTCGATCGGGGCGAGCTCGCCGGGGTCGAGGCCCGCCACGCCCCGGCCGACGCCGCCGCCCTGGCCGCCGCCCTGGTCCGCGAGGGGAAGCTCACCCGATACCAGGCCGCGGCGCTCTACCAGGGCAAGGCCAAGGGCCTGGTCCTGGGCGACTACCTGATCCAGGACAAGATCGGCGCCGGCGGCATGGGGATGGTCTTCAAGGCGCGGAACCGGGCCGACGGCCGGATCGGCGCCCTGAAGGTGCTGCCGCCGTCGCTCACCCGCGACGCCGCCGCCGTCCAGCGGTTCCGACGCGAGGCGTCGGCCGTCGCCAAGCTCGACCACCCCAACCTCGTCGCCGGGTTCGACACCGTCGATTATCAGGGGGTTCATTACTACCTGATGGAATACGTGGAGGGGGAGGATCTCCACAAGCTCGTCCAGAGGCGCGGGCCTTTGCCGGTGGGCGAGGCGATCGGCTACCTGATCCAGGCCGCCAAGGGCCTGAAGGCGGCCCACGAGGCGGGCGTCATCCACCGCGACATCAAGCCGTCGAACCTGATGCTCGACGCCTCGGGCACCGTGAAGGTGCTCGACCTGGGCCTGGCCCGGCTCACCGAGGATCACCCCGGCCAGACCGCCGCCAAGGACCGGATCCGCAGACCGGCGTAGCAGTGGGCACGGCCGATTACGCGAAAGCCCCCGAGCGAGCCGACGACTCGCACCGGGCCGACCACCAGGCCGACATCTACGCCCTGGGCTGCACCCTGTATTTCCCTGCTCACCGGCCAGCCCCGCCGCGGCGCTTCCTCCCCTGCGAGCTGATCGCCCACCTCGAGGCGCCCGATCCCCTACCTCCGCGACCGATTGCCCCGACGCCCAAAGGTCAAAGCCGAGGACCTGTTCCGCAAGATGCTGGCCAAGAAGCCCGGAAGACCGGCCCTTCTCGGCCGCCTCGGTGATCGTCGCCCTGGAGACCTGCAAGGCGGCGGTCCGGCCCCCGAGCGGCACCGGCCAGAAGACGCTGATCGCCTACAGGGCCGACGAGCCGACCGCCCGGATCAAGGGCGCCGCCAACCCCGACCGCCGCGACCCCTCGGTCTTCGCCGACGAGCGGCAGGCCGTGCGGATCAACCCCGACCTGAACCTGGAGGACCTGCTCACCGACGTCCGCCCCGACGCGTGCACGCGCCCCCCGCGCCGTCACCCTCCTCGAGCCGCCCCCCCCTGCCCTTGCCCCGCCAAGGCGGCCCCCGCCGGGCTCGGCCGCCGGCAGGCCGGCGGCCTGGGCGCCCTCGCCGGCCTGCTGGGAGTGGCCGCCTGCGTCGCCGCGGTGCTCTACCTCAAGCCGTGGGACCGGCTCGGCGAGGCGGGTGCGGGCACCGACCCGGCCGGCCCCGTCATCCAGCGGGCGAGCAATGCCGAGCCGCCGATCGTGCCCCTGTTCAACGGCAAGGACATCGACGATTGGGCGATCTCCGCCGGCGGCGACCGCGGCCACTGGAAGGCCGAGGACGGCCAGATCGTCGGCCTCGGTACCGGCGACCCCGCCCGGCAATCCTACCTGCTGTCGAAAACCGAATTCGAGGACTTCCTGCTCCGCCTGGAGGTCAAGCTGCCCCCGAAGACGGACAGCGGCATCGGCCTCTGGGGGATGCCCGGCGAGGCCGACTCCCCGGTCGAGATCAACCTGCGGAACTTCGACGAGGCGTCGGCGAGGATGGCCAGCCTCCGCACCACCCGATCGGGCCGGCCCCAGGATTACGCCCCGCCCGACTCGCCCCCCGAGCTTAAGCCGGCCGACGAGTGGAACGCCGTCGAGGTCGAGTCGATCGGCGGCAAGCTCCGGGTCCGCTTCAACGGCAAGGACGTCATCCAGCGGCGCGACCTGGGGCCGCTCGCCGGGGCCGACAACGCCCTGCCGGCCGTGAAGCGGCGGAAGGGGAGGATCGGCCTGCAGGTCCACACCGGCGTCATCCGGTTCCGCAACATCGAAGCCCGCGACCTCTCCGGTCCCGGCGTCAAGCCCGAGGCTCCCGCCTACGCCACCCTGTTCGGCGGCGACGGCAAGAACCTGGTCGGCTGGGTGGCCCGCAACGCCGATGGCAGCTCTTCGGTGTCGAAGTACTGGGAGGTCAAGGACGGGATCCTCCACGGCCAGGGCGGCCGGTCGCACCTGTATAGCCCCCGGGCCGATTACAAGGACGTCCGCGTCCGGGCCGAGATGAAGGTGAACGCCGTCGGCAACACGGGCCTCCTCATCCGGGCCGGCGACGCCGCTTCCACGCCGAACGGATACGAGGCCGAGGTCCGGCGCCCCTTGACCGGCTCGATCTACACGGCCGACGGCTACCTCACCGAGGTCGATGCCGGGCCGATCCCGCCCGATACCTGGTTCACCCTCGAGGCCGAGGCGGTCGACAACCGCATCCGCGTCTGGGTCAACGGCAAGCTCCTCTCCGACTATATCGACAAGGCCCGGCGGTTCCGCACCGGGGCGATCGCCCTGGAAGTCGGCGTCGACTCCACGCACGTCCAGATCCGCAAGCTCGAGGTGATGGACCTGTCCGAAGGCGGGCCCGCCGCGACGGCTTCGAAGCCAACGCCCGCCGCCGGCCCCCCGTACACCACCCTTCTGGGCGGCAAGTCGGGGGGCGTCAAGGGCTGGACGGCGCAGACGAACGGGACCAAATCGAGCGATCCCGCCGAGTGGAAGCGATGGACCTTGAAGGATGGGATCCTCGAGGGCCGCAGCGGCCTCACGCACCTGTTCAGCCCGCGCAACGACTACGTGGACGTCCGCGTCCGGGCCGAGGTCAAGATCAACGCGGGCGGCGATTCCGGCCTGTATGTCCGCGCCGGCGAAGGATCCCGGTTCCCCGACGGCTATGAGGCCCAGATTTGTTGCGGGACCGCCGCCGGCCCCAAGACGGGGTCGATCTATCAGGACATCCAGAAGGTGGCGGTCGAAGTCGACCCCAGCCCCGTGCCCCCCGACACCTGGTTCACCCTCGAGGTCGAGGTCATCGACAATCGAATCAAGGTGTCCGTGGACGGTAAGGTTGTGGCCCAGTACGAGGATAAGGCCTACCGGTGCAAGTCGGGCGCAATCGCCCTGCAAGTCCTCACCGAGAAGACGATCGTCCAGTTCCGCAAGATCGAGGTGCTGGAACTGTCCGGATCGGCCCCGCTCGATCGCGGGCTCGAACTGGTCCGGGAGAAGAAATACGCCGAGGCGATCCCCGCCCTCCGCGAGGCGATCCGCCGGGAGCCCCGCAATGCGCAGGCGCACCAGGCCCTCATCAATGCCCTCCGCTCGGACAACCGGGTGGATGCCGCCATCGAGGCCTGGCAGGCTTTTCTCGAGGTCTCCAGGACCGCCCAGAAGTACCTGAGCTTCGCCTCGTACCTCTACCAGAACGGCCGGAAACGCGAGGCCGCCGAAGCCGCCCGCGAGGCGGTCCGCATCCAGCCCACCTTGCACGAAGGGTACAGCATCCTGGGCCTGGCGCTCAGCAACCTGAAGGACCGCGCCGGCAGCATCGACGCCCACCGCAAGGGCCTGATGGCCGAGCCCAACTGCGCCAACTGCCGGAACAACCTCGCCTGGACCCTCGCCGGCGAGCCGGATCCCGCCCGTCGCCAGGCGAACCTGCCCGAGGCGCTCCGACTCGCCCGCGAGGCGGTCCAGCTCAAGCCCAACGAATGGGCCAACCAGCATACTTTGGGGGCCGTCGAGTATCGGTCGGGCAACCTCGACGCCGCGGCCGCCGCGATGCAGAAGTCGATGGACAGCCGCCAGGGGGGCGACGCCAACGAATGGGTCTACCTGGCCATGATCGCCCACAAGAAGGGGGATACCCCGGGGGCCATCTCCTGGCTGGCGAAGACCCAGGAATGGATGCGGGCCCGGAAGCCCGGCCGATCCTCGACGACGACCTCAAGGCGGCCGAGGCCGAGGCCGCTGCCCTGCTCGCCGGCCGCCTCCGCCGAGCCCGGGCCGCCGCCGGCCCCGAAGCCGCCCGAGCCCCCCGCCCGGAAGTCGGTCACCAACGCCATCGGCATGAAGCTGATCCTGATCGAGCCGGGCGAGTTCGACATGGGCGCGCCCCCCTCGGACCGCGCGGCCGGGGCCGCCGAGAAGCCCCGGCACAAGGTCAAGATCACCCGCGCGTTCTACCTGGGCGAGACCGAAGTCACCCGCGCCCAGTATCGCAAGCTCCGGGACAAGGACCCGAGCAAGTTCCGCGACGACGACAACCTGCCCGTCGAGCAGGTCACCTGGTTCGAGGCCGCCTCCTACTGCAACGCCCTCAGCGTCCGCGACAAGCTGGAGCCGTACTACCTCATCGAAGGCAACCGGGTGACCACCCAGGGGCGGCTCAGCGAGGGCTACCGCCTCCCCACCGAGGCCGAATGGGAGTACGCTTGCCTGGCCGGCTCGGTCATGCCCTACTCCTTCGGCGCCCGCGCCGCCGACCTGGGCGATTACGCCTGGTTCAACGGCAACAGCGGCGAGCGGACCCATCCCGTCGCCGGCAAGAAGCCGAATGCCTGGGGCCTGTTCGACATGCACGGCAACGTCTGGGAATGGGTGGGCGACCGCTTCGATGCCAACTACTACGCCCAATCCCCCGCGAGCGACCCCGCCGGGCCCGTCAGGCCGGGCAACCACCTCTTCCGGGGCGGGAGCTGGATGCGCGACGCGGGCCTGGCCCGGGCGACCGCCCGCTACGAGATGAGCCCCGATTTCCGCGGCACCGACATCGGCTTCCGGGTCGCCCGCAACGCCCCGGCCAGGCCCGCCGGCCGTTGAGCCGAACCGACGGATCCCCGCGATCCAACCAAGGAACCCACGAGATGCCCATGAACAACCCCGCAGCCCTCGCCATGACGCCGATCAGCATCATCAACTCGCTCGCCTCGCTCGGGGTGCTGGTCTGCTTCATCCTCGTCACGGTCAAGATGTTCCAGAACAAGGACACGGCCGGCGGCGTCATCAGCATCGTCACGCTGCTGATCTGCTGCCTCGGCCTGATCTTCAACGTCAACTTCATCCTGGGCTGGACCAAGGCCTCGCGCTGGAACATGAAGAACCTGATGTATATCTACACCGGGTTCTTCGCCGTCTACCTGATCACCTTCGCCCTGTCGATCCCGCAGCAAATCACCATGTTCCAGCAGCAGATGGAGATGGTCAAGCAACAGCAGCAGCAGCAGCAGCAGCAGCAGCAGGGCGGTCCGGGGATGCAGCCGATGCCGATCCCGGCGCCCGGCCAGGCGGTCCCCGTCCCGGTCCCGCCGCCCGGGGCCGAAGGCGAGGCCGCGCCCGGCCAGGACCCGAACTGAGCGACGGACCGGGGCCCCCGTCCGGGCCCCGGTTCGTTTGGTCATCGGCCAACCATGTCGCCGGGGCCGGCCCGGCCCCGCCTGCCGGGCCGATCCGCAAGCCCTCGGGTGGCACGGGTTTCCTGCCGGCGCGGCCGGCGAAATCCGTGCGAGCGGGCCCCTCCCGAAGCCTCCCCGACGGGCCCCGCCGGTGTCGGCTTGCCATCGCTTCCCGGCCGGAAACCGCCGGCGAGCGCCCCCCTCACGGGTTCCGCTTCGCGGGGAACCCGTGCCACCCATTTGGGGTTGTTATCCTTTAAAAAAAGCGAACTTTACAGGACCCGATTGGATCATGGTTTGCCCGGTAGCGCCCACGAAGACGTGGGCATGCGAGCCGCCCAGGAGCTGCCTCCAAACCGGGTCCGGCCCATGATTCCGGCCGGGCGCATGCCCACGAAGACGAGGGCATGCCACCCGAGTCGGGTGCGCCGTCAGGAATCCATCCGCCTGCGCCCATCGCCGACGCTGAGCGCCGTCGCCGGGCCTTGCGCTTTCCTTGCGGTCGAGCCGGCCTGCTTGCGGGCTTGTTTCAGCAGCCTGGCGGCGTCCCGGCGGTCCACCCGGCCTTCTTCGACGGCCCCGCCCTGGCCGGGCTATCGAACATCGAGTTGAGCCGGAGGATGTAGCCGCGGAGCCCGCGGACCGCCGTGACCACGTCCAGGTCCAGGCCGGCCGCCTCGATCCAGGCCGCCATCTTCCGCCGCAACGGGTGGTCGGGCCCGACCACCTCCGACGCCGGCACCAGCTCGATCACCGCCGGGTCCAGGATCCGCGCCAGGTATTCCTCGGTCGTCAGCTTCCCCAGCATCGGAGGCGCGACCGACGGGCGGGCCGGTTCGGTCGGCTCGTCGTTGCCGATGATCTCCGGAGAGGAGGCCGGGAGGGCCGGCTCGTCGTGGTCCCGCGCTTCGAGGCGTTCTTCCAGCTCGCGGATGGCGTTCCTGTGCATCCGCAGGGCCCTTTGTTCGTACCGCATCAGGCGTTCGAATGCCGGGTCCTCGAAGCCGTCGAGTTGGCCGCGGATCCCCTGCCGCTCGGCCTCATCCTGGCGGGCCAGTTCCTCGTCGCCGAGCAGACGTTCGAGTTCGGCGACGTGGCGATCGGCCAGGGCCTTGCGCTCCTCGGGCGAGCCGCCGCGGACCTTCGCGGGATCCAGGTGGCGGTGGACCTTCGGCACGCCCGCGAGGTCCTGGGCCCGCTCGACCTGCTTCGGCGTCCAGCCCTGCTCGGTATCGAGCGCCATTCTCAGCAGTTTCCATTCATTCAGGAGCCATTCGACCCCGCCGATATTGGACTTCAACCGGGCCACCACCGACGGCGGGTCATGGGCCAGGCGCTTCGATCGCTCGTGCGCCTCGATGGTCCGCAGCAAGGGCCAGTGGCGGGCGGCCTGCTCGGACCGCTGCGCGGCGCGTCGCTCGAACATCGGCTGGAGCCGGTTGAACCGGACGATCCCCAGGGCGGCCTGGTGGATCAGGTCGTGGTCGTGCAGGGTCTGCGGGCGGTACTGGGCGGCGTACTGCTCTCGACGGTCGGCGACCTCGCGGGCCATGTCGGCGGGCAGGACGACGCCGGCGCCGGTGAATCCGTGCTGGAGCGAGTTCTCGCGCGATCGCGAGGGCGCTTCGGAGGTTTCGGGCGGGGTTGAAACGGTCATGGCGGGGGTCCCGGCTGGTCGGCCTCGCCCCGGGCGCCCAGTTTGCGCCGCCGTCGAGGTCGCCTCGCCTGGATGTTACGATCACGCGCAGGGGCGAGGCCGGGGGATCGGCGGGATTTTTGGCGGCGCGGCCCTACAAGCCGCAATCGCGACCAGCCCTCCCCGGCCCGCATTCTTAGCGGATCGGCCGGAGCGTGCAATGGGGCAAGGACACCGGCTCTCCGCCGTCCGCGAGGGACACCCTGATCGTCCGTCGGTCGCGGAGGACGACCTTCTGAGTCGCGGAGGAAACCACCATCTCCGGCACGTAGTCCGAGTCATCGGACTCGATCCGCACCGTCGCCCCCGCCAGGTCCAGCAGCGGGGAGCCCGCGGGGGGACGTACGGAAGAACCCGGGACGCCGTCGAAGTCCACCACCGCCCGGCTTCCCGCGCCCAGGCGGGCCAGCAGCGGATCGACCGTGAGCCCCAGCGTCACCTCGACCACGACGAGCGGCAACACGGCGATCGCGGCCAGGGCCGCCAGCGAGGCATACCGGGTTCGGGGCCTCTCCCCGGTGCCCCAGAGCTTCCTCGCCGTTAACCCGCCGAGCGTCGCGGCCAGCAGGGCCATGGCCAGGAAGAGCGCCGGCACCATGGCGTAGACGAGGACCGCTTCGAGGAACGGGTATCGCACAAGCCAGGGGTCCACACCCAACAGGACCAGGCCATAATCGAGCGCGTCGAGCACCGGACGATTGGTGAAGCCGATGGCGACGACGGCCGCCCAGCCGGCAACCAGGAACCCCAGGTCGCGTGGCGTCTTGCCCGCGAAGGCGACGACGGCCAGCACGTTCACCATCGGCAAGGTCGTCAGGAGGAGCCACCGCATGTCCTGGATCAGGAACTCGGGCCGCGACCCGAGCGAGCGGATGGCCGCCGCGTCGAAGGCGACCAGGATCGCGACCGCCATGCCCGAGAAGACCGAGAACCGCAGCTTCATGGTGCATGCTCCGAAGGATTTCGGAGGAGGATAGCCGAGGCCATTCGCGAGCGAAAGGCGAAGCAGCCGGGTTATGCGCCTTCCCCCGCCGCTTTCCTGGGCCGGCCCCGGGGGCGGATGGTCGCTTCCAGGCCGAGGCGGGCGGCCATGTCCCGGGTCCATTCGGGATCGCCGAGGGGTTGGCCGCGCCCCAGGGAGCGGGCCATCGCCTGCTCCTCGGCGGGGCCGATCGGCGTGTTGACCCGCTTCAGCCAGTCCTTCGGGCGGGGGATCGGCCAGGGGCTGAGGGCGGGGAAGGAGGGATCCCCGGCGGGTACGTCGCGGCGGAGGCTCCCCCAACGCCAATCCTCGGCCCGCGCGACCAGGCCGGCGTTGAGCGGGTTGCGCTCCACGTACCGGCAGGCCGTGGCGAAGTGGGCGTCGTCCTGGACCGGGAACGACTTGAATCGCCCCTGGTAGACATGCCCCGACCCGGCGGAGCCGTGCCGGGCGTGCCACCTCTGGGTGTGCGTCAGGGTTAACCACCGCAGGAACCGCGACAGCCCGCCGTCGTCCCTGGGCCGGAGCACCAGTTGGAACTGGTCGGGCAGGACGCAGAAGGCGAACAACTCCACCGGCTCGCGGCCCTGGGCCTGGGCCAGCACGCGGAGGAAGGCCTCGTAATCCTCGTCGCACTCGAAAAGGACCATCCGCGCGTTGGAGCGATTCGATGCGTGATAAACCAGCCCGCCCTCGTCCGCCCGCGGTGGCCTTCCCATGAAATCCAGCCTACCGGGCACCGCCGCGTGCTTCAAGAAAGGTTCCAGGTACTTTTTTTGCGAGGCGACCCCTTTTTCCCGTCCGCGGCAAATTGCGCGGCCTGGCGCGACGGCGAGGGTTCGGGGAATGGGCGCCCGTCTCGGGGCTCAAGTGGCATTGCCGGTGGTGGTCGATACTGATACAAACCGGAGCCGTCCGGGCCGCGCCCCGAGCGTCGGGGAGGCGGTTCGGCTTGGGGTCGTGTTCGCAACGGAAGCGACCGTCCTGGATTACGTCAGGATTCCATGAAGAACTTCGCTCGCCTCTTGCGCTTCGCATGGCCGTACCGGCTGAGGTTCGGCCTGTCCCTGGTGTGCGCGGGGGCGGTGGCCTTGCTTTTCTTCAGCGAGCTGGGGGCGGTGTATCCCCTGCTCCACATCCTGTTCAACAACCAGAACTGCCAGAAATGGGTGGCGGCCCGGGTCGAGTCGCTCGACGCCGACGCCTACGTCGCCGCCCAGAAGCTGGACGAGCTGGAGGCCCTCGCCCGGTTCCGGGCCGAGGGGAAGCCGTTCGAGGGGGACGAATTCCAGGCGCACCTGCGGGCGCTCCAGGAAGAGGTCAAGTCGCTCGGCGAGCGGATCCGCGCGGCCCGCGACGAGGAGTTGCGGCGGCAAGTCGGCGGCGTCGGCATCAAGCTGCCGGGGCCGGGCGATGCGTCGGCCGACCCGGAACTGGTGCGCCGCGAGCGGGCCGTGAAGGCCCGGCTCGACCAGATCCAGTTCGTCGCCAAGCCGTCCGACGACGAGGCGATCGCCAAGCACCGCGACCGGATCGCCCGCGACGAGGCCGATGCGGCCCGCTGGAAGGGCTATTACGCGCGGATCTTGCCGTTCGCCGAGCGGTTCCTGCCGTCGGACAGCTTCCGCACGCTGGTCCTCCTGCTGGGCCTGGTGATGGTGGGCGTGGCGGTGAAGGGGTTCTTCCTGTTCTGCCAAGAAGTCCTGGTGGCGCAGATCCAGCACCGGAGCCTCTTCGACATCCGCAATCAGTTCTTCCGCAGGACGATCGCGCTGGACCTGCCCGCGTTCTCGCACGACGGCACGTCCGAGCTGATGGCCCGGTTCACCAACGACCTGGAATCGGTCTCGCAGGGCTTCAACGTCCTGTTCAGCAAGATCATGCGCGAGCCGTTGCGGGTGATCACCTGCCTCAGCGGGGCGCTCTGGCTCAACTGGCGGCTGACCGTGCTGGCCCTGGTGCTGGTGCCGGTCTCGGTGGTGATCTCGTACCGCGCCGGCAAGATCATGAAGAGCGCGGTCCGGCGGTCGCTGGAGAGCATGTCGAGCATCTACCGGATCTTGCAGGAGACGTTCCTGGGGATCAAGGTGGTGAAGGCGTTCACGACCGAGCGCCGGGAACGCCGCCGGTTCTTCCTGGAAACGAAGGCCCTGTACAAGAAATCGGTCCGGGTGGCGATGATCGACGCCCTGTCCGACCCGGTCCTGGAATTGATCGCGCTGTCGATGGTGTCGATCGCCTTGCTGGCCGGCTCGTACCTGGTCTTGAACCAATCGACTTACGTCGACCTGGGCCTGTTCAAGCTGCGGCTGTCGTCCCGCCCGATGGGGATGGAAGACCTCCTCACGCTGTACACGATGCTGGGCGGGATCGCCGACCCGATCCGCAAGCTGTCGAACGTGCACTCGAAGATCCAGCGGGCCGCCGCGGCGTCGGACTGATCTGCACCTGATGGACCGCGAGCCGGCCGTTTGCGACCGCGCCGGCGATGCCCCGATCGGCACGCGGGCTGATCGAGTTCCAGGGGGTCCGGTTCCGCTACGACGGCTGGGACGAGGTGATCCGCGGCATCGACCTCACGGTCCGCCACGGCGAGACGGTCGCGCTGGCCCGCAACGGCTGCGGCAAGACGACCCTGCTGGAGCCTGATCCCGCGGTTCTACGACGTGGACGCCGGCTCGATCCGGATCGACGGCCGAGACGTCCGGGACCTCGAGCGCGGGCCTGCGACCAGATCGGCCTGGCGTCGCAGGAGACGATCCTGTTCGACGGCAGCGTGGCCGAGAACATCGCCTACGGCAGCCCGCAGGCGACCTGGCCGAGATCGAGGCGGCCGCGAAGCGGGCCTATGCCCACGGCTTCATCTCGGCGATGCCCGGCGGGTACGATGCCCTGCTGGGGGCCGGCGGCATCGTCGCTCGGGCGGCCAGCGGCAGCGGATCGCCCTGGGCGCGGGCGATGCCGCGCGACCCGGCCATCCTGCTGCTCGACGAGGTGACGTGCCGCCGTCGACATCCAGGACGAGGCCCTGATCCGCCGGGCGATCGAGGAGTTCAGCCGGGGCCGGACCACCTTCCTGATCACGCACAGCCTGGGCGCGCTCGACTTCGCCGACCGGATCGTGCTGATGAACCAGGGGAAGATCGAGGCGGTCGGCACCGACGCGGAACTCCGGCGGACCTCGGCCCTGTATCGCAGGCTCCACGAGATCCACTTCCAGCAACGCCAAGCGCCGAGTGCGGCAACTTCGGACCGCACCGCCATGATCCCCCCCCCCGAGTACCGGCCCGACGGGGTGCGCCCGTGACGCCCCGCCGGATCATCCTGTGGACGGCCGCCCTGACGCCCCCGGTGCTGCTGGGGGCCTTGGCGTTCGCGCACTTCCGCGAGTATCCCCCCCTCCTGTTCCTGCTCCGCGCCTCGGTCGCCTTCCTCACGGCCCTGGAAGCGGCCTACCTGGTCGCCCTGGCGGCGATCGCCCTGGGGGTGCCGATCGCCCTGAGGATCGCCGCAAAGCGGAGGGGGCCGTCGCGGACCCGGGCGGCGAAGTTCGTGCTGCTGGGCTGCTCGCTGGGGATTTCGTTCGCCCTGGGCGAGGCGACGGCGGCGATCCTCCGGGCGGGAGAACGGGCCGGGGCCGCCGTGCCGGCCGGCGGGTTCGGGGCGTCGGAAGAAAAGACCGTCAACCTCGCGCCCCTGGCCCCGCTGCCGACGACCTTCCCGGAGCCCTCCCCGAGCCGGGCGAGGTCCGCGTGGTGATGGTGGGCGAATGGAGCCGCCGAAGGGGGTGCCGCCAACGCGTACATCTCGCCCGGCGGGCTGGTCGCCTGGCAACTCGGGCGGCTCTTCCCCGACCGAAAGTTCCGCGTGGAGATGCTGGCGGCCTCGGGCGAGACCCTGGAACAGCAATACAGGCGGCTGGCGGGGTTGGAGCGGAAGCCGGATGTGCTGGTGGTCTATTGCGGCCACAACGAGTTCTCGGCGCGGTTCGCCTGGTCGCGCGACGTGCCCTACTATCTCGACCACGACCGACCGACCGGCCTCGGGGCCCTGTTCGCCACGGCCGAGCGGGCCTCGCCGCTGTGCCGATGGATCCGGTCCACGGCCGACCGGCTCCGGGTGGCGATCCCGCCGCCGCCGGAAGGGTATCGCGACCTGGTCGATGCGCCGGCCTTCACCGTCGAGGAGGCCCGCCTCGTCCGCGACGACTTCGCGCGCCGCCTGAAGGCGATCGCCGCGTGGTCGGAGGGCCTGGGGATCCCGACCGTGCTGCTGGCGCCGCCCGGGAACGATTCGGGGTTCGAGCCCAGCCGGTCGTGCCTGGACCCGACGGCGACGCGGGCGGAGCGCGAGGCATTCGCCGCCGATTTCCGCCGGGCCCGGGCGATGGAATCGCGCGACCCGGCCCGGGCGGAGCAACTCGATCGGGCCCTGCTGGGGCGGGGCCCCGGGTTCGCCGAGGTCCATTACCGACTGGGACGATTGCTCGAAGCGCGGGGCGAATACGCCGCCGCCCACCAGCACGACCGGCTGGCCCGCGACCTCGACGCCCTGCCGATACGGTGCCCGACGCCGCTCCTCCTCGCCTACCACCAGGCCGGCAAGGCGACGGGCGCGGCGGTGATCGACGGCCCCGAGTTGTTCCGCCGGATCAGCCCGGACGGCCTGCTGGACGACCGCCTTTTCCACGACGGGATGCACCCGTCGCTGGCGGGCCAGGTGGCGCTGGCGGAGGCGATTCTGGCGGCCCTGAAGGCCCTCGGCGCCCTGGGCTGGCCGGCGGACGTGCCGGCGCCGACGATCGACCCGGCCGAGGTGGCCGGACGGTTCGGGATCGACGGCGTCGCCTGGTATCGGCTCTGCAAGTGGGGGGCGATGTTCCAACACAAGACCGCGCCGGCCCGCTACGACCCGTCGCATCGCCTGGCGATGCTGGCCCGGTTCGAGGAGGCGGCCGCCCGATTGCAGGCGAACGAGAAGGCCGAGGACCTGGGGCTGCCCAACATCGGCGTGCCCGGCCCGGTGCCCCTGCCCGAGGTCCACCCGGACTGGCTCGCGATCCCGCCCGGCTCAGCGGCCGGGGTTCATTGACGGGGTCGGCGGCCGGGTAGCCGGCTGTCCGGGCCTGGGGCGGGTCGACCAGGTCTCGGGGGCGGTCGGCGGCACGGGCGTCGGCGGCGGCTCGGGCAGGTTGCTGGCGGCGTCGAGCCCCAGGGCGGCGCGGTATTCGGCGGCGGCCGCGTGGAACTTGTATTCGGCCTCGACCTCCGACACCAGCGCGTCGTACACGGCCTGCTCGCGGAGGTTGTAGGTCAGCACGGTGCCGACCCCTTCGCGGACGGCGACGACCTCGGCCTTGAGCAGGTCGCGGCTGCGGCCGAGGTAGTCGCGGGTCCTCGCGAGCTGGTCGTGGGCCGCCTGGAGGACGGCTCGGGCGTCGAGCACGTCGGCCTTGACGCGGTCGCAGGCGTACTGGGCCTGCATGTTGATCTGGCGGATCTCGGCGTTGGCGGCGATGATCCGCCCCTTGGCGTACCGGCGCTGCAGCGGGACGTCGAACAGCAGCGACGACTCCATGATGAACGGCCGCTTGTCGGGCCCCAGCGAGATCGGCTGATTGCCGACGTCCTGCTCGGTGTAGATGTAGAGGTTCAGCGACGGCAGCAACTGGTTCTCGGCCAACCCGAGCTCGACCTGGGCCTTCCTGGCCTGCAGGCGGATCGACTGGATCTCGGGCCGGAGCCGGAGGGCGACCTCGAAATCCTCGGGGAGCTTGTCGGGATCGGGGGCGACCGCCGGGGGGAACTCGTAGGGGAGCCGGTCCTCCGGCGGCATCGCCGGCATGCCGAGGTCGTCGCGGGCGTACAGGGAAAGCTCGATCGCCGCCTGCTGGAACCGCCGGCGGGCGCCGATCTGCTGCATCTGGCGAGAGAGGAGGATCCGCTCGAAGTCGACGAGGTCGACGGCCCGCAGCGCCTGGCGCTGGACCAGCTCTTCCAGGCCCTTCTGGCGGAACTCGACCGCCTTCACCAGGCTGTCGTACAGGAACAGTTGCTGGCCGGCGGCGACCCAGCCCCAGTAGACCTTGGCGGCGTCCTTGTACAGGCTGATCCGCTGCTTGAGGATGGTCGGCTCGACCTTCCGGCGTTCGATCTCGGCCTGGTAGAGCTTGGCCCGCTTGGGGTCGATCGAGCGGTTCTTCAGGAGGGGCAATTCGATGCCGTTGATGAACCCGCCCCCGCTGAGCGTGTTCAAATAATTATAGTACGTGGGCCACTTACCCTCGGCATATCGGTAACCGGAGAAGAACTTGCCGCCCAGGTTCTGGAGCGGGAATTCGAGGAAGACGTCCTGGACCGAGCCGCCGGTAGTAGCCCAGCGGGTAGTTCCGGCCGTCGGAGTTCAGGTTGATGTCGAACGAGCCCTGCTGGGAGATGAAATCGCCCAGGGGCGGCGTCGCGTTCCTGCGGATGGCCAGGAACGGGGGATAGGTCCGCTCGGCCCGCGTCAGGAGTTCGTCGAGGACCAGCGGCGGGACGTTGGGATTGCGGCGCTCGCCCAGGCCGGGTTCGCCCGACGACCGGCCGAGGCCGGCCTCCTCGGCCAGGGCCGGCGGCAGCTCGCCACCCTCGGGCGGCCGGAGCAGGCCCGGGACGAAGAACGACCCGGAGGGGAGCACGACGTTGGAGCCGGGCGGGGCCAGCGAGGGCAGGGTCGTGGCGCCGCCGGGGATCCGGCCGGGGAGGGTGACGCCCGCGCCGAAGGGCGGCTGCAACGGGGGGCGTTCGGGGGCGAACCCCTGGGCCCTCGGCGGCCCGCTGAGGAACCCGGGCAGGGTCGAGGGCATCTGGCTCTGGCCGGGGGGCAGCTCGCCCATGGCCCGGGGCGGCCCCGGCAGGCGGTCGGGATCGACGGCGAACGGGAACTCCAGGCGCCGGTCGAACGACGACCCGGGCAGGTCCTGGGCGATGACCCGGGCCGACCCCAGGGCCATCGCGCAGGACGCGAAGATGGCGATCCGTCCGATCCTCATCCGGCCTGGCCTCCTGCCTTGCCGACGCATCCGGGCCCGCCCGCGTTACTTGGGCAGCTTGATCTTCTTGTCCTTGGGCTTCTCCTCCACGCCGAAGGAGCCGTCGTCCTTGCCCTTCTTGCCGCCGGGGTCCTTGGCCCAGGGTTCGGCGTCGGCGACGGTGATCGGGAATCCGTTGATCCGGCGCCAGACCTCCCACCAGAGGGGCACGTCGCGGAGCAGGGTCCACCCCTTCGTGCGAACCCCCTGGCGTAGGTATCGGCGATCGGGCCAGCAATCCTTGTCCTTAAGGCCGCCGACCTCGTCGATCGTGCAGGTCCGGTCGCGGCAGCAGGATTTCTCGGGGATGACGACGATGCGGAATTTCCCCTTGCCGTTGTCGGTGGCGTCGGCCAGGAGGACCCGGCCGCCGAAGGTGCCGACCGCCGCCGACGGCCAGCCGACGAACTGGACCGCGGGCCAGCCCTCGAACTGGAGCCGGACCGGGTCGCCGTTGTGGACCAGCGGGATGTCGTTGCCGTCGAGGAACAGCTCGACGGCCAGCTCGCGGGCGTCGGGGATCAGGACGGCGATCGGGTCGCCGTCCTTGAGCTGCTCGATGTGGGGGTTGGCCAGCAGCCTCAGGATCCGGCCCGACCGGGGTGCCCGGATGAGCTGGGTCTCCTGGCGGCGGATCTTGATGGAGATGTCGGTCAATTCCTTGGTCGCCTCGGCCACCTTGCCGCGGGCCTTCTGGATCTCGGCCTCGGCCTTGCGGATCTCGGCGGTGAGCTTGTCGGAGATCTCCTCGCGCTTGGCCTCCTTCGAGGCGACGTCGCTGCGGGCGCCGGCGATGTCGGCCTTGGCCTTGGCGAACTTGGCGGTGACCTCCAGGAACTTGGCCTCGTACTCGAACTGCTGGATGCCGGAGGCGAGCCCCTGCGGCGTCAGGCGGTTGTAGGTGTTCTTGAGGTTCTCCTGGTTCTTCCTCTGGGCGTCGATCGCCTGCTGCTCCTGGATCAGGGCGTCGACCTTGGCCTTGCCGGCCTCGATGTCGTTGCGGGCCCCCTCCAGGGCCTGCTCGAGCATCGATCGGAACTCGACGACCACGCTGTCGTAGAGCTTGACCTCCTCCTCGGCGGTGCTCAACTTGGCCTCGGCGGCGGCCTTCTGGGCCTTCAGGGCGGCCAGGAATTCGGAGTCGTTGTCGGAGATCCGGGCGATCGGGCTGCCGGGCTCGATGACGTTGCCGCCCTCGTCATAGACCGGGCCCTGGACCTCCGACGCCTCGCTGACGAACCACTCCTGCACGCGGCCGTAGATGGGCGACTCGACGCGGGTCTCGCGGTCGATCGGGTCCTTGGCGATCACCCGGCCGTAGCCGTAGACCGACTGCCGCCAGGGGACGAAGAACAGGGCCACGCCGCAGGCCGCCAGGGCGATCGCCAGGTACCAGGCGAACCGGCGGGCCATGCTGGGGGGGTTGACCAGCCGCAGCGCCGGCAGCGGCGATTGGACCCGCTGCCGGCGGAGCCGCAGCGTGGTCGGCAGCTTCGGGCCGGGCGCCGGCGATTCGGGCGGGGCGGGGGCCGTCGTGGTCGGGCTCATCGTCGGGCCTCCTTCAGCCAGTCTTCCAGGCGGGGCGCGTGGCCGTTGGCCTGGGGCATCGTCCGGTCGAGCCGGCCGTCGTCCAGGGAGACGACCCGGTCGCATCGGCGGGCCACCTCCGGGTCGTGGGTGATGACGACCAGGGTCCACGGGGCCGACGGGTCGCAGATCCGGTCCAGGACGTGGCCCCGCGAGACCAGGTCCAGGCCGTCCAGCGCCTCGTCGAGCACGAGCAACCGGGGCTTCCCCGCGATGGCCCGGGCCAGCATCAGGCGGCGGACCTGGCCCAGCGATAGGGGGGCGCCGGTGGCGGCGACGGGGGTGTGCAGGCCGTCGGGCCAGCGGTCCAGGTCGCGGTCCAGGCCGACCGCCTCGAGCGCGTCGCGGACGTCGGAGACCAGGATCTCGTTCCGGCCCAGGCGGACGTTCTCCAGGATCGAGGTCTCCAGCACCTCGACGCCCTTGACCAGGGCGACCTGCTCGCGGAGGTGCCCCAGGTTCAGGTCGCGGGCGTTCAGGCCGTCGACCTCGATCCGGCCGCGGGTCGGGTCGCGGAGGCCGTAGATCAGGTCGGCCAGGGTGGTCTTCCCCGAGCCGCCCGGGCCGACGATCGCCAGCCGCTCCCCCGGCTCGACCGCCAGGTCCAGGCCGCGGATCGCCCGGTCGGGCACGTTGTGCGCATGGCCCTGGGCCGGGCCGTGATGGTCGTGGTCGCCGTACGCATATTCGAGCCCGCGGATCGCCAGCCGGGCGCCGCGGCCGGGCGCGGCCTCGGCCGGCCATTCGCCGCCGGCCCGCTCCAGCGGCAGGTCGATCAGCAGGCCCAGCTTGTTCATGGCGGCCATCAGGTCGTACCAGCCTTCCAGGTGCTTGCCCAGCTTGGCGAACGAGCCGACGACCATCGTCACGATCAGCTCGGCCGCGACGAGCTGGCCCAACGTCAGTTGCTGCTGGATCACCAGCCAGCCGCCCAGGCCCAGCAAGCGCCGTGCTGGCGACCGCCTGGAAGCCCAGGGCGAACAGGACCTTGGCCCATCAGGATGCGGAAGTGGGCGATCCGAGACCGGAGGTGGCAGCCGCGTCAGCACGTCGGTCCGGTCCAGGGCGAACTCCTGCCCGGCCGGCGACCGGAACGCCACCGGCGACCCGGCGAGTTCCTCCAGGCGGCCACCAGGTCGTACTTGGCGAACGACTCGTCGATGCTGGTCCGCACGGCGCCCCGGCCCAGCAGCAGGATGCACGACGTCATCGTGATCAGCACCACCAGCCCGAAGCTGAGCAGGTAGGGGTGGTAGAACGCCAGCACCACCAGGCCCACGGCCGCCTGGATCACCAGGGTGGTGCCGTCCAGCAGCAGCGACGCGGCCACCTTCTGCACGGTCAGGACGTCGAAGAACCGGTTGACGACCTCGGGCGCATAGGCCTCGCCGTAGCCGTCGACCCGGGTCCGGGGGATCCGGTGGGCCAGGTCGTCGGCGATCCTCGCGAACAGCCGCCGCTGGATCACCTCGACCACGTAGGTCTGCAACGCCCGGATCGACGACGCCAGGGCCAGGCAGACGAACAGGATCAGGGCCAGGACGACGAGCTGCTGGATCAGCAGGTTCATCGCCACGGTCATCACCAGCGATTCGACCGCCAGGGCGTGGCCAACGACAGCATCACCACCACCAGGGCGAACAGGTGACGAGGACCCGGATACCGGGCGTCGGGCCGGCGAGGCGGATCATGCGCTGCCAGGGCTGGGGCACGCCGTGCTCGGGCGCCCCGAAGCCCAGGCGGTACTGTGGTGCCGGGCCAGGCGGCTCGGCAAGGGGCCTGCCTGACCAGGGCCCAGGTCCGCTGCCGGACCGGCCCAGCCGGCGGGCCAGCTCCCCCTTGCCGACCCATCGGTCGTAGTCGCCGGGCCGGAGCCCCGCGACCTGGACCCGCCCCAGCCGCTCGCCTGCAGGACGACCCATTCGCCCTCGTCGGCCGCCTTCGGATCCGGCCAGAAGCCGAGCACGGGCAGATCGGGCTGACCGCGGCGATCGCGGCGGCGGGCGTCAGCTCGCGCAGGGTGACGGCAGGCCCAGGTCGGCCCCGCCCAGCAGCCGCTCGCCCCAGACCTCGGCCAACGGCTTCCGGGGCGCGGCCCCGCTCGGCGGCGGCGAGGAAGGCGGTGGATCTCGCCCAAATCCACGGTCACGTCGGTGGGCGGGGCAGGCCACCAGGGCATCGAAACTCTCGGGCATCGCGGCAGCCTCGCGGGCCGGGGAGGCGGGGGCGCCGGTAAATCTACGTTCGGCACCTCCCGGGTTCTCGCGCCGGGCCGAAAATGGGAAGATGCGAAGTCCGGGAACTCCTGGGAAACGGAGCGTCCCCGATGGCCGCGATCCTACCCGCCGGGCCGCATTCTTTTCCAACGCCGGTCGCTCGCCGGGCCGGGAGTTACCGGGTCCCGTTCGAGTCGGCCTCGCCGATCGGGCGGACCTTGACCCGATCCTTGACGATCCGGCAAGGGTCGTCGCCGTCGGCCTTCATGTCGGTCTCGAGGAGCACCTCGTCGCCCGGCCGGGCCGCGGACCTTGTAGGTGTCGCCGCCGCCGGGGGAATCGGACAGCCTGAGGCGGACCTGGTAGGCGTTGTCGGCCCTCGCGGGCAGGGAGATTTGCACCTGCTCGCCGTCGGGCAGGGGCGGCCACCCAGACGTCGTTGATGTAGAGTCGCTGGTCGCGGTCATCGGCCGTGCCCGGCCAGGGCCGCCGGTGGATCACGAAGGCGACCGAATCGGGCTCGTCGGATCGGACCAGGACGTCCTCGACGCCGAGGCCCCCGCGCCCCGGGCCGGGGCCGGCACGATCGCGGGCCAGGATCGGCATGTTCCCCGGGGGCGACTCCGAAGCGTCCGAGCCACGGGCGACTCGGCCGCTGCCCCCGCCCATCGATGCGAGCGTGAACGTGGGGGTCTGCCCCATCGAGACCGGCGGGGGTATCGAGCGCCCCGGCCGTCCCCCGCCGGCACCCGGCCCGTCCCGGTGCCGGTCCCTGCCCCGACGGCCGGGGTGCGGTTATTCCGGCCCACCGCGTCATTCGGCCGGCTGATTGGGGCGGACCCCGGCCCGGTCCGGGGGGTGCCGGTTCCGCTGCCGGGCCGTAGCCGGGCCCGGGGCCGTTGCCCGGTTCGAACGGGAAATCGTCGCCCAGGCCCGGGTCGATCCCGGCCCCCGGCCGGGCGCCCGCCGGCGGGCGGCATCCCGCCGCCGTTGCCCCGCTCGCCCCGTCCCGCCACGTTCGACCCTGTCCCGCCGCCTCCGCCCGGTCGGCCGCCGCCCCCGCCGTTGGCGACGCCGCCTAGGGCCCCCGCCGCCATTCCCGCCGGCGGCCGCGACCGCGTCCTCCCCCGCCGGGACCGCCGCCGTCGCCGCCTCCGCCGGGAAAGCCCCCGCCACCGCTACCGCCGCCCTCGCCGCCGCCGCTGCCCGAGCCCAGGCCGTACGGCCCGCTGCCGGTCGGGGGACGGTCGAGCCCTTGCCGCGGGAGGGACGACACATGGAGCCGCCGGGCGAGTTCCCCACCAGGGGCATCAGGGCCCTCGACATCGGCACGTAGATCAGCGTCCGGTCGTCCACGACCAGCCGGGTGACCTCAGCGCCTTGTATTCGGTGCGGGCACCGCTCGAGTTGCCGGCCAGGCGGATCACCTTCACCGACGCCAGGCCGCCGCCCTGCGCCGGCTGGCCGCCGACCACGCGGACCGATCGATTTGCCGGTTGCCTCCGATCCGGTCGGCGGGACGCGGAGTTCCATCAGCCCGGCCTTTCCCAGGAGCGCGTCGAAGGCCGCTGCCTCGTGGGCCGGCTGCCCGCCACCCGCCTCGCGCGGCGGCCGGCATGGATGTCGACACGGCCGCCAGGAGAACGATCGCCGCACGGGACTCAAGGATCACCTCCTCCCCAGCGCGAGGGTGGCGGGGACCGGGCACGCCCCCATTATTCCGACGCATCGGCCGCGATTCCAGCGCAACCCGCGATCGCGCCGCTTGCATGGTGATGCGTTGTGCCGACCGCCGCGGCATGATACCTTCGCCGGGGTCGCCGGATCGCCGGATCGCCCCGGGCGCGCCGCCCGGACCCTGCCGGGGAGTCGCCACGGGTGTCCACCGCCAGTACGGCCGCCAGGGGCACGACGCGGCTGTTGAGATCGGTGCCCTGCCCCTACTGCTGGGAGCGGTTCGCCCCCGAGGAGATCCTCTGGATCTCTGTGCACGCCGAGCTGATGGGCGACCCCCTGCTGGGCCCCGAGACCCCCGGGCGGTTCCTCCCCAGCCGGTTCACCGTCGACGGCAACGCGATCGACGCCCGCGGCCAGGTCTGCCACCAGCTCGCCTGCCCGCGGTGCCGCCTGGTCGTCCCGCGCGACCTGGTCGAGCTCGAGCCGCTGTTCCTGTCGGTGATCGGGGCGCCTTCGAGCGGCAAGTCGTTCTTCCTCACGTCGGCCACGATGGAGCTGCGCAAGGCCCTCCCCCGCCATTTCGGCATCAGCTTCGCCGACTCGGATCCGGCCATCAACCACGCCCTGACTCAGTACGAGGAGGCCCTGTTCCTCAACCCCGACGCGCGCCGCTTGATCCCGCTGGCGCAGCTCATCGAGAAGACCCAACTCCAGGGCGACCTGTACTCGACGGTCGCCTATGGCCAGCACACCGTCAGCTACGTCCGCCCTTATCTCTTCAGCATGCGTGGGCTGGAGAACCCCGACGCCGCCCGGCGCGGGGGCGTCGCCGACCGCCTGCTCTGCCTGTACGACAACGCCGGCGAGCACTTCCAGCCGGGGCAGGACAACGCCAACGCGCCGGTCACCCGCCACCTGGCCGTCTCCCGGGCCGTGCTGTTCCTCTTCGACCCCACGCAGGATCCCCGCTTCCGGGAGGCCTGCGGCGACGCCGGGATCGACCTGGGCGACGGCGACCGGGCCCGCCTGGGCCGGCAGGAGCTGATCCTCCACGAGGCGGCGGCGCGGATCCGCAAGTACGCCAGCCAGGGGGAGGCCGGCGACCGACTGCTGATCGTGGTGGTGTCGAAGCTCGACGCCTGGGACGGCCTGCTCGACGACCCGCCCGACGACGACCCCTGGGGGTCGGTCAACACCCCCAACGGGGTCGTCCGCGGCCTGATCGCCGACCGGATCGAGCGGCAATCGGCCAACCTTCGCGAGCTGCTCTCGGGGCTCTGCCCCGAGATCGTGGGCGCGGCCGACGGCTTCGCCAAGGAGGTCGCCTTCATCCCGGCCTCGGCCCTGGGCGACGCGACCCGGATCGACCCGGCCAGCGGCAAGCCGGCGATCCGCCCGGCCGAGATCGCCCCGAGGTGGGCGGCCGTGCCGTTCCTGTACGCGTTCCACCGCAAGCTCCCCGGGCTGATCCCCCGCCTCAAGGAGAAGGGCCGATGAGGGGCCGGATCGGGCGTCCCGCGCCGACGAGGTGCCGACGATGAGCCACGAGCTGCACTACACGTCCGCCCCGAAGGGCCTGAAGCCCGGCTCGAAGGGGTTCTGCACGGTCGCCTGCACGGCGAGCATCCCGGTCGTTTTGGCCGAGCGGCTGGAGAACCTCAGCGGCTACCGGCAGGTCTACCCGCCGCACGACCCCAACGCCGGCCGGAACCCGGCGGCGCGGTCGCACCTGCTGTTCTCCCAGGGCGGGCAAACCCTGTCGATCCTGTCCCGCGTCGGCTTCGCCGGCCTCGATTACACCGACCGCTCGAACAAGTACGCGCATCACGTGGCCCTGGCGCCGGAGGAACGCCCCGAGGGCGGCCCGGCCTGGCTGGCCTCGCAACCGGGCTTCCTGGAAACGGGCTGGCAGGGCGAGCCGCGAACGATCCCCCAGGGCCGGAGGCCCCCGCGAGGCGACCGGCCCGCCGCCCGGTGCGGCCGGTGGGCCCAGCAGGCCGGCGACGCCGGCTGGGCCGGGGTCCTGGCCGAAGCCTTCCTGAACAACCCCCGGAAGGTCGCCTACCTGATCGTGCCGATCGACCTGGATCCGCTCCCGCTGCTGGCCGAGGCCCTGGCGCTGGTGCCGCCCGACCGACGCTGGGAGGTCACCTTCAGCACCTACTTCACCACGCTGCCGCCGGGCATGGCCTGCGCCTGGCGGTGCGTCCTGGCCGGCTCGCCCGAGGCGGCCCAGTGCCGCCGGATGCCCGACGCCCTGGTGCTCGACCTGACCGCCCCGCTCGGCCGGGCGCAGGACGGCCCGGTTGTGGAGCAGGCCAGGACCGGCATCGCCCCGCCGACGCCGAAGGCCCGGCCCGAGGCTGCTGCGGCGGAGACGGAGGCGGTCCGGCAAGGCAATCGACCCCGGGGCGACCGCGAGCCGATTGGGCAAGGATTCGGCCTGATCCCCGACCTGCCGCCGCCGATCCCGCCGGGCGAAAAGGCGCGGCTCGCCGGCCGCCGCGGGGCCGGTGCGAAACGCCCGCCCTCGCCGATGACCTACCAGTTCGCCGGGATCCTGACCGCCTGCGCGGCGCTGCTGGTCGGCGGCGTCTTGCTGATCCAGAATTTCTTGAAGGATGGCGGCAAGGGCCAGGGGCCGGTCGTGCAGGTGGCCCAGGACGACCCGGGGCCGTTGAGGAAGCCCCCGCAAGACGACCCGCCACCCCCGCTCGGACCCGAAGCCGGCCCGAAGCCGCCCGGGCCGATCGAACCGGCGGCCACCCAGGAACCCGGCAAGGTCGGGCGCGAAGCCACCGTCACGCCGCCCGGGCCGGAGAAGCCGGAGAAGCGGGCCTCGCCGACGCCGGAGCCGCCCGGACCCGGCCCCGATCCCGAACCGGACCGCGAAGGCCCGAAGGCCCAGGTCGGCAACGGCCCCAGGACCTTGAAATTCTGGGGGCTGCCGCGGCGAGCCGGCAGCCAGGTGGGGGGATCGGGGCGGGAATCGTCGAGCACGTCGAACTACGCGGCGACCCGGCCGATCCGGGGCCTCCGACTGATCGGCCTGAATGACGAGCCGATCCAGGGGCAGCGGCTGGCGGTCCGGCCAGGCGAAGGCGGCCGGTCCCTCAAGGTAGTCCGGGAGGGGGCCGGATCCGGCCTGGTCTCGGGCAACGAGGAGATGGCGGTCGGTACCTTCCGGTGGGAGGGCTCCGCGATCGCGTTCGAGATGGCTCCGGGCGTTCGAGACGCGGGGCTCCTCACCGCGTTCTTCGACTGTATCCTGGAGGTCCAGGCCGAAGGCGGCCCACCCGAATACGTCTACCTGACCGATCCCGACGCGCTCGCCCGCGAACGATCGGGGGGCGAGGCGGCCCGGGCCCTTTCCCTGCCCAACTCGATCAACTGGCCCGCGAAGAACGAGAAGCCCGAAGACGTCCGATTCGACCCGCATGGGGTCTTCGGGGCGGCTCGTTCGCGCGAGGCGTCGCTCAGCAAGTCGAATCGCTCCTTGGTGCTGGTTTCCTGCAAGTTCCACCCCGGGCCCCAACCCCATCCCGCGCCCTGGGACGGCGTGCTCGAACTCGTGCCCGGGGCGGGCAACGAGCGGGGTAAGCTGGTGCGGCCGGGCCCGGGAAAGCCCCGGATCGCGGCCTCGATCGACAAGCGATCGGGCCATCTGAAATTCGAGTTCACCCCGCCGCCGCCCGAGATCCAGGCGAAATACGACGAGCAGGACAAACACCTGGCCAAGCTCAAGAAGGATGCGCAACCGCTGAACGAGAAGGCCAGGAATCGGCAGCTGACCCGCGAGGAGGAGGACCTGGGCAGGGAGCTGGACGCCGGGGCGGCCAAGGCCGAGCAATTGATGAAGGAATACCTGGAAATCAACGCTTTCAGCAATCAAGTGATCCGATCGGGCCTCGAAATCACCGTCGGCTTCGAGGCCGGCGGCGAACTGTTTGTCCTGCCGACGATCCGGTCGCCGCGGCTGGCGAAGGAGTCGGCGCCGGGCGGGGGATGAGACGAGCATGGCCGATCACTACCGGACCGTGGACGGTATCCGCGCCTACCTCCTCTCGGGCGACACCTCCTTCCAGGAGCCGCTCCGGGGCCTCGCCGCCGACTACGCCCGCGCCTGCACCGAGGCCAACGAGCGGCTCGCCAAATGCGCCCGCCTGCTGTCCCAGGGCCTCCGCGCCGAGGCGATCCACCAGGCCGAGGCGCCCCCCAACCTGCTCGACACCCTGGCCGCGCTCGACTTCGTCGAGCGGCCCGCCTGGGCCGAGGCCGTCGCCCGGTTCGACCTGGCCAAGCCGCCCGACCTCGACCTGAAGTCGGCCGAGTTCCTCGACGGCGCCTACGCCGACCAGGACCCGCTCGACAACCTCCTCAAGAGGCACCGCCGCCTCGCCCTGGCCCGCGGCCCGCTGGCCGAGCGGATCCAGGTCCTCCGCGAGATCGCCCGGCTCGACAAGGCCAACACCATCTGGCCGCAGGATGTGCTCGCCTACGAACAGGCCCGCCTCAAGCAGATCCCGGCCGAGGCCAACGACGCGACCCGCCGGTTCGACGCCGCCGCCCTGCAGGCCCTGGAGCAGGAACTCGCCTCTCCGAACTGGTCGAGCAAGCCGCCCGCCGGCCTCGCCCAGGGGGTCCGCAAGGCGCTCGACGGCATCCGCCAGGTCGCCGCCCGTCGCGAGCTGGAATCGCTCGAAGCCCCCCTGCACGACGCCTGCGCCGCGCACGACCTGGCCCGCGCCCGGTCGATCCGCGAGCGTTGGCGGGCCGCCTCCGAGTTCGCCCGGCTCGAGCCGGGCCACCCTCTGCTCGAACGCGCCGAGGGGGACCTCGCCTGGATCGACCAGGAGGACCGCCGCGAGGCCGACCAGGCCCGCTACGACGGCGCCGTCGCGGCGATCCGCGAGGGCCTCGACGCGAGGGCCAGGCGCCCCGACCTGGAACGGCTCCACGACGACCTGATCGCCTGCGGGCGGGATGTCCCCCCCGACCTGGAGAAGTCCTACCTCGACCGGATCGCCGACCTGAAGCTGGGCGAGCGCCGCAAGCAGGCGATCCTGATGGTCGCGGGCGCGGCGGCGGCCGTGATGCTGGGGGCGATCTCGATCGTCATCTACCTGGAGCAGGCCCGATCCGCGCGGGCGCTGGCGGTCGCCGAATCGCTGCAGAAGGCGGTCGATTCGGGCCGGATCGACGAGGTCGAGTCGCTCCTGGCCGGCTACGAGCGCGACGAGCCGGCGTCGCTCAAGGGTGCCGAGGTGATCGCCGTCTGGCCCGGGGTGGAACGGCTCCGCGCCGAGGAGGCCGACCGCGCCTCGAGGTTCTCGGCGAAGCTGGCCGAGATCGACCAGCGCCCCCTCGGAGGCCGAGCCGCCCGCCATCGCCGCCGCCCGGAAGCTGGCGAGGACCGCCCCGAGCCGCGACCGGGTCGACCGGGCCGGCGCCGGCTGGTCTGGGCGGAAGCGGGCCGAACTCGACCGGCTCGACCGCGAGATCTTGCCCGAACTGAAGCTGCTCGAAGGGGAGTTGCTGGCCCTGGAGGATACCCCCGCGGGGTCGGCCGGGCCGGCGGCCTCGGCGTCGGTGGAACGCCTGGCCGAGGAGTGGAAACGGCTGATGCCGGCCTCGGGGCCGGTCAGCGAGGAGGTCCGCCTCCAGTCGTCGAAGATCGAGCAGCGGATCCGGGGCCTCCGCGGCCTGGCCGACGCGAGGGCCCGCCGCCGGTCGGCGGCCGCCCAGTTGACCCTGGTGGTCGGCCGCCAGCCGATCGACCCGGCCGAGTACGCCTCGGCCCTGGCCGAGCTGGCCAGGACTTACGAAGGCACCCCCTACCAGGCCGACGCCCGACGGGCCCTCGGCGACGACGAGCGGTCGAGCTGGGAGGCGGCCCTGGGCTGGTCGAACCTGGCCCGGCCGTGGGCCGGCATGCGCGAGCCCGTCTCGCCCGAGGCCGCCCGGCAGCGGATCGACCAGCTCCAGCGGCTTCGCGGCCGGGCGCCGAACCTCCCCGACCGCGCCCGGATCGACGACTACCAGGCCTACCTCCAGGCGATCACCCGCCGCAATGAGCCCAACGGCGGCCTCAAGGCGAAGCTCACCTCCAAGCTGCTCTCCGACCTGGTCATCGACCCCCTCTGGATGATCAAGTACCAGACGACCGACGGCAGCGGCTTCCGCAAGTACTACTCGGTGTCCAACCCGCCCACGAAGGCGAGCTTCCAGCTGGCGTACATCCTCGACTACGACGGCCACGAGGCCCCCAAGAAGAAGGCGATCGCCGCCAACCTGATCCAGTACAACGACTGGTCGCCGCAGACCCAGGTCGCCCGGTCGCTCAAGCGCGAACTCCAGCAGGAATCGACGCTGGCCCGGTGGGATTCGGTCATGATCAACGCCGCCCGCAAGATCGCCGTCGACCCCGAGATGGATCCGCTCTGCAAGATCCTGTTCCTCAACGGCCTGGTCGAGGCGGCCGAGGAGGGCAGCGCCGGCCTGAAGGCCGCCCTGGCGCCCCGACGGGACGACTTGCACCAGCTGAAGCGACGGTTCGAGACGATCTCCTGGATGAACCCCGACGTGAACATCGACGCGAGCCGCGCCGAGGCCGCCCGGTTCCTCGAAACCTTCAAGTGGGACGACATCCAGCGGGCCTGCCAGCAGAACGAGGATGCCCGGCGGCGTTGGCTACTCTCCCAGCCGACGCCCGTCGGCTGGATCGACCGCGATGACGAGGAGGGATGGGCCGCCCGGATCGCCGCCCCGGCCGCCGGGGCCGACGGCGAACTGCTGGTCCCCCATCGGGACGGCGAACAGGCCGCCTGGAGGGCCGTCGGCCGGCTCGAAGGCAGCCCCCGCAAGGCCACCCTGACCGACCCCGCCGCGATGGCCCCGGGCAAGTTGTTGTTCCTCCGCCGCCGGACCGGGCCGGACGGCGAACGGCTTCCCTGAGCGGATCCGATGCAATAGGATCGAGGTCGAACGAAACGCACGGGCCCGGGGGCGCTCGGATGTCGGCAGGCGACGGCTGGTACGTCCGCAATCGGGGCCGGGTTCAGGGCCCGTTCAACCTGGCGCAGCTCCGCGACCTGCGCGACCGGGGCCAGATCGCGCGGTTCCATCAGCTTTCGAAGGATCAGGCCGGCTGGATCCAGGCCGGCAGCCTGGCCGACCTGTTCCCCCCCGCGCCGGCCATCGCGGCGCCGTCGCCGGCACCATCACCCTCGCCGGCGGGGCCGGCCCCGATCGCGGCGACGGTGATCGAGGGCCCCTGGGTCGAGGGCATCCGGCCGGGCCCTCGCGCGGCCGCCGTCGCCGGCGCCCCAGGGTTCGGAGCGTCCCTGGTTCTACAGCAGGGGGGCGCCCCGGTCGGCCCCCTGCCGTTCGCCGAGCTGCGCTGCTGGCCGGGGCGGGCAAGCTGCCCGACGGCACGCTGGTCTGGCATGATGGCCTGCCCGACTGGATCGACGCCGCCTCGGTGGACGGCCTCCGCCCGGGCGTGGCCGCGCCGGGGCCCAACCCGGGGCCCTCGGCGACGGCCCGCTCGCCGATCGCGTTCGCCCCGGCGCCGGCCGGCCCGACCAGCGGCCTGGCGATCGCGGGCTTCGCCGGGGGCCTTTCCTCGCTGCTCGGGGCGCTCGGGTTCTTCGCCGCGGCCGGGGTCCTGGCCGCGGCCCGGGCCGACGAGGCGGCGGTGGGGGCCCTGTGCCTGGCGATCCTGGCCCTGGGCGGCCTGGCCGGCCTGCTGGGGTTGGTGTTCAGCGGCATGGCGCTATCCCGGATCGGCCGGTCCGGCGGCGCGATCCGGGGTCGGGGCCTGGCCGTCGCCGGGATGGCGATGGGGATCGTGGGGCTGGCCGCCGCGGTGCTGATCGCGATCGCGGTGGCCGTCGGCGCGGCCGCGATCCTATCGCGCGAGTGAACTGGGCCCTTTGGTGCTTGACTTCGGCATCCACCTTCGTGTCTGATCGGATGGGATCATCGGGATCCGGCCCGCGATCGTTGTGGAGCGGGCCGGCCGCGGAGTGGCGACGATGGCGATTCGCGAGCCGGTCGGGGGCGTCATCGCCTGGGGCGTCGTCGGCGAGAATCGCTGGGAATCGCTCCGCTCCGACCGGAACATCGACCGCGAAGGTGTCGTCCGCGACGTCGAGCCGGGGGTCGATTCGATCCTCGACGCCCGCGACGTGGACACCTCCGGCTGGCCCTTCCCCGCCTGGAAGCGGGTCAAGAAGGACGGCCGCGACGGCCGGTTCGAGATGGACCTGGGCGACGGCCCGGCGCCGCCCCTGGACACCTTCGCCGACCTCCGCGACAGCCTCCACCGCCGGGGCAAGGCCGGGCTCCGCGACGGTCCCGAGCTCGACCGCCTCGACCGCGCGGCCGTCGGTCTGCTCCGCACGATCGGCCGGATCCATCGCGAAGGGATCGGCGTCGGCCTGCTCCGGCCGTCGAGCGTGATCCTCGCCCCCTCGGCCGACCACGGGATCCTCCTGCCCGACGTCGGCTTCGTCCGGTTCCGCGGCCTGCTCCCCCCCTGGATGACGCCGACCGACCCGTTCCGGGACCTCTGGGACAAGCCCCCGGAATGGATCAACGAGCGGAGCTTCGACCGCGAACGCTACCCGAAGCTGGCCGACCGCTTCGCCGACTCGGCCGACCGCGTCCTGGGGAGCGGCTGGGATCCCCGGTCCGACCTCCGCACGGCGGCCCGGCTGATCGCCTGGGTCCTGGCCCCCGGCGACCGCGTCCTGCGGACGATCCCCAGCCGGGACGAGGCCGACTGGACCCGCGCCGAGGTCTGGGCCGTGCTCCGCGACGCCCTCGAAGGCCGGTTCGCCACCGCCGACGAGTTCGCCGACGCCCTGGAAACCGGGCCGGCCCGGCCCAGCCGCCACTTCATCGAGCAGATCTCGGGCAAGGGGCCGTCGGGCCCGCACCCGATGCGGAACCTAATCTGGGCGGCGACGGCGATCGTCCCCCTGCTGGCGATCCCGGCGCTCGCCTACTTCCTCTGGCCGACCGGCGTCGAGTCGGGCGGCAACCCGATCTGCCCCGAATGCCCCCCGTCGTCGAAGCTCCAGCCCCTGCTGATCGATTACCTCAAGGCCGAGAACGACCCCTGGAAAGAGGCCGAGCTGCTGGAAGCCCTTTACCAGCCCGGATTGCTCAACGAACGCCAGGGCCGCCAGAAGGCCGAGCTGGAATGCCTCCATCGACTGACCGAAGGGACGCAATCGCGCCTGGGCCGGCTGGGCGAGGAGCTGCCCCGGGTCGCCCACGAGTCGGGGATGGCCTGGCCCGAGGCCCGCAGGAAGGCCGCCGAGCTGAAGGCCGCGCACGAGAAGCTGTTCGACCTGCAATACGGCCGATCGCCCAAACCCGAGGAGTCCGCACCATGGCTGAAGCGATTGGCCGGCCTCGGCTATTTCTGATCGCGGCCGCCCTGGCGATCGCGACGGCCGCCCCCGCCCAGGAGGCGGCCGTCGTGCCGACCCAGGCCGAGCCCGTCCGCGCCACCGAGACGCTCGTGATCGTGGCCGACGCCGAGCCCGACTCGAAGGCGAAGACCATCGAGACCCGCGTGCAGCTCGGCGCCACGAAGGTCCTGCAGGAGGCCGGCCTGATCGGCGCCCGCGAGGAGTTCCCCGCCGGCCGCGTCCGCGCCGAGCAGCTCAACGCCGAGGCCTACGAGATCCTCAAGCGGTTCATCACCGACGGCACCCTGCCCCGCGGCGACGAGGCCGACCGCACGTCGATGGTTGCCGACCAGAAGGGGGCCTGGAGGCTCAACCTGGGCGGCCCCTTCGCGCTCAAGAACCTGGACATCGTCTACGAGAGCGCCAGGACCAAGGCGAGGAGGGTCGAGACGGTCGCCCCTGGCGGGGCCGACGGGCGGATCAAGATCATCACGCCGGGCCGCTACCTGATCCACGGGGTCACGCAGGCCGACCCCGACCAGAGGCCCGTCCAGTTCGTCGTCCGGTCGTTCGACGGCGAGAAGGACCGGCCCGAGCTCAAGATCGACGTCCCCCCCGAGAACACCTACTGGCAAATCGTGGTCCAGGACTTCCCGGGCAATCAGAAGCGTCTCTTCGAGATCCTGGCCGACCCCGACATGTTCGCCAACCCGCTGGTCAGCAAGAAGCTGTCCGAACGGAAGCTGGTCCTGGGCAGCATGGTCCTGATCGACCGCTACGGCGCCTTCACGATCACCAACAACGTGGTCACGTTCAGCTTCTTCAAGCCGGCCGGCTCGAACCCGTCCCGCGTCTGGATGAAGTTCCCGATCGAGCCGGAGGACGTCGACGCCGAGCTGAAGAAGTACAAGGATCTCGACGAGTTCGACCTGCCGGCCCGGATCCGCGGAGAGGATCCCTCATTGGCGGGCGAGTCGGGGTCGCTGCGGCCCAAGCCTTCGCCCCCCCGCTGGTACGAAATCCCGCTGTCCGGCGACGGGGTGACCTTCGTGCGCTCGTTCGAGCTCGACCAGATCGACGCCTGGCAGGCCCGCCGGAACAAGGGGATCCACCAGCTCATCGTCTGGGAGCTCGACGGCGGCCCCGGCGGCAAGGCCCAGGCGTTCATCCTGGGCAACCCGGCGACCAAGGAGAAGGCGCGGATCAAGGCGGAGGACGTCGAGGGCTGGCCCGTGAGGATCCAGGACGCCCGACCGGGCGGCGACCGCTGAGCCGGGCGGCGACCCGCAACCGACCCATCGAGGCCAGTCGATGCCCATCGATCGCTCGCTGTGCAAGCTGATGACCGAGCGCCAGGCCGACGAATTCGACCTGGTCGAGGCGCAGTTCCTCAAGATCAAGCAGGGGCTGCCCCAGCTCTGGGACCGCAAGGACATGGCCGGCCTCCGGGACCGGCTCGACGCGCTCAAGGCCCAGATCGAGCGGCCCCGCTATTACGTCGGCTTCCTGGGCCGGTCGCAGGTCGGCAAGTCGTCGACGCTCAACAGCATCCTCAACGCCAAGTCGGGCGAGGGCCCCAGCACCGGCGGCGGCGGGGCGCCGATGACCAGCAACGTGACGCGGCTCGGCGGATCGAGCCCGGCGAGGCAGCCCGGCCATACCGTCCAGCTCCGCTACATGACCCGCGAGCAGTACGCCCGGCGCCGGCAGGACCTCTGCAAGCTGCTGGGCTTCAACCCGGCCGACCCGGACGAGTCGATCCTGGCGCGGATCCAGGAGCAGCTCGCCCGGGAGAAGGACGGCGACACGGGGTTCGGCGGCTTCAACGACAAGGCCGAGGATTACCGGTTCTTCGCCCGGCTGCTGCTGAGCCACAAGAAGTACGGGCGACTGGTCGCCACCCCGGCGAAGGAGGAGGAAGGGGAGTACGCCCGTCGGCAGGAATACACCAACCACCCCAAGGAGCAGGACGCCTGGCCCTACCTGCTGCTCAGCGAGGTGGAGATCGGCTTCCGGACCGAGGCGATCTCGCCCAAGATCGAGCTGATCGACCTGCCCGGCCTGGGGGCCCGGATGGTCTCCGACGACCTGCTGACCGAGAGCTTCCTGCCGCAGCTCGACGGCGCCCTGGTGTTCCAGAGCAGCGAGCAGGTGGCCGCCAAGGAGGCGTACGACCTGCTGGCCAAGATGGGCCAGAAATTCCGGCGGATGGAGGGCCGGGTCTGGATGATCTTCACCCGGTTCGACGGCCTGGCCCGCGACCACTACGGCACGGCCGGCGGCACGGTGAACATCTTCGACAACATCGCCAAGACCCTGGGCGACAACCGAGTGCCGCCCGAGCAGGTGCTGCTCGTCGGCAACGAGTTCTACAAGGGGCTGCTGGGCGAGGGGGGCCGGCTCCGCGAGCCGACCGCCGAGGACTACCGGATCGGCCTGAAGCTGGAGGTCGGCGACGACGGCCGGCCGATCCTGCCCGAGGGGTTCCTGAGGCACGAGAAGCTGGCCGACGCCTTCCGCGAGGTGATCCGCGACGGCGGCATCGGCAAGGTCCGCGAGGTGATCGGCGAGACCCTGGCCGAGCAGGTCGAGGGGGCCGTCCGCCGGGCCGTCGACGAAGAGCTGCGGTCGATCCGCTCCGAGCTGTCGAGGATGGTCCGGTCGGCCCAGGACGCGATGCAGACGACCACCGACGGCTTCCGCAGGGCCGTCCAGTGGAAGGTCCGGCTCCAGGCGGCCCGGCAGGAGCTCGGCGAGAACCCGGCCGTCGTCGAGGCGCCCACGATCAAGGTGATGGAGCAACTCGAGCAGGAATTCCTCGAGGCCCTCTGCCCCAGGACGCTCCGGCTCGACCGCGCCAAGCTCCGCACGGCCCACCGCGAGTATGCCAAGGTGCTTCAGGACATGGCCCTGATGCTCTTCCGCACCGAGATGGTGCCGTCGGTGTTCGCCTGGATCACCGACAGGCTCCGCTCCGCCGAGGGCTCGCTGGGCGAGGTCCGCATCGACGGCTGGCCCAGCCCCCTGAGGGCCTGGGAGGCCCTGAAGGACAGCGACCTGGCCGAGCCCTCCTGGCTCAACCCGGCCTTGCGTTTCGACGACCCGCCGCTGTTCCCGCCCGGCGACGACGAGGTGCAGCTGCTCGACCGCGACTACCGCGCCGTGATGCCCCGGAAGGTGCAGGTCGCCTGCCACCGCGCCGCCCTGTCGGTCTCCCGGCGGGCCAACGAGCACATCGAGTACCTCGAGGCCGGCCTCGCCATGCTGAAGGAGGCCGAGGACCACGTCGACGCCGTGCCGCCGGCCTTCTTCCAGGAGATCCTGCGGGCGCTCGCCTGACCCGACCTCCCCGAGATCCGCCGATCATGGATATCAGCATCCCCGACATCTGGCAGCGCGTCGGCAAGCGGCGGTGGTCGCAGGAGGCCGCCGCCAAGCTCCTGGCGAGCCCGCCCGGCGACGCCAACGCCCCCTACCTGCTGGTGCTCCACTGGCCGTCTTCGGCCTCGTACCTCGACATCTCCGCCCGCCGCGGCAAGGATGAGCCTTTCCTCGGCGAGGCCGACGAGGTCCTCCGCCAGCTCAAGGCGCACGGCATCCCCTACGACCAGGTGCCGGCCGCCCTGGCGAGGCGCCGGTGCAAGTGCCTGGCCGCCGTCGTGAAGGCCGACGACAAGCTGACGCTCGATGTCGAGGTCGACACCAACCACCCCGAATTCCTGGAGGAGGCCGCCGAGGCCGGCGAGGACGGCATCAACCGCGAGGTCGAGGTCCTGGCCGTGCCCGACGCCGGGCTGGGGGGCGCCGCGAGGCCGAGCGTCGGCTCGCTCCACCTGCATTTGGAGCCGGCCTCGCCGATGCGGCGGTATGACGGCTACGTCGCGCTCGACCTGGGGAACACCAACACGACCCTGGTCGGCCTGCACGCGCACGCGGTCGGCCACGCCGGCGACGTCGACGTGATCAACGTCGAGGGCCGCGCCGGCTGCCCGCCCGTGCCGTCGGCCCTCCGCCTGACGCAGTTCGAGCCGGCGCCCGAGGACGAGCCCGACCGGATGGAGGAGGCCGAGTGCTTCGTCGGCGAGAGCGCCCTATCGCAGGCGAGCGGCTGGCTGGTCCTGGGCGCCAAGCGGATCCTGGCCGAGGCCGACCCCGACACCCGCCACCCGATCTGGCTGGGCGGCCAGCGCCACTCGGTCTCGAAGACCCTCCCCGCCGAGCTGTTCCTCTCCGAGCTGTTCCGGTTCTTCCACCGCGAGAAGCTGGAGGTCCCCCGGCAGTTGTCGATCACCCACCCGACCACGTTCTCCCCCTACGAGATCGGCCAGCTCCGGCAGGCGGTCGTCCAGGGATGGCGGCGGTCGCTGGGCGCCGAATCGCGGATCTACGACGCCTCGAAGCTGGTCAACCCCGAGCTCCCCCACCTGATCATCGACGAGGCGTCGGCCGCCGCGTTCTACTTCCTCTACCGCGACTTCCTCGACGCCCCCGGCGGCCTCGACCTGCTCGACTACCTGTACCCCGAGGGGCTCAACCTCCTCGTCTACGACTGCGGCGGCGGCACGACCGACATCGCCCTGGTCCATGCGCGGGTCCACCGCGGCGACCTGAACAAGCGCAAGGCCCGGCGGACCTCCCGCCTGGAGATCCAGGTGCTGGGGCGCACCGGCCACCGGGCCTTCGGCGGCGACGACATCACCACGGCCGCCTTCCGCGTCCTCAAGGCGCGGCTGGCGTCCCGCCTGGCCGGCCAGTCGAAGCTCCCCTACCCCGAGATGCCGGCTCAGGCCGGCGAGCTGGCGGCCTGGCTCGACGACCACCGCCGCGAGATCAACGCCGCCGTGCCGACCGAGTTCACCCGCGACAACCTGGCGCAGGGCGAAGGCCGGCGGCGGATGGAGGCGACCAAGCTGCTCTGGCAGCTCGCCGAGCAGTTCAAGATCAACCTGGGCCGCGAGAACCCGTACAAGCACAAGGCCGGCGGCGGCGCCATGATCGAGCTGTGCAAGCTGCTCGAATCGCTCCGGGGCCCTTCGTCCGGCGGGCCGGGCGGCGGGGGGGCCGGCGGCGGCCAGCGGATCGACGCCGCGTTGCAGGGGATCGAGATCCATCGCGAGGAGATCGACGCCCTGATCGCCGAGCCGCTGGAGCAGTCGATCGAGTACGCCAACCGGATGATCGCCGCCAAGCTGGGCCGGCCCGACTCGCCCGGCGGCGAGGTCCACCGGGTGTACGTCGTCGGCAACGCCTCGCGGTACCCGACCGTCCGGCGGATGATCGAGGAGAAGCTGCAGGTGCCGTTCATCCACCAGCGGATCGCCCAGGTGGGCGAGTCCGACCTGAAGAACTCGGTCGCCAAGGGCGCCGCCCTGGCGCTCCGCCTGATCACCGCGGCCGCCAACCTGGAGATCGACTTCGACCGCCGGCTCAACGCGAAGCTGCCGTTCGACGTGACCATCTGGGATCCCACCGCCGGCGGCCACCGGACGCTCTACCACGAGCACGAGGACTACGACCAGCTCTCGGAGAAGCCGCTCCCCGTGCCCGAGGCCGACGGCTTCGACGACGCCCCGATGCAGAAGGACGTCTTCCTCGCCCGGCGATGGCCCGGCGACGACGAGCCCCGGCCGTTCCTCCGATTCCACTTCGAGGAGGTCATCCGCGGGCCCCTGGTGATCCGCTACGACACCGAGGACCACCGGTTCCGCATGCGCGACGAGGGCGCCTCGGGCGAGGAGGTCGTCGGCGAGGAGCTGCAAAAAGCCGTGTACATCGCACCCGTGCAGAGCGGCAAGCTATGAGGGGGCGAAGCGTGCCCATCCACCCCCCGGGCGGCGAGGCGGGATGGCCACCATCATGACGGCGCCCTGGATCGACGAGGGGATCCGCCAGCTCCGGTTGGCCGTGCTCTGGGCCTGCTCGGTCCGGGCCCCGGGCACGCCCGACGGCGCCGAGCAGGCCCGCAAGCTGGCCCGGCGGCTCCGCGACGAGGTGATCGATCCTTCGCTCCGCCACGAGTGGATCCCGGGGATCGCCGACCAGGTCCGCCGGATCCAGCAGGATATCCGCGAGAAGCCGGGGCGGCAGGGCCTCACCCGGGCCGCCCTCGACCGGCTCGACCGGATCGAGTCGCGATTCCGGGCGGCGTTCGACGGGACCCCGACGCGTCCCTCGCCGGCCGGGGCCGACCGGCTCCCGTTCGTCCTGCACTGCGCCGTCGATGCTGCCCTGGGGATCGAGGGGGCGGCCTCGGAAGGCTCCGGCTGGGGCGGGCTGGGCGACCCGGCCGCGTTGCAGCCGCCCGCCCGCAAGCAGGCCGCCGCCTGGCTGGCGCAGGGGGCCGCGCTGGCCGCCTGGGAGCCCCTGAGCTGGGACGCCGACCTCCAGGCCGAATCGGAGGCGAACCTCCGGCGGGTGCCGGCCCTGGCCGACGACTGCCGACGGATCCGGGCCTGGCTGATCGACGGCTCCGCCGATCGGCCTTCCATCCCCGCCGGGCCCCTGGCCGACGAGGCGGCCGAACACCTCGATCGCTGCGCCCGGGCCCTCGACCGGCTCCGAGAGGCGGCCGACTGGCCCGAGGGGGACGGCCGGGCCGCACGCGACCCGAAGGGACCGCTCAAGGCCGTCGCCGAGGAGATCCGCCGCGGCCCGCAACCCTGGATCCCCCTGCTCCTGTTGGAATTCCAGAAGGCCCTGGGGGCCATCGACGAGGCGGGGCTCGACTCGGCCTTGCACGACGCCGCGGCCCGCAACCCGCCCAACGACGTGGCCGCCGCCGGCCACCTGGTCCTGCTCGCCCTGGCCGATCGCCTGGCGAGCCTCCAACTCGCCGCGGACCATCCGGCGTGGGACGAGCTGGAACGGCTGGGCAAGCGCCTGCTCGACAGCCCTTCCGAGTCGATCGAGGTGGTCCGAACCCCCCGCGCCGGGATGGCCCGCCTCGACGAGGTGCTGGCGGACGGGCGGCCGTGCCGGGTGATCACCCCCGGCCTGGTGGTGGCGAAGGGGGCCGAACGCCGGGTGATCCGCCACGCCCGGATCGAGACGCCCCGGCGCCAGGCCGACGCCCCGATCCTGGCCCGTCGCCTCGCCGCCTCGATCCGATCCGACCAGCCCGAGCTGGCCGAACTGTTCGACCGCGTCGCCGCCGACTTGAATTCCCGACCCGAACTCGCCTCGGCGTGGACGGCGATCCGCGACGACCCCGAGTCGCTCGGCCGGTTCTGGCAAGGCGTCCAGCGGGCCTCGGCCCTGGCCCTGGAGAAGGTGCCCGCCGCCGCCGATTTCCTGGCCGAACTCGGCCGGACGTTCCAGTTCGTCCCGCCCACCGGGAAAGGGCCGACGCGTGACGGCTGGCGGATCGCCCGCGACGGCAACGCCCGCCAGGCCGGGCCGCTCCGGGGAGTCCCCGGCCTGGCCCTGAAAGGCCCCGACGGCACCGTCGTCGAGCCGGCCGGCTGGATCCGCATCCCCGCCCACTGGGATTCCCCCCTGCTCCGCCGCCTGGAAGAAGTGCAGCCGCTGATCGACGGCCTCCGCGCGATTGACCCCCATTGGGAAGGCTGGGCCACCGCCGATGCCATGCCCTGGGACCTCGCCCATCGGGGCGACGGCGATCGTCCCGGCCCGGTCGACCCCGAGGCGGCCCGGGCCGCCTTCGTGGCGGTTTACGACCGCTCCCGGCGCCCCCAAGGACCCGCTGGCGAACGCCTTCCACAAGCTGGCCGTCGCCATCCATGCCGGCCTGGTCGATTCCGGGGTGGCCTTCTCGCCGGAGCTGGAGCGCGAGACGCTCCGGCCCCAAAGCACCACCCCGGGCACGCTCATCCGATGGGCGATCGGGCCAGTCCCGGCGGGCACGTTGCTCCGCGTCGTCCGGTTCGGCGTGGGCGAACTGCCGGGCGAGGTCGAGATGAGCCTGGGCCCCGCCCCTCGCCCGAGACGCTCGCCTGGGCCCGATGGCTCGGCCAGGCCCCCCTTCGGAAATCCCGACCCTCGGCGACTGGCGGTCCGAGCTGCCCGGCCTGCTCGCCCGGCCCGACCAGCTCCGGGCCCGCTCCCGGGAAGTCGGCGAGCGGTTCCGCCTCTGGGCGCGGTCGGGCGACGGGGCCGACGCCTTCGATCGCCTGGTGGCGAAGGCCGGTACCGATGACCCGGCCCGATCGCTGCTCGGCGCGATCACCGCCGCCGGATGGTGCGAGGTCTGGCCCCGGGTCGGCCCCGGCGGGTCGGCCCACTGGCCCGAGGGCGCCGCGTCGCGATCGATCCCGGGCGCGACCTGGAAAGCACTCCCCGGGGTGCCGTTCGGACAGTCCCCCCCGGGCCGGTTCCGGTATGCAATCGCCCCCGACCTCGTCCGCGGCGAGTTCAGCCTGGGCGATCCCCCGCCCGGATCGCCGATCGCCGCGGCGGTCGAACTGGAACGGATCGCGGGGTCGGCGGGCGCGGATCTCGCGAACGCCGCCTGGGACATCCTGCACGCCGAGATCGATTCGGCCCTCGGCCTGACGGGTAGCCCAGGCTCGAACCTGGCGGCCCTGCTCGATTCGATCGTCAGGGCGAGCCGGTCGCGGGCCATGCCCGCCGAAGCACTCGATGAGGTCCAGGAATCGGCCAGGCGATGGGCCATGGCACACGGCCTGGCGATCTTGCCGGCGTCCTGGTCGTTCGCCAACCCGCCCGATTCAGGTCGGTTGGCCGAGGAGGGCGTGAACGTCTCGGGCACCCGGTTCCTCGAAGGCGGCGACGTGGGCCAGGTCCGCCTGGGGGCGCTCGGCTTTTCGGGGGCAGGGCAAGAAGGAAGGTCGCCGGTGCTCGTGGTCTCGGCCGGCCCGCCGCCTTGCACTTCGCCGAGCTTTGCGGGCGGGTACGGTCCGCCGAGGCCGATTGGCCCGAGGCCGCGCGGCTTTCGGAAGAACTCGCCGAGTGGCCGGCCGCCCGGGTCGATGGTGAGGACACGCTCCGGTTCGCCGCCGAGCGGTTCTTCGGCTCGTTCTGGGACCTCGCCGGCCCGCCGCCCCGACCGGCCGAGGTCGAGGAGATCGGCCGGATCCTGGCCCGGCTGCTCGCCGACAACTTCGAGCTGACGACCTTCGAGCCGACCTCGCTCCGCGACTTCGGCCGCGATTGGGTGACGGTGAACGAGTACGGGCCGGACAAGTCGCACCGGGTCAAGCGGCTGATCCGGCCCGGGTTGCGGACCCCGACCGACGTGAGCTATCCGGCCGTGGTGGACGTGGAGTGATCCCAGGATGAGCGCGACTGGACTCGACCGGCCCCCCTTGCCGACGCGGTTCCCGACCTGGCCGGGCCTGCTGCTGGGCGCCCTCGCCGCCGCCCTGCTCGCGGGCGCCGGGTTCGCCGGCCTGCTCGACGGCGGGATCGGCGGCGTGCTGGGCGGGCCGATGGCCTTCGCCCATGGCCTCGCGATCGTCGCGATCGCGACCCTGATCGGGGAGGCGCTCCGCATCCTCGGCTGGGACCGCGCCCTGCAAGCCTGCCGGTCCTCGGCCGACGCGAAGCGGTCGGGATGGCCGGTCGACGCGGTCGACGACGCCTGCCGGCGGCTCCACCGCCGGCATTCGACGCAGGAGCAGCGCACCGAGATCGCCCGGACCGGCTCGATGATCCTGGAGAAGCAGGTCTGGACCTGGCAGCTCGCCTGGATCGTCGCCTTCCTGGTCCCGGCGATCGGCTTCGCCGGGGCCCTGTGGAACCTGCGGATCGAGCGGAACACGATCCCGTATCGCGAGGTCGCGCTCCCCTTGCTGGTATCGCTCGCCGAGGTGCTGCCGATCCTGCTGCTGGCCGTGGGGGTCCGCGGCCTGGCCCGCTCGCTGATCGAGCAATGGAAGCTCGTGGCCGAGGAGGTCTGCGGCCTGCGGAACCCGGAAGGGGGCATCGACCCGGGCGCCGCGTTCCACCAGGCGGAGTACGCGCCGGTCGACGTCGTCGAACCGCGGCCCCAGCAGCCGCCCCCGTACAACGCCCCTCCACCGCGACCGGCCCCCCCGCGGGCCGACGCCGGCGGCTGGCCCGAGGAGTTCGACGACGCCCCGCCCCGCCCCCAGCCCAGGCCGCAGGCCAGGCCCGAGCCGGAACGCGAGGCGCCCCGCAAGCCCGCGCCGGAGGCGCCCAAAAAGCCGCGATCGAACCGCCCCGAGGATTACTACTGAGCGAGGCCCCGCCCGATGCCCTCCGAGATCAAGATCGCCGGGGCCTGGGCCGCCTACGCGGTGGGCCTGATGCTCACCTCGGCCGCCGCCTACGTCTTCTTCCCGGCCAGCCCGCCGCCGAAGCTGGCCCTCTCGGTCGAGCCCGAGTCGTTCGCCAGGGCCGATCGCGTGACGATCCGAGCCCGGCTGGGCTCGCCGGCGCTCCGGCCGATCGCCATCGACCTGGACCTCGGCGGCGATGCCCTGATCGGCCAGGATTACGAAGTCGCCGAGTCGGGGCAGAACACCCTGCGGATCGCCATCGGCGAGCGGGATTCGACCCCCCTGGTGCTTCGGAAGCGGCCGTTCTCGGCCGCGCCCGACCGCGGCGAGCCGCGGACCGAGTCGTCGCAGATCGTCGCCACCGCCAAGGTCCCGGAAGATGCCGGGATCGAACTCGACCGGGCCACGGTCGAGATCCCGATCGAGGTGACCCGCCTCGGCCCGCCGCCGCCCCCCTACATCGTCACGGTGCAGGGCTCGGAAGATGCCTTCAACGACCGCGCCGACAAGGTGACGATCGAGTTCCGCCTCGACCGGCCGGTAACGTCGCCGACCTCGCTGGCCTATCGGCTGGGCGGCACCGCCCGGCAGGCGACCGATTACTCGGTGACCGGCCAGTCGGGCGAGGGCCGCGTGCAGTTCGCCCCCGGCCAGGCGTCGGCCCGGATCGTCCTGGAACGCCGCCCGGCCGCGCAGTCGAGGCTCGGCCTGGGCGACCGCGACATCGAGGTCTCGTTCGCCCCCGGGCCCAGGTTCGCCACCGGGTCGGTCACCGCCTGGAAGGTCCGCGTGCCCGACCCGAAGGCCGAACTCACCTGGTCGGTCGAGCCGGCCGGCACGCTCGACGCCGGCAAGGCGTCGGAGTTGAAGGTCAGGCTGTCCCTCACCGCCCCCCGCAAGGATCCGGTCTCGCTCGAATACCGGGCGACAGCCGATGGCGACGTCGACCTGAAAGGCCCCCCGGGCGCCGCCGACGGCCCGAGGACCCTGCGGATCGAGCCGGGCCAGCTCTCCGCCGAGCATGCCTATCAGGTTGCCGGCACCGACAAGGTCGGCGGGCCGGCCCCCCCCGTCCGGTTCGAACCCCGGGCGATCACCCCGCCCGACGTGAAGGAACCGGAGAAGCTCGGCACGCTCGACGTCGCCCTGGTCGACGACCGTCCGCTCGCCGGCCAGATGCTGGTGGTCCTCGTCTGGAACGACGACATGGCCCGGTCGGGCAAGGCGGTGCTCGACGAACTCGCGGCGTTCGCCAGGCTCCGCGGCGACAAGCTTGTCGGCGGCACCGTGCTGATCCTGGCGGCCGACCGGTCGCTCAGCCAGGCGGCGGCGCTCGACCCGCAGGCCCTGAAGGCCTTCAAGCCATTCCCCGCGGACGCCGACCCCGACGCACCGTCCTGGAAGCGGCCGTGAAGTCGGTGGGCGAGCGGATCTCCCCCGGCTCCGCGGCAACCCGCCGGTGGCGATGGTCTGGCAGGATTACGCTACCGCGAGGCGGTGGTGGGCGTGGGCAAGGACCGGTTCTCGGGGTTCCCGCCGGCTCGACCTGGGACCTCTTCTGGGTCGGCCCGGCGCCCGACCGTTCCCGGCTGGCCAAGATGCTGCAAGACGCCTTCCCCGCCCGCGACGACAAGCCCCGATTCCACCCGCTGGAAGACCCCGCCAAGCGGCTCTCCGGCTCGCTCAGCGGCCTGCTCCGTTCGGCGCCTTGACGGAGGACTTTGCATGAGCCGGCGACTCGCATTCGGCCTGGCCTGGCTCCTGGCCCTCCACGCGATGGCGATGGCCCCAGGTCCCCCAAGGCGGCGGCACCCACGCCCAGAAGGCCGTGACGGCGCCCGTCCCCGCAACGAAGGCCGCACCGGTGCCCGTCCCCGTTCCGAAGGCCGCGACGCCGGCCCAGGTGACCAAGGGCGCGGCCCAGCCCATCTCGCCCGCCGCGTTGCCGCCGATCGCCCGGGGCCGATTGGCCTGGTCGGCCTGCGAGGGGCTCTCGCCTCGTCCCACGCCCTCGCCCGACGCCGAGCCGACCGGGTCGGCCTCGTTCCGCATTCCTCGAACCGTGCGTCGTGCTCGACGAGAAGAAGCCGAAGGAAGGCGATCCCGAACCATGATCACCTGGCTGCAAATCGCCCGCAGGAACGCGCGCCCGACGACGGCCGTCGGCTGGGCCGATTCCCGCGAGATCCTGGGCTCGCCCTCCGCCGAGGTCGATCCGCGTCAACATGCCGATGCCGGCCGTGGTGATCAACACGGCCATCAGCTCAAGAAGGCCGGCGCCGAGGAGTTCCTGGAAGTCCCGCCCGCACCGGCCCCGCGAGGACTTCTCGGGGGGCCTCGGCAAGGATTTGGACCTGGCCTTCCGGTACGCGAGGCCAACGGCTTCGCCCTGATCGGCCCCGAGCCTCGCTTCGACCCCGACAGCAAGGCCGTGCCGATCGCGCCTCGGCCGTCCTGGGTTGGGTCCCGAGTTTCCTGATGCCGATGCCCAGCCGGCACGGCGATCCGCTGGGATACCGCCCTCGACCCGGCCCGACGCCGAGCCCGTCGACGAAGCCGGCCGGATCTTCAAGGGCCCCCGCGACGCCTACGAGCCGCCCAGGGACACGCCCGCCATCTACGAGGAACAGCTCGACGGCGACGGCATCAGCATCGACTTCCCCCCGTCGGTGAGCGGATGCCCCCTCCTGCCCCAAGGACGACGAGGACCCCGACTTCCCGGAAACTCGACCCGGCCACGAACAACCAGCTCCTCCGCATCGCCGGCATCGGCGCCCTGCTGGCCGAGGGGGACCGCCCCGCCACCCGCGACGAGGCCGCGAAGGTCGAGTCCGAGCTGACCACGATCCGCAAGCGGCTCGACGCGGCCCGGCAGGTCCTGTTCGTGATCGACGACACGGTGAGCATGGGCCCGCAGTTCCCGAGGGTCGCGCGGACGGTCCGCCGGATCATCGACGACGCCAGCCGCGACCCTCGCCAGACGATCCAGGTGGGCGTGTCGTACTACAACGACATCCAGGGCGGACGGCCCCCCGGCTACCAGACGATGAAGCTGGTCGACGCGCGGTCGCCCGCCGGCAAGGCCCTGCTGAACGAGGTGGCGACCCACGGCCAAAGGCTCTGCGACGGCGGCGACTTCCCCGAGATGGTCATGGACGGCCTCACCCACGCCCTCGACGACGCCCGGTTCGAGGCCCAGTCCAACGCCGGACGGCTGGTCGTCCTGATCGGCGACCTGCAACGGCCAGGGCACGCCCGACTACGCGTCGATCGCGAAGAAATTCCGCAGGGCCGACGCGGCGCTAATCCACTTCGTCGCCGTGCAGGTGATCGACCCCGAGAAGCCCCAACCCTACAACGAGCCAAGCTGGCCGCCCAGGCCCGCCGGGAGCCGCCCGCGCGCTTCCGCGACCAGATGGGCGCCCTGGTGAAGGCCGCAACAACGCCCCCGAGGCCGGCGGCTACGCCCCGCGCCCGGCTTCATCCCGCTGGCCGACGAGGGGATGAGCCTCACCGCCCTGCTCGACAAGGAATACGACGCGATGAAGCGCCGAAGAGCAGGACCTCCGCCCAGTCGATCGCCCGGATGCAGGCGAGGAACTACCCGGCGACGGCTCGGCCCCGGGGTGCAACGGCTCGACCGCCGCGGGGTGCCGGTCGAGCGTTCAAGCCCTGGCCGGCGTGCGGATCGGCCAGGAAGGCCCGCCTGGCAGCGGTCAAGCCGCCCTGGGCGACAAACCCGGCATCCCGCAAGCCCGGATCGAAGCCCTGCTCAGCCGCCCCGAGGCGACCCGCCTGATCGCGCATCCGGCGAGATGCAGGACCCCCGACCCACTGGCTGCGGCTCCGCGATCGGCAAGGACGCCTCGAAGACCTTCGAGGAGTCCGTGTTCAGGCCGCAAGGCGTGTTCGGCAACTCGCTGATCTGGCGAAGGCCGGCCCGACTCGCTCACGGCCGGAGCTGCGCCGGGGAGAAATCCGCCGGCCCGGGAGCATGGAACTGTCGAAGGCGGCGAAGCAACTACCGGCGGAGCGCTTCGTCGCGATGGTTCAAGTTCCCGGGCGGGGCGACCGAATGGTGCTGGGTCGATTCGGGCGGGGAGTTGCCGTGAGATCCTGGGCAGAGAGGTAGTGGGCAGAAAGACAGGAATTTAAGCAACCCTTGACTTCGCAATACCTTGGTTCTCGGTTTCGTGCGGTTCGACCTGTTGCTCTTGTCTCTGGTTTCGAGCCAATCCAGAGGGCTGGTCAGGTGCGAAAAACCGAACCTGCTGATGCTCTCAGCCTATTGGCTGCGACCACACCGACCAACGCACCGCCCATCTCCTTGTGTGTGGCCTGTTGCACGACCGCGTCGATGCCGCACGACGCCGTCCGTGAAGTAGCCAGCGCGGTCGAGGCGTTCGCGGCTACGCGGACGGTCTTGCTGTGTGAGTCCCCCATGCTGCCGTGCGAAGGAGAGGACGTAGTTGTTGTGCCGCCCGGCACGAAGTTGTCGAAAATCCGGCGGCTGGCAGAGCTTGTCGAGGCCGACCTCTTTCTGATCTGCGACCCGGATTTCACCGTCAGCCGGGACGGTTGCCGCGCAGTTGTTCGGAGTGCATTTGAAGAAGCACTCAATAGTAAGGTGGTCATCGCTTACGGGGTAGTTGAGGGGAAGGACGACGGCACACTGCTCTCGAAGGTCATCGCCGTGGACAAGTGGCTGTCCCACCATATCATTCGCCCGTTCCTCTGGACGGCTGGGGTCGGCATTACCCTGCCCGGCCAGTTTCTCATCGTCTCTTCCAGCCTTCTCCGCAGCCTCGACCCCACTGTGGACTCGTATCTCGATGACCTGTACCTCGGATGGGTGGCGCGGCGTCGGCGAGTCCGTGTTCTCCGAGTGGCGACGGTCGTCGGCGAAGAAGATTCACGAAGTAGCTGGTTGAGTTTGCTGACCCAGAGGGTGCGGTGGATGAAGGGGATCGCCTCGCTGTCGCGCCACCTCGCCCGTCACCCATCAGCACTCGTCCTGATCGGAGTTCACTACTTGGCGTACCACGGGATTCCCATCCTGTGGTTGACGCTGGTCGTGCTGCTGGGGTGCGTGAACCTCCTCTCTGGTGTCGGCGTCATACTCTGTTTGGCGACCGTCATCTCCGTCTTGTCGGGCCGGCCCACTCTGGCCTGCATCACGTTCCTGACCGTGTTCCCTCTCGTCCACGTCGTCGCAACGTTAGTTTGGTGGATGCCGGTCACCCGTTCGGGCCTGACACGGAGGTGAGCATGAAAGTTGAGTCCCTGACGAAAGCCTACGTCCTGACCCACGGCGTTCGCTTCACCCCCGACGCCCTTCGCTTCGCCGCTCAGGTCAATGCCAAGCGTCAGAACGCCGTCTACAACCTTCCTGCCCCTGACTCGCTGGTCCCGGCGTCGTCGCCCGGTGGCTTGTTGCCGTTGATCCAGGGAGGCCGTCTCGACCGACCCCAGGAGTTGTTTCTTACGGGCGACGACGGCTACACCGTCTGCGTGTCGGCGGTGGCTCCTGTCGAAGGACGCGCGTCTGCGATAGTGGACTACAAGGGTGAACGGCTGACCCTCGCCACCCCTGCACGGCCCGAGATCGGTGAGCGGCTCGACCGCGTGAGGTTCGTCCCGCAACCTAGATACTATGGCCTGCAAACCGCCGTTGGACGACCCGTACCGCGTTGGGTGAGTGCATGCGGCTACAACGAGATGAACGTCTGGCCCTGGCACGACTGCGCGATCACCCGCCCCTGCACATTCTGCGGCATCAACACGGTTCAGAAACAGGTCGGGCGAGGTGTGGATCGCCTTCACGCCCTTGAGTTCCGCCGGGAGGAAGACGCCGACAAGATGTGGTCGTCGGTAAGGGAGGCCGTCGTCAGCGAGATCACCGAGGCGGTCGCGCTTGCCATCACCGATGATTGCTACCGGGACGAAGTTCACCTCATCATCATCTCTGGCAATCTCGCGGACCACCAACTCGACGCTCAGGCAAGGATCTACGCGGACATCGCCGGCGCGATCACCAGCAGGCATCCTGGCCGTTTCGCTGAGGGTGTCGTTGCCGTCACAGCACCACCGCAAGACCTGGGCCTGCTCCGCGTCATGTGCGAGAGCGGGATCGAGGTTGGTGTCTTCAACCTTGAAGCCTTCACCCCCGCCGCGTTCTCGCGGCACTGCACCGGCAAGGACAGGATCGGGCGGCAGCACTATCTCGACACGCTGACGGCGGGCGTCGGTGTCTTCGGCTGGGGGCGGTCTTGGTGCAACTTCGTTCTGGGGCTTGAGCCGGTCATCGATCTCTTGGCCGGTTGCGAGGAACTAGCCTCTCGCGGCATCACGCCCGGTGCCAACGTATTGCACAGGGATCACGGTGCTTCTGTGAAGCACGACCCGCCGGACTTGGACACCGTGGTCAACTTCTACCGGGAACTCGCGGCCATCTGCCTCCGCCACAGCCACCGACCATACTACTGCCAGCTTGCCTTGCGGACGAGCCTCGCTAACGAGGCTTACGCTGGGCGGTTGGCTTGAGGCGCCGATGTGCATGCTCCAAGACCTACAGGAAGACATTATGTCCGACCGCCCGATTATTGGCCGTGACGCCGCCCTCTACATCGACCACGTCGTCGGCCACGGGCTACATCAGGACACGCAGTGGTTGATCGATGTCGGTCGGTTCCCGGTCGGCTGCCGTATTCTCGACGTTGGCTGCGGCACCGGGACCCTGATCGCGGCGTTGGCAGGCGAGAAGCAGTTCGCGCGATCCATCCACGGCGTCGAACTGTCCCCCGAGTTGGCCGACCACGCGCAACGCAAGATCGGCGTCGGTGGCGTGATCTCGCAGGCTGACTTCCTTGTCTGGACGCCGCCGGAAGGATGGCAGCCCGACACGGTCGTCATGAGCTACTACTTGCACCACACCGGCGATGTGGTGCCGCACCTCAAGAAGGCCGCTGGTCTGCTCCCACACGGTGGCCGTCTCTACGTCTTCGACAGGCTGGCCCTGGATCGACCGGCTCTCGACACCTTCCCTCGGTTCTGGGAGGAGCGGTACCGCCAAGCTCACGAATGGCAAGAAGAGATGCCCAACCTGATGACGTTCGATTCGTTAGCCGACGTCGCGCGAGCTTGTGGTTTTGATCTCGTCCGCCGCACCGTCTGCACTCATGACCGCCGAGCCGGTGTGGAGGGGTTCCCCAAGACATTGATGGAATTCTGGCTGCATGAGCCGGGACGCTGTTTCCCCGCCGTCTTAGTCGTCTCACCGGCTCACCAAGCCTACATAGACGAGGTCGTGCAGAGACTCGCGTCGGAAGGGCTGCACTCCGCCGAACGTCGCGGTGTGTCGTACTCAGACGACCTCCTCAGGATCGTTTACGAGCGTTGCCCGTGGCGGGAGCCGCTCATCCGATTCGTGGCCGAGGTCTGCCCGTCCCGGGTGGCGATGGCAATACCCCTCGCGGGCGATTACACCACCCCGGAGTTGCTCGACCGGCTCTCGACGTTCAAGAAGGAGCGACGGAAGCTCTGGCCGGACATCCTCGGGCCGAAGGACGGCGACGGCATCCAAGGCGTCATCTTACCCTTCCACGTCCCCGAGCCATACGAGGCTGAAGATCTCGCAGCCGTGATCGGGCTTCCAACGCAAGGACGGTCTTGATGAACATCATCATTGCCGGGGCGACCTTCCCCTGTGGGGCCGGTGAGTTGGGCGAGGTCGCTCGCAGGCATGGCCTCGTCCCCACGTTCCTCGACCACCCCCACAACAAGATCTTGTCAGAGAACATGTTGTCGTCGATGATCATTGGGGACGGGGTGCCTGATGCCCTCGCACTGCAACACGGGCTATTCTTGCCGCTGCTGGAAAGCTGGGTGTCGGCGGGGATACGGCTTACGGAAGGCAACGCTCTGCGGTTCGACCGGCGTGCTGCCAGCATCAGTCGGTCCAAAGTGGAACTGTCAGCGACCCTGGCCGACGCGGACCTCTGCCACGTCCCGCGGCACGGGGCCAGCACCCTCAATGACGCTCTTCGGGCGGGTTCGTCCTGCGGGTATCCAGTAGTACTCCGAGCTGACACGGGCTACTCGGGCCGAGGGGTCTGGGTCGCCGAGTCTGCCGACGATCTTCGGTCGCTCTGGTCGCGGCAGTCAGCAGAGCAAACGAGTTCTCACTTCGCCGAGATGCGTTCCGTCATGAAGGCCGACGCCGACGTTTCTGTCATCGAGCCGTGGCTATCAAGCCGCGAGTGGAGCATCGACTGCATAGTCGGGCCTGCGGGAGCATACCTCATCCGCGTCTGCGAGAAGGCAACCGGGGTCGTCTTCGGCAGGCCGGTCACACTCGGATACCGGCTCACCACGGACACTGACCTATGGGCCGAGATAGACGCGGCTGCCCGGAAATGGTGTGGCGTCTTGTTCCGCCCCAACGAGCTTTCCTTTGCCTGCTTCGACATCCGTCGCCATCCGAGCGGTGATCTGGTCCCGCTGGACTTCGGCGTCCGGTTGGGCGGCGACTGTATCCCGCTACTCGTTCGTCACGCCGGTCAGGGCCGCAACCCATATGCCGCTGCTCTCGACGCTAGCTTGGCCGGTGAACCGTCGCGGATGATATTGCCCGAAGCCGGACATGCTCTGATTCACGCATACGCACACCGGCCCGGTGTGTATAACGGCCTCCATGTCGTCGGTCACGGCGTGGTTGTAAACTCCAAGGAGCACGGCTTCGCAATCGCCCAACAACACGGAGTGCCGGTCCCCCGCCGCGTCGGTTCGGTGTTGACGTACTTCGACAGTCTGGAAGAATTCGACCACACCTGTGCGACTTCGTCGGAGTGGCTTCATGTGGTCCTTCTGTGACCAATCCGTTCCGCTCTTTCGCGTCAGCCCAACAAGAAACCCCGCGAGGGCGGGGTTTTGAGGGATCATTGATCTTCGCACCCGATCCCGCGCAATTAATGCTCCCGGTGATGCCCTTGGCTCAGGCAAACGGGACCGAACTCGCCTACGACGACGAAGGCTCCGGCCATCCCCTGGTCTTGGTCCCGGGCCTGGGGGCGACCCGGGCCATGTTCGGCCCCCAGGTGGATGCCTTCCGATCGACTCACCGCCTGATCCTCCCCGACCTGCGGGGCACCGGCCAATCCGGGCGACTCCGCCGGCCGATTCGGACCGTGATCGACCGCCAGTGCGATGACCTGGCCGCCTTGCTCGATCACTTGAAGATCGATCGGACCGTGATGGTCGGCGTCTCGTACGGCGGCGCGGTGGCCCTCCATTTCGCGCTGCGGCATCCGCGAAGGCTGGCGGGGCTCGTCGCCGTGGATACGTTTGCCGACCTGCGCATCTCCCATCCGATGGAGGCGCTGCTGCTGGTCGGCTCCTACCTGACCTTGCCCGCCTATTACCTGCCCCGGCCGGTGTTGCGGGGGGCCATGCAGGCCTTCTGCCGGCGATGGCCCGAGGCCCGCCGGCAGATCCCCGCCCTCGTCGATTCCTTCCGGCCGACCGAGGCGATCCTCCAGAGCGTGGCGATGTGCCGGATCGACGATACCCGGCTCCTGGGCCGCGTCGATTGCCCGACGCTCGGCATCGTCGGCGATGCGACGAGGACGGGCGTCCGGCTCATGCAACGGGCGATGGCGGCGATCCCCGGCGCCGTCCTGGAAGTGCTGCCCGATTCGTTCGACCCGAGCAACCTCTGCCAGCCCGAGGCGTTCAATCGGAGATTGGCCGCCTTCCTCCGCCGGATCGGGTGGTGAACGACGGCCCTCGCCGTAGTACGGATGGGTCCCCTGCGATTGGTGCCGCCGACCGGACGTACTCAAGATCGAGATCCAAGATCGCGCCACGCCCATCCGGGGAGAATTGGCAACGTGGTCGTCGTCGCGGACGGGTGATCAATTCCGCGAGGTTGCGTCCCGTGGCATACTGGGGGCACTCGGCGAGGAGGAGACACCATGAGCGTTGGCATGACCCCCCTGAGCCTCCTGCAACGCTTGCAGGAAGGGCGCGACGACGACGCCTGGCATCGCCTGGACCGGCTCTACCGGCCGTGGGTCCTGGGCTGGCTGGTCCGCCAGGGCGTATCCGAGGCCGACGCGGAAGACCTGGGCCAGGAGGTCTTCTCGGTCGTCCACCGCAGGCTCGCCGAGTTCGACCATTCGGGCCGCGTCGGCGCCTTCCGCACCTGGCTTCGCACCATCACCATCCACTACCTCAAGGGCTATTGGCGCAAGCGGCTCCATGGCGTGGCCCGCCGCGATGAGGTCGACCTGGCGGGGCTGGCCGACCCCGACGACACCCTCGAACGCCTCTGGGACCGGGAGCACGACACCGCCATCGCCCAGCGATTGATGCTGCTGATCGAGCCGGAATTCTCCCCGGCGACCTGGCGGGCCTTCCGTCGCCAGGTGCTCGACGGCGAGAAGGCCGATCGGGTCTCGGCCGAGATGGGCCTCTCGGTCAACGCCGTCCTGATCGCCAAGTCGCGAGTCCTGCGGCGGCTGCGCCAGGAAGGCGCGGGCCTCATCGACGTCCTGTCCTGACGTTTTTCCTCGACGCCTGACAGGATCGGGCCCGTCGCGCAATTCCCCCTCGGAAGGCCGGCCGAACGTCTGGCCCGGCCCGCAAGCCCCGCCCGCCGACTCGCGTGGTCGGCCGACGGGCCTATCCACCTTGCAGCCGAGGGGAGAAACCCGGATGTCGCATCGCAATGGACTGATTTCGTTGGCCGCCCTGGGCCTGGCCCTGTCACTGTCCGCCGCACCGGCGCGGGCCGATTTCCTGATCGGCGGCACGTACCAGCTCGAACTGACGAACGCCCCCGTCACCGCCACCACCACCCAGACCCTCAACCTGGTGGCCAACAAGACGGTCGCTTCGAACCTGATGCTGACCGAGAAGATCTACCAGGATGGCCCGAACGCCCAGTGGGTCGAGTTCAACTTCCGGACGATCGACGGCGGGCCGCTCGCCGGCAACTTCAACGCCGGCTGGCAGACCTACATCCGGAGCATCGACCTCACCGGCCCCGGTCGCTTCACGGACTTCTACGTCTACTTCTCCCACGACGGCACGCCCTTCTCGCCGCTCAACCCCTTCTTCGGCGTCCCGATCGCGCCGATCCCGACCAACCCGTCCCTCGGCCCGGCATGGGTTGGCTCGATCCCGAACCCCCAGCCCCAGACCACGATCGACCTTTTCACCCAGGTCAGCCCCTACAGCTTCCTGGCGAACTCCGGGGTCAACATCAACACGGCCAACAGCTACACGATCGCCGGCCGGGTGGCGGCCGTGCCCGAGCCCTCGTCCGTCGCGCTCACCGGCCTCGGCCTGGCCGGCCTGGGCCTGCTCGGCCGTCGGCTCGGCCGGTCGAATCGCGCGGCCCGATAAATCCCCCCATTCGGGCGGCTTTTGCCGGCCCGCAGTGGCCTGGGGCCCGCCTCGGTTGTACGGTGGGGCGGGGCCCGCCGCCGGGGCCGGGGCGGGCCTCTTTCCGAGGATGACCGCCGGAGCCATCCGAGGCCCGTCATCGCGTTGCGAGGCGCCCGACCATGATGCGGGCCGAACAGGCTCACCCGACGACCGATCAACTCGACGCCTTCGGACGGGGGGAGGTCCCCGAGCCGGAGGCTTCCGCGCTGGAGGATCACATCGCGTCCTGCCCGTCCTGCGGCGACATCCTGAAGAACCTGGCCGAGGCCGACCCGCTTTTCGAGGTCCTCCGCCGGATCAGGCGCGAGGCCGGGGGCGAAGCCTCGACGGTCCTCGAAGGCCCGGCCGGCGATCCGGCAGCGACTTCGATCGAGGGGGGCGGCTACGAGGTCCTCGGGCCCCTGGGCCGGGGTGGCATGGGGGTGGTCTCCCTGGCGATCCAGCCGGGCCTCGGCAGGACCGTCGCACTCAAGCAGATCCGCGCCGGGCTCGATGCCGACGCCGAGGAACTCGCCCGTTTCCGCACCGAGGCCGAAGCCGCCGCCCGGCTTCGGCATCCCAATATCGTCCAGGTGTACGATGTCGGCCTCCGAGACGGCCTGCCCTACCTGGCGATGGAACTGGTCTCCGGGGGTACGCTCGAAGGCCGGCTCCGCGACGGGCCGCTCGCGCCTCGCGAAGCCGCGACGCTCGTCGCCGCGATCGCCAGGGCGGTCCAGCACGCCCACGACGAGGGGGTACTGCATCGCGACCTCAAGCCCGGGAACATCCTCCTGACGGCCGAGGGCACGCCGAAGGTCGCCGACTTCGGCCTGGCCAAACGGCTCGACGTCGATCAGCATCAGACCCGCACCGGCGCCCTGCTCGGCACGCCGAGCTACATGGCCCCCGAGCAGGCCGATGGGCAGGCCGTCGGGCCGCTCGCCGACGTCTACTCGCTGGGCACGATCCTCTACGAATGCCTGACCGGCCACCCGCCCTTCCGGGGCGCCAGTGCCCTCGAAACCTTGGAACAGGTCCGGGCCGGCGATCCCATCCCGCCCCGCCGACTCCGCCCCGGCATCCCCGCCGACCTGCAGACTTGCTGCCTGAAATGCCTGGAACGGGAGCCGCGTCGCCGCTACGCCACGGCCGCCGACCTCGCGGACGACATCGATCGACTCCTCCGCGACGAGCCGATCCGGGCCCGTGCCGTCTCCGCGCCCGAACGCCTACTCAAATGGGCGCGTCGCCGGCCTTCTCGGGCGGCGCTTGGGGCCCTCGGCATCGTCGGCGTGGTCGCCTCCTTCGCCGGACTGCTGGCGCACCAGGCCCGCCTCCGCGTCGAGATCGACCGCGCCGATCGGTCGGCCCGCGAGGCCAGGGACCAGAGGGCCCTGGCCGATGCCAACTACAGGGAGGCCCGCGACGCCATCCGCAAGGTCCTCGGCCGGCTCGACGACCCCTCGTTCGCGGACATACCGCGGCTCACCGAGGTCCGCCGCGCCCAGACCGAAGATGCACTGGCCTTCTACGACCGCATCCTCTCCACCGCCGAATCGCCCGACCCGGTCGTGCGCCTCGACGGCGTCCGTGCAGCGGTGGAGGCGGCGAATTATCAGATGACCATCGGCCGCGAGTCGCAGGCCGGGCCGATGCTCCGGCGCGCCCTGCAACTCATCGAGGGCCTCCGGCGCGAGCGTCCCGATGACCTCGACGTGCTCCTCGAGCGGATCACCGTCCTCGGCAAGCTCGGCTTCTATTCCATCAGCCGGGACCCCGCCCGCTCGTTCGAATACCTGGAGGAGGCGGTTGCCGGCATCGAGGCCTACCCCGCCGCCGGGGGGCCCGGTGCCGGCATCAACGAGACGCTCGCCTGGTGCGAGCAGAATCTGGGGACCCAGCACTTCCTGAAGGGTGATCGAAGCGAGGCCGAGCGTCACCTCCGCCGGGCCGCCGACCTGCGTCGTGCGGCGCTCATGGCGGAGCCCGGCGACCGCGGTATTCGCGTCGGCCTGGCCATGAGCCTCGTGAACCTGGCGCTGATCGAGTCCCACGACCGACCCGAGCAGGCCGAGGCCAGCAATGCCGAGGCCCAGGCGCTCCTGGAGGCCGTCCTCGGCGACGGCGATGATCGCCCGACGGTCCGGTCAACCCTGGCCGCGGTGCTGACGAACTGGGGGGCACAGGCCCAGGCCCGCCGGGAGTTCGACGTTGCGCTCGATCGCCTGGCACGCGGCCTCGAGGTCATCCGGCCCCTCCTCAACCGGGAGCCCGGCCATATGCAGGGCCGATTCAACGCCCGCAACCTCCATGGTACGCGCGGCAATCTCCTGGAATGCCTCGGCCGGCATGCCGAGGCGGTCGAGGATCGCGAGCAGGTCGTCGCCTACAATGACGACCCCGCCAAGGACGTGGCCTATCGGATCATGTTGGCGGCCTCCTTGCTCAAATGCGGCCGTGCGCGGGAAGCTTCCGAGCAGGGGCACAGCCTGGCCCGCGCCCTGGGTTCGCACCGATCCCGCCGGCGGACTGCTACAACGTCGCCTGCATCCTGCCGTCTGCTCCGCGGCCGGGCCGAGGGGACCCCGACGGCGGGCCTGTCGCGAACGCGATGCCGAGGAGGCGGCCTACTGCCTCGCCCGGGCCGCCGATGCCGGGTACTTCAGGGACCCCGCCAACCGCGCCCACGCCCGAACCGACCCCGAGCTCGACGCGATCCGCGAACGCGACGACGTCCGTCGCCTGCTCGACGAACCCGAGGCCCCCTGATCCCTTCACGGGTCCGGATCGCACCCGGGAGGAATCCGAAGGGGCCGCGAGCTTGATCCCAGCGTCGAGCTGGAAGACGCCCCGTCCCTCGGCGAAGATACGGCCAAGGGTACCGGCCGGTTCCGAACGATCGGGCCTTCCTGAAAGACCGCTCGGGAGAGTTGGCGAAGCCTACGGGATGTAGACCACACCCTTCGATCCGGCGAGGTTAACCGCACCGGCGGTATTGCTGGCGATCAGGTTCCGCCGCAGCACGGTGACGCGGCAGTTGCCCGTGGCCGTGATGCCGAATCCGCTGTTATTGCGGATGTCGTTCCGGATGACCTGATTGCCCTTCGACGACAGGATGCGGATCCCGCTCCCCTGCTTCGAGTAGGCGATCGTGTTGCGGAGCACGTCGAAGTCGCCGCCGATCGTCGTGAACGACGAACCGGGCCCGAGCAGGATGCCGCCGAGCGCGTTGCCGATGTCCTTCGTCCCCAGCGAACTCGCCCCGATCATCGAGTGGACGATCCGGTTCCGCCGGGCTTTGCCCGCCACTTCGATCCCGTATCGGCCGTTGCCCGAGATGGTGTTGCTCGGCTCGATCGAGGGCTGGTATCCGCCGATCGCGTTGTCATGCGCCCGGCCGGTGATCAGGATGCCGCTGCCCCCGTTCGGGATGGCGGCGCTCAGCGCCGTGTCGGTGCCGATGCCGGTGTCGGTAACCTGCACGCCGGTGGCGTCGCCGCCGATCTCGATTCCGTTGCCGAGGTTGCCGCCGAGGATCGACGTGCGGATCAGGTTGTTGCCGCCCCGCGAGGTGATCAGGATGCCGTTCCGGCGATTCGGCGCGGCGCCGCCGAACGCGTAGACGCCGCCGAAGGTGTTGAACGAGACGAATCCCGAGGCGGTGTCGCGGACCTCGATGCCGTTGGCGTTGTTGCCCGAGATCACGTTGCCCAGCGGGATCACGCCGCCGACCTGCGTGTACTTCGAGCTGCCGGAGACGAGCAGGCCGTTCCGGCCGTTGGCGACGACGGTGGCGTTGTTCGCCCCGACGCCCAGGAAGTTGGCGTGGATGGTGATCTGGTCGGAATTGTGGACGGTCACCCCGTTGCCGCGGTTGCCGCTGATGACGTTGTAGAAGACGAACGGGCTTTGCGGATAGGTGCAGCCGAGGAGCGCGTTGCCGTCGGCGCCGTCGATCGCGACCCCGTCGAGCCGGTTGCCCAGGGCCGAATTCCCCGAAGCGGCCGTGCCGACGAAGTTGCCGCTGAGGACGTTCGCCGTGGCGCCGCGGTCGATGAGCACGCCGTTCCGGCCGTTGGCGGAGATCAGGTTGCCCTGCGGGGGCCGGACGAACACGCCGGCCGTCGGGTCATTGCCGCCGGTGGCCTGGCCGCCGATCAGGTTGCGGGCCGCCCCGTTCGTGAGCCGGACTCCCTCGCGGGCATTGCCGAGTCGGACCGTGCCGGTGGCGTCGGTGCCGATGAAATTCATCGCCACGAGGTTCTCGGAGCCGCCGTCGATGGTGACGCCGTTGCCGCGGTTGCCGCTGATCACGTTCGAGAGCTGGAAGCCGACGTTGATCTGGGCCTGGTAGCAGAAGGTCCCGGCCGAGCTGATGACGATGCCGACCACGGCGTTGCCGTAGATGGAATCGTTGCTGGTGATCCCGGTCGAGTTGGTGTACTGGAGGTCCGTCCAGACGGCCGGGCCGAACGAACCGTCGGTGTTGCGTCGGACGGAGCCGGCGGCGCCCTGGCCGGGGTTCGTCGCGGTGATCGAGGCGACGTCGGCGCTCAACGTGTAGACGCCCTTCTCGACGCTGCTGATCCCCTGGAAGTGCGACACCAGGTCGATGCCGTCGCGGACGCTGTAGGACGCCCAGTGCGTGAAGGCCCGGGTCGAGGAATCGTAATCGACCAGGTAGGCCTTCGACAGCGAGCCGGTCCCGGCGGGCGACGAGTAACCGCCGGCGATCGTGTAGCTCGTCCCGCCGTTCCACCAGATGCCGTAGGCCGTCGTGCTCAGCGAGCCGGGATACACCACGTCGGGCAGGAAGGAGTTTGTCGCGAGATCGTAGAGGAAGGCATGGCCGGTGCCGATCGGCAGGTTTCCTTCGGGCCCGTCGGTGTTGCCGACGGCCAGGCCGCCCATCGTGCTGTGGACGTAGTTGAACTGCTCGCCGCTGTAGGCGATCGTGCGGTAATTGGCCGCATTCGAGAGGTCGGCGATGGATCCTTCATACACGAAGCCGTTGACCGCATCGCTGCCCGTCCGGTAGCTGCCGACCAGGCGGATGTTGCCGTTGGATAGCAGGTCGGGGCCGTAGACGCTCGTCGTGGCGGCGCCCGGGTAGTTCACGAGGTAACTGGTCCCCCCGGACCCGGTGATCGGGCCGACGTAGAGCAGCCCGTTCGATCCCGAGGTTCCGGTGATCAGGTACTGGCCCGGCGTGCTGGCCGCGCGGATACCCTGCCAGCCGCTGACCGGCTGGGTGGGGACCTGCGAGGCGTCGTAGTAGTTCGTGCCGGAGACCGGATCCTGGCGGCCGATCAGGTTGCCGTGGGAGCGAGCCTCGACGAGGATGCCGTCGCCCAGGTTGCCGGCCGCCGTCTTGCCGTCGGCCAGCAGGCCGATGTAATTCCCCGCGACCGTATTGCCCGAAGACCGGAGCGTCACGCCGGCACCCGCCGCCCGGACGATCGAGAGCCCCTTGAGGGTCGACCCGCCGCTGCCTGAGTCGAAGACGAGGCCTCGGGTGCGGGCGAAGTCGACCGTGACCACAGGCGACGAGGCATAGCCCGGGGCCGACGTGCCGTCGATGGTGACCTGCCCCCTCACCGTGGGCAGGGCCGCGCCCCGAATGCGGATGGTTCCGGTGATCGAGAACTGGATGGTGTCGGCGCCCGGCGCAGCATTGGCGTCGAGGATCGCCTGGCGCAACGAGCCCGTGCCGGCCGAACCCGGGCTCGAAACGGTGAAGGTCGAGAGGACCTCGCGCGCCTCCAGCCGTTCGAGGTCGCGGATCGCGCGACGGGCCGACGGCCGCGGTCGATGCCGGCGCCTCGCCACCGGATCCTCGGGGGCGAGGCGGTCCAGGACAGGGATCGGCCGAAGCATGGGGATATTCCTCGCGATGGAGAACCCGTGCGATCCGCCGAGGGCGGATGCACCGGATGGGTGGCGCCGGGGGCTCGGGAGATTGCGAAATTCCGGGGGGCGCGGGGAGGTCGCCGACCCGACGGCCATGCCCCAGGAGCCAACCTAGGACACAAATCCGCGAGGCCGCTCCCGATGGCGGGAATGGAGGAGATCTCCCGGACCTTCCTCACCCGATTCGAGCGGGATCAGTCCGCCTCGGCCCTCTTCCGGGTCGCGTCGACGCCGATCCAGAAGGCCTGCCAGGCCAGTCGCTCGGCATCGGGCAGCGCGGCGAGCGCCTCGGGGTCGCGGACGCCGGCCAGGTCGAGCGAGGCTTGCCAGAGCGCCAGGGCGTCGGCGGCCCGGGATCGGGTCGCGGCGTCGGCGCCTTCCAGGGCCGACGACCAGGCGGCCAGCTCGTCGGCCAGCCACCGATAGGCGCGGGCCCGGAAGGCCCTCGGCGCGCCCGCCGGCGAGGCCTCGTCCACCGAATTGGCCGCCATCGAGGCCGACCGGGCGGCGTGGTATCGGTGCTGTGCCGTTCGGTCGTCGAGCAGCCCAGGATCGGCCGAGAACGCCTCGGACCAGAGCTTCGTCGCCGCGAAGTACTGCCGGACGGTGTGGGCCCGCCGGGCCAGGGCGATCCGCTCGGCGTTGTCCGCGGGCGGCTCGCCCCCCAGGACGGCGGCCAGGCGGGCGTCGATCGCGCGGTCGGCGGGGTCGTTGGCGAGCAGGGCTTGCAGCTCCCGGCGGGCCTCGGCCGCCTCGGCTTCCCGGCCCAGGTTGCGGGCCATCGCGATCCGGCCTTGCAGGTGGTTGGCCATGAACCGACGGTACTGGGGCTCCCTCGGGTTGGCGGCCAGCGCCTTGCGCTGCCAGGAGATCGCCTCTTCGAGCTTGTCGTAAGCGTCGGCGAACCGCTTCCGGCCGGCGTCGACCAGGGCCAGGTTGCTCAGGGTACCGCCCAGGCTGCTGGCGATGTCGGGCATCTCGGGATGCTCGCGGGCGAGGTCGGCCCAGATCGATCGGGCCTGCTCCAGCGACCGCTCGGCCGCCTCGGCCTGGCCGGCGGAGGTCTGCTCGGTGCCGAGTTCGTTGCAGGCGTCGGCCAGGTCGCGGCGGTACTGCACGACCGACGGGTTGTCGTGGACGAGCCGGTCGAGGATCGCGCGGGCCTCCTCGTGGGCCCGGATCGCCTCGTCGGTGCGGCCCATCCGGTTCAGCAGGGAGCCCATCCGGCCGTGGCTGCCGGCCAGGTCGCGGCGATACTGCGGCACCCCGGGGTTGTCGCGCGCCAGCCTGTCGCGGATCGCCAGGGCCTCGGCATGCAGGCGGAACGCGGCGGCCGGCTGGTTCCGGGCCGCCTGGATCACGCCCAGGTTGTTGCAGGCCATCGCCATCGTCTGCTGGAACCGGACGACGGACGGGTTGTCGCGGACCAGCGTGCCCAGCAGGGCCCGGGCCTGTTCGTAGGCTTGCAGCGCCTCGTCGGCCCGGCCCGTGGCCGCGCGGAGGTAGGCGACGCCGTAGGAGCTCTGGGCCAGCTCGTCGCGGAGGACACCGTCGTCGGGGGCCGAATCGGCGAGCTTCCGGCGGATCGCCAGGGCCTCCTCGTGCGACCGGATCGCGTCGTCCGTCCGGCCGATCGACGCCTGGATCACGCCCTGGTTGTAGCGGGTGCCCGCCAGGAAGCGTTCCAGATCGGGCACCGGCGCCTGGTCGTCGATCAGCCCCTGGAGGATCGTTCGGGCGCGTTCATACAGGGCCTCCGCCCGATCGGGCTGGCCGATGTCGCCGAGCAGTTCCGCCTCGGAGTTGAGGTGGGACGCCAGCTCGCGCCGGAAGATCGGCCGATCAGGGTGATCGGTGACCAGTTTCTCGCGGATCGAGCCGGCCTCCTCGAATGCGGCGCGGGCCCCATCGACCCGGCCCAGCTCGCCCCGGAGCTGGGCGACGTCGTCCAGGGTCTCCGCCAGAGCGGAAGCGACCTCGGGCGCGGGATCGGCGAGTTGCCGGCGGATTGCCAGGGCTTCCTCGTACGACGCCAGCGCGTCCCGCGCGTCGCCGATGTTCGCGGTGAGCGTGCCCAGGTCCTGGCAGGCGGCCGCCAGCCGCTCCATCGATTCGGGCCGGGTCTCGCGGTCGTCCAGCAGGCGCCCGCGGAGCGCCCGGAAGAAGGCGATCGGCTCCTTCAGGAGGACCTTGCGCAGCCCTTCGAGCGACGGGCCCCCCTTCAGTTGCGGGTGGTTCGCCACGGCGTCGCCGAACCGCCGGACGGCCTCGATCGCCTGCCGCTCGCGGTCCTCGACCCGCGCGTACTGGCGGGCGAGCGAGTCGTTCGCGTCGGTCAATTCGATGTTCTTGCCGTCCAGCTCCCGATTCTTGCGGTCGAGCGCATCCCTCGCGGCCGACTGCATGGCCGCCAGCATCGCCAGCGACACCACCGCCACCGACGCCGCCGCCGCGGCGCCCGAGACGATCGTCCGGTGCCTCGACAGCCAGCGACCCAGCGTGCGGGTCCAGGGCTCCGGATAGGCTTCCACGCGCTCGTCGGCGAGCCATCGATCGACCTCCTCGGCCAGGGCCCGGCACGACGGGTAGCGGTCGCCCGGTTCCCTCGCCATCGCCTTCAGGGCGATCGACTCCAGCGCCGGGTCGATCGACGGGGCGATCGACCGGGGCGCGGGGAACTCCCCCTTGCGGGCCTGCTCCAGGACTTCGAGCATCCGTTGCCCCTGGAACGGGGCCCGGCCGGTGAGCAGGCTGAAGAGGGTCGCGCCGAGCGCGTAGACGTCCGAGCGAGGCCCCAGGCTTTCCAGGTCGCCGCGTGCCTGCTCGGGGCTCATGTAGGCGGGCGTCCCCAACGCCGAGCCGGGCAAGGTCTCGGCCGAGCCGCTGGCCGACGAAGGCACCAGGACCGCCTCGTCCCGGTCGGGATCGTTCCGTCCGGTGGCCTTGGCCAGCCCCCAATCGACCACCAGGGTCTCGCCGTAGCGGCCCAGGATGATGTTGGCCGGCTTGATGTCGCGGTGCAGGACGCCCCGGGCGTGGGCGTATTCGAGGGCGTTGCACACGTCGACGAACCGCCGCAGGAGCTGGCGGAACTCCAGGGCCTTCGACGGCCCGCCGGCCGGTTGACCTGCATGGAACCGGGCGATCGCCTCCTTGAGCGAGTCGCCGCGGATGAACCGCATCGCATAGTACGGGCGGCCGTCGTCGTAGGTCCCCAGGCCGTAGACGGGCACGATCCCGGGATGTTCCAACCCGCCGGTGATCTCGGCCTCCAGAAGGAACCGCTGGCGGCTGCCCGGGTCGTCGGCGTGGTTTTCGAGGATCTGCTTGAGGGCCACCTCGCGGTTCAACTCCGCGTCGATCGCCAAGAAGACGGCGCCCAGGCCGCCCCGGGCGTGCTGGCGGAGCGCCCGGAATCGCCGTCCATCGGACGCGGTGCCCTCGGTGCTATCCCGGCCGCCGCCTACGGCCGAACCGGCGAAGGTCCGCGTGCGGTCGGACTCGTCGGGGGGCCGGCCGGCGGTGACGGCCGCCAGGCCTCCGCCCGGCGTCGCCGCCGTGACGCCGAAGATGGCTGGCCATCACCGCCTCGATCGCCGCGCGGTCGTCGGCGTCGAGGCCCGCCCGTGCGGCCAGGCTGGCGGTGGGGTCCGAATCCCGGAGGGCCTCGTCGAGCTGGGCCCGGTCGACCAGGCCGTTGCGGATGGCGATCAGGCCGAACAGCAGGTCGCGCGGCGGCGTCATGGCGTGGTCCTCCCGGCGGGGCGCCCCGGCGGGCCCCGGCCAACAAGAAACCCCGGCAAGGGCCGGGGGCCGGCGGGTCGTCGATCCCATCCCAAGGGCCCGGCGCCAAGGCGCGGCCAGGCCAGCCAGGGGCGGCATCCGAGATCCAACTTCGATCAAGATTTTTATAAACATACCAGTATATGCGTCTAAAATAATTTATCCAAGGGATTCCCGGGCTCTTTCGCACGAGGGTTGCCCTTCGATGCGGCGTCATGTGCCCGACGTTCCGGCGGGGCCGTTGGGTCATGTGGGTTCCATTCGATCGGCGAATCACTCGGAAATCCCGGGCGGAAGTAGCCGCCCAGCCGCGTTCCCCTCCACTTCCGATTCCTTCGATGCCAGATCCTTGACGACGAGGATTGACCCGGATATATCTGAAACCACCTGCCCATGAGGATGACGGCGGAAGCTTGCTCAAGCGTCCGACGGAAACCGGGGGGATAATTGATATTCGTGAAGAAAGGACACCTATGAAACACAATCCTACCCCCCCCCTATATGCATGCACACATCGCGGCATTCGTCCTGGTGTTGTTGAGCGTCCTGGCCCCAAGATCTCGCGCCTTCGATATCGACCCGCCCGCCATCCGGAAAGCACTCGAGGATTCGTGGCGGGCGATCCGGACCCTGGAAGTCCACGGCAACGAATATGCCGCTGAATCCAATGGTGAACGGGCGACCAAAAATCGCCTCTGGACCCACACGTTCGATTTCCATCATGCTCCCGGGGCGAAGCGTGCCCTGAACATCCAGTATTTCCGGCCCGATGGCCAGTTCGATCACGGCGAGGATTGCCGGGAGGATGGCCGGAAAATCTACCGCCTTCGGCCGTATCAGCAACATGCCGACGTGATCGACGAAATGATGGTCTCCGCCCAAACGGACACCATCCTTTCTCAGCGCGACATGCTGAACTCGCTCTTCGTATGGTGCTGGACCCCGGCGGGGCGGGCAACCCATACGCTGCTGGGCCCGGATTGTCGATACGAATCGACGCGGGATGGGGAAGGACGTTCGCTCGTCCGGGTGACGATCCCCAAGGAGAATCTGACCCTGGATCTCGACCCCTCCGTCGGCTACGCGGCCCGGCACATTCGGTTGGGCGACGGTTTTCAGGTCACCGCGACGAAATTCGAGCAGGTGGGAGGCGTCTGGCTACCCATGCGAGGGTTCTGCGACCATGGAAGATCGCGGGTCCCGGGTTCCTTGCATTATGAGGGCTTCGAGGTTTCCCAAGTCCGTGTGAATGAGCCGATCCCGGAATCGACCTTCACCGTGGCGAAGCCGGACGCCGGAGTCCTCATCTACGACCGAACCCAGGGGAAAAATCGCGTGCAGGGGGGGGTTGCTGCCCGGACGGCGCGACACAAGGCGAATCCCAGCCTTAAGGAAGCCACGGGCGAACCCGCCAAGCCGTCCCCCACAATCCCTCCGATCCAAGCCCAGGGCTCCGTGTCGCCATGGGCGATCGCCCTGTTCGCGGCCTCCGGGCTCTTCCTGGGCGGCGCCTGGATGTTGAAGTCACGATTGGCCTGATTCCTGTCGGGACTTCGTGCGTATCGTTGCCTGACTCACTATGAAAGAGGACACACCCACGAAATCGAGGCGACGCCGTTCCGTACTCCTCATCCTGGCCACGTTCGGCTGGATGATCTTCGTCACCGGAGGGATCACGACCCGCCTGCTGGGCAAGGATGGAGGGACCTATACCATCACGAAGTCGCTCTGCAAGGAGGATTCCCAGCAAACGAACGGCTGCCAATTCGGATCGAATACCTCATGTACCGAGCCACTCTCGCATTCGATGTTTTTCTGCGGCAGCTTCAACCAGGCCAAGTTCTGTGCGCCAGCAGGAAACCTGGACACTTGCCTCTTGACCACGAACAAGAGTTGTGGTCGGAAGAAATACTGCGATACGACGATGGATGTGAAGGACGCGGATGGCAATCCCATCGATTGCTCTGGCGCCCCGGACGTTTGCGTCAACGGGTCCGGAGATCCCCCGGGTGGTGGCGATTGAGTTCAGACGATCGGAATCGTGTCGCGAAGCACATTTTGTAACGATCCGGCCCGCTGGGCCGGCGGCTCGGGCGGGAGAGGCTCCCCCCCGAGTCCTGGTCGATCGGATGAGGATGCGCATGATGCCAAGGAACTCGCTTCGGCCTGGGCCCAAGTCGAGAAATCACCGTGGTTTCACCCTGATCGAACTGCTGGTTTGCCTGGGCGTGATCGCGCTGCTGGCCGCCCTGCTGATGCCTGCGGTGCAGCAGGCCCGCGAGGCCGCTCGGCGGGCTTCCTGCTCGAACCGCCTCCGGCAGGTTGGCCTGGCGATACAAAACTATCTGGCCGGCACCCATGCCTATCCCCCCATTGAGGGCGGATCCGGCCAGGGTTCTCCGGGTGTTGGCGCGACCGAAATGTATTACTCAGGCTTTACGCAGATCCTACCCCAATTGGATGTCGCTTCCCTTTTCCATTCCTTGAATTTTACCCTCGCCTTCCACGATCCCTATCGATACCCCGACTATCCCGCGGTCGCGGCGAATCGGACGGCCCTGGCAACGTCGCTCGATGTCCTCCTTTGCCCATCGGACGCGGGCGGCGGGGATCCGGGCTGGACCGGGGGATGCAACTATCGCTGGAGCCATGGCTGGATGCGCTACCTGAACGACGAGGCCGAGGGCCGGCCGGGGCCGTTCTCCCGCTACCGGACCGGCCCGGCCGACGTTCGCGACGGCCTGAGCTATACGGCCTTCGCCTCCGAGAAGCTACGCGGCCGATCCTCGGCCACGACGATCGACCCACGCCGCGAGATGGTGGTCGCGACCGAATTGGGGCATAGCCCCGACGACATGGTCGACGCCTGCCGAGCCCAGGTCGGCATGCCCCGGGGCTTCGACCCCCGATCCGGCCTTTCCTGGTTCACCGGATCCCTATCGCACACCGCATACAATCACGCCCTGAACCCCAACGACACGGTCCCCGATTTCATCATTTATGGGGTTGCCCCGGTCGCCGGGATCCTGGGGGCCAGGAGCCTGCATCCGGGCGGCGTGCAGCTGGCGATGGGCGATGGTTCGGTCCGATTCGTTTCAAATCAGATCAGCCACCCCGTCTGGCGGGCGTTGGGGACGCGGAATGGCGGCGAGGTGGTTTCGGCCGATTCCTATTGAGTTGAGGCGACCATGTCAAGCGATCTGAGGCGACCGGTCGTATGGGCTTTCCGGGCGATGCTAACCCTCTCGGTCGGAACCTTGTGCGCAGGATCCTATTTCCTGGCCCTGGGCGGCACTTCGGGCGCTGAAATCGTCGTCTCCCCGCAATCGCTGACCCTTTCGCCCAAGCCGGACGGGAGCGAATCCACGGGCGCGTTCCAGATCCTGAATACGGGCAAGCATGAAGTGAAACTGGGGCAGCCTTCCACGACGTGCGTCTGCACAGTGGCCGAGATTGAGCCCACGACGATCCCCCCGGGCGGGACGGCGACCGTTTCGATCCGTGCTAACCCGATCGGCGCAGGCCGGACCCGCGTCGTGATCAAGATCCCCACCAATACCACCCCGATGGAGCTAGCCTTGCCCGTGGAAGTGGTCGGCCGGTCGGAGCCCCCTTACGTCGCGCTGGCGATTGATGCAATCCGGTTCGGCGAGGTGGACGAAGCTGACGCGAGCGTGCCGCTGTTTGTGGAGACGCGGGAATTCTCGAACCGTCCGCCCTGGCTCCATGATCCGGCATCCACCGTCCCGGGAATTCGGATCGAAGGAGGGTTTGCCGACGAAGGTGACATGTCCAACGGGATTGTGTGGCGAAGGTATGACTATACAGCCAGGTTGATCACCCTCCCTCCTCCCGGCGAGTTTCTCGGCGAGTTGCTGTTCGCGGGGCGAGAAGCGGGAGAAGAGCCGGTCTTTCGACTGCCGATCCACGGTATTTGCTCGGCCGCAGGTGAAAAGGGCCGGGCCAACCCATAAACCGCGGGGCAGTCAATCGGGGCTGGTATCCTCATCCACTCAGGCTCGTCGGCGCAACGAGAAACCCCCGCGAGGGCGGGGGTTTTGGGGTTCGTCGGGTCGGGGAGAGGATCGGATCGGCGGGGCCGTTGCCGATCAGAGCTCGTTGCCGTCGTGGATCATCGGCTCGAGTTCCTTGGTGTTGCGCTCGATCGCCAGGACGATGGTGCGCTCCTCGACGCCGTTGGGGCTGGAGGCGACCGCCGGGATGATCTGCCGGCTGTCGGGCAGGCTGAATCGGACGGTGAAGGTGCCGTCGGGCCGGACCGGGACGTGCTCGCCCTGGAGGGTGACCTGGGCGTTGGGCTCGGTCGAGCCGTAGACGATCAGCTCGGCGTCGATCTGGAAGTGGAAGTTGCCGGCGCCCAGCCCGGGGAAGGCGCCCATGCCCAGGCCCTGGCGGGGGAGTTGCCCCAGCGACCGGCCGATCTGGCGCTCGAGGACGTCGATCACGTCGGGCGAGTCGCCGCCGGTGGGGCCGTGCGACTGGCTGATGACCCGCTGGGCGTCCTGCACGCCCTGCCAGCTCTGGTCGACGACCTCCGACACGCCGGCCTTGGGCGTGGAGACGACGTTGGACCGGGCCAGGACGTAGAACTTACCCTTCTTGGACAGGTAACCGATATCCACGCGATAAGAGCGGGGCGGGTTGGGCACATCGATATACCAGTTGGCGACGCCGCCGTGGATGTCGATGTCGCGGACGTGCCGCTCGGAGGCCGAGGTGGTGTCCTCGCTGGTGATGTCCATCAGGCGGAGGATCGGGTGGGCCTGGTGCCATTCCTGGCCGAGCGCCGCCTGGGCGCGGGCGAGGGTCGATCGGCTGAGCTCCCAGTGGACGTGGAGCCAGAACGGGTCGCGGACCATGGTGACGATCCGGTCGCGGGTACAGCCGTGGTCGAGCGACCGGGGCATCGGCAGCGGGGGCACGACGCGGGAGACCGGCATGCCGTTGCCGTTAACCGACTTGGAGGGGGCGTGGGCGGCGGTGCGGGTCGCCGGCGCGGGGGCCGGGCGGGCCGACTTCGGGACGGGGCGTTTGTTGCCCGCCGCGTACGGCGTGAGCGCCCGGATGAGCTGGTCCTTCCGCATGGAATGCCAGCCGACGACCCCCAGCTCCTTGGCCATCTGGGCGAGGGCCTTCTTGTTGCTGCCCTTGAGCGTTTCGACGGTCATACAGGGCCGCTCCGTATCCAACCGTCCCGGTTGCGGGGCGTTACCGTTGGATTTGAAGACGCGGAGGTTCGTCCGTGAGTGGATCGATCCGGAAATGATCCTTGATTTCCGGATGATGGACGAAGACCAGGCTTCCCTCGCGGAAGTTGCCTGACCCTGCGGGCGAGCACGATCGTTTCGATTTTTAGGGAGCGAAGGGCGACCCCCCTTCGCGTCGTTCCGTGGAACCGGGAGGCGGACCGTCCAGCAAGTTCAAGGCAAGCTCAAGGGGCGGTGCCGGATACAGGCCGCAAGCGTGTCGGCATCGCAACGCCCCGAAGATTCGGACCCGTTCGCCGCGGGTGCAGTCCTCAGCCTGCGACGGTATACCAGATCCCGGTACCCCCTGTCAACGCCGGGATTTCGCCGAACTGTCCGGCCGCATGACAGTTCCTCCCCGGCGTGACAGGATCGCCCCGGGGACCCGGCCCGACTTCGGGAAAAATTTCACGAACGCCCGGGACCGGCCTGTTGACAGGGGGGTTGGGGCGAGTAAACTCGGCTGCATCAATACTCGGCGCCCCCCCCGAGGTCGCCCCGCCTCCCGCGCAGTGTGCGGGTACGGGTGTCGTGCCGAGCGGGGCGTGCCCAACGCGGGGCCGATCGGGTGGCGGGAACGCCGCGGGATCCGCTGTCGGCGGGGTTTTCCTGGGCGTACCGGCTGATGTCGGTCGGCCTGGAGTTCTGCCTGCCGGCCCTGCTGGGGGTCTTCCTCGATCGCCGGTGGGGCTCGACCCCCTGGGCGACCCTGGTCGGTGCGGCCTTCGGCTTCGGCCTGGGGATGTACCACCTGCTGCGGATGACCCAGGCGAAGCCCCCGGGCAGTAACCCGCCCGCCTGATCGGGCCGAAATCCGGCCGAGCCGATCGATCGCCCCGACCGGGCGATGCCTATCGAATCAACCCCCCGGGATCGACAGCCCATGGCCGAAGGCCACGACAGCAACCCGATGAGCCACATCCTGGACCACCCCTCGCTGGAGGTGCCGGGATTCGGCTGGGAGATCCACCTGCCCAACATCGCCGGGTTCCAGGTGACCCGCTTCATGGTGATGGAGCTGGTGGCGGCCGGCCTGCTGTGCGCGATCCTGATCCCGCTGGCCCGCCACGTCGGCAAGAACCGGGTCACCCGCGGGCCCTTGCTGAACGCCTTCGAGGCGATGGTCCTGTTCATCCGCGACCAGGTCGCCCGCCCGGCGATCGGCGGCCACGGGGCCGACGCCTTCCTGCCGTTCCTCTGGACGCTCTTCTTCTTCATCCTGGGCTGCAACCTGCTGGGGATGATCCCCGGCTTCGCGTCGGCCACCGGCGACATCAACGTCACCGCCGTCCTGGCGGTGCTGGTGTTCGTGGCCGTGCTGATCGCCGGGATGGGCGCGATGGGCCCGGTCAAGTTCTGGATCGGCCTGGTGCCGCACATGGACGTGCCGTTCGTCCTCAAGATCATCCTCTGGCCGATGATGTTCCTCATCGAGGTGGCGGGCCTCCTGATCCGGCACGTCGTGCTGGCCGTCCGGTTGTTCGCCAACATGATGGCCGGCCACATGGTGCTCGCGGTGATCCTGGGCTTCATCGCCCAGGCGTCGGGCATGATCACCTTCCTGGTGACGCCCGCCAGCATCGGCGGCGTGGTGGCCCTGAGCCTCCTGGAGCTGTTCGTCGCCTTCCTGCAGGCCTACATCTTCACGTTCCTGGCCGCCCTGTTCATCGGGTCGGCGGCCCACCCGCACTGATCCGAGTCGAATCGAGACGAGACGAGACGCGTTGAACCGCGGGGGCCGGCGTGCGACCCCCGCCCTTTCGAGAGATCCCGCACCACCCCCGCCCCCGCCCTCGCACGGCACCCGGGTTTGGAGACGTTACCGCGATGAAGTCCCTGAAGTCCGCCGCCCTCGCCATCGCCCTGTTCCTGATGGCGTCCCTGGCCGCCTCGGCCCAGGTCCAGTACAAGGCCGAGTCCGCCGACGAGGCCGCCAGGGTCTCCTACGCCGCGGCCGCCAAGGGGGCGTTCCCCGACACCCGCGCCATCGGCGCCGGCCTGGTGATCATCGGCGCCGGCATCGGCATCGGCATGCTGGCCCGGGGCGCCGTCGAGAGCATCGCCCGGCAGCCCGAGGTCGCCGGCAACATCCAGACCGCGATGATCATCGCCGCGGCCCTCATCGAAGGGGCCACGTTCTTCGCCCTGATCATCATCATCCTCCAGACGGCATACTGACGGCGACGGATCGGCAAGGATCCCCGGCCCGCAACGCGACCGCGGCGGGTGGGTTTCGCCCCGTGGACCGGGGCCGACCGCCCCCGCGGGATGCCAGGAGATGAGGTCTTGACCATGCTGCCCAACCGATCCGCGGCCCCGCTGCTGGCCGGCCTGGCCCTGGCGTTCGCCTTCGCCCTGGCCGCGGCCCGGCCGCGTCCGCCGCCTATGCCCCGGCCTCCGACGAGCCGGCCGCCGGGAAGGCGGCCGAGGCCGGCCACCCGCCCGCCCACGCCGCCAAGGCCGAGAAGCCCAACCTGTTCGAGCCGAAGCCGCCGCTGGCCCTGGCCACGCTGATCGTCTTCGCCCTGCTCCTGTTCGTCCTCCAGAAATACGCCTGGAAGCCCCTGATGGAGGCCCTGCACGAGCGCGAGCACCAGCTCGAGCACACCTTCCAGGAGGCCGAGAAGGCCCGCGCCGAGACCGCCCGGCTGCTCGCCGAGCAGAAGACCCAGCTCGACGCCGCCGCCGGCGAGGTCCGCGCCCTGCTCGACGAGGCCCGCCAGCAGGCCCAGAAGGTCCGCGACGACATGGTCAAGACGGCCCAGCAGGAGGCCGAATCGGTCCGCAAGCGGGCCGAGGCCGAGATCGGCGCCGCCCGCGACCAGGCCCTGATGGACATCTGGGGCCAGGCCGCCGACCTGGCGGTCTCGGTCGCCGGCACGGTCGTCCCCCGCGAGTTGAACGCGGGCGACCACCGGAAACTGGTCGAGAAGGCCCTGGCCGACCTGCCGGGACCCTCCAAGGCCAACGGACGGGGGAACTGACCCATGGCCGCCGCCCCCGCCCCGGCCGACACGAAGGCCGACACCCGGCCGTTCGACGAGGACGTCAGCGAAGGCGCCCGCGCCTACGCCGAGGCCCTGGTCAACGCCGCCTCCAAGGAGCCGGGGGGTGACGTCGACGCCGTCCTGGCCGAACTCGTCGAGTTCCGGGACGACGTCCTGGAAGCCCACCCGGCCTTCGCCGAACTCCTGCAATCCCGCAACCTGCCGGCCGAAGAGAAGGACGCGGTGCTGGCGAAGATCCTCGAAGGTCGCGCCCTGCCGGTCGTCGCCCGCTTCGTCCGCGTGCTCAACCGCCACGACCGCCTGGGGATCCTCGGCCTGGTCCTGGACGAGGCCCGCGTGATCTGGGACCGACGCCAGGAGCCGCCGCAAGGTTCCGTCTCCTCGGCCGTCCCGCTCGACGAGTGCCAAGCGCCAGGCCGTGCTCGACCGGGCCCGCGCCCTGATGGGCGGGGCACCCCGATCCTCCAGGAAACCGTCGATCCATCCCTGATCGGCGGCCTGATCCTCCAGATCGGCGACGACCTGTACGACATGTCGGTCCGCCGCCGCCTCCAGCTCCTCCGCCAGCGCCTGGTCGAGAGCAAGGCGACCGAAATCCGTTCCCGAGGCGGCCAGTTCCTGGCCTGACCCGGCGCCGCCGCCGACATCGACACGACCCGAACATCGAGCCCCAGCCGATCCGACCTAGAGGCATCCATGAAATTCCGAGCCGATGAGATCACGTCGGTCATCCAGCGCGAGATCGAGCAGTTCCGGCCCGAGGCCAAGCGCGCCGAGGTCGGGCGGGTCCTGGAGGTGGGCGACGGTATCGCGCGGGTCCACGGCCTGTCGAACGTGATGGCCGGCGAGATGGTCGAGTTCCAGAACGGCGTCCGCGGGCTGGCGTTCAACCTCGAGGAGGCGTCGGTCGGCATCATCATCCTGGGCGACTACAAGGGCATCCACGAGGGCGAGTCGGTGACCGCCACCGGCGAGCTGCTCCGCGTGCCGGTCGGCGAGGGGATGATCGGCCGCGTGGTGAACCCGCTGGGCGAGCCGATCGACAACCTCGGCCCGATCGCCGCCGCCGGCAGCCGCCTGGTCGAATCGCCCGCCCCCGGCATCGCCGACCGCCAGCCGGTCGACGAGCCGCTCCAGACCGGCGTCAAGGCGATCGACGCCATGACCCCGATCGGCCGGGGCCAGCGCGAGCTGATCATCGGCGACCGCAAGACCGGCAAGACCGCCATCGCCATCGACACCATCCTGAACCAGAAGGGCCAGGGGGTGATCTGCGTCTACGTGGCGATCGGCCAGAAGGAATCGACCACCGCCAGCCTGGTCGATGCCCTCAAGCGTTACGGCGCGATGGACTACACCATCGTCGTCGCGGCCGGGGCCAGCGACCCCGCCCCGCTGCAGTACCTGGCCCCCTACGCCGGCACGGCGATGGCCGAGTACTTCATGTACGAGAAGGGGATGGCGACCCTCTGCGTCTACGACGACCTGTCGAAGCAGGCCGTCGCCTACCGGGAGCTGTCGCTCCTGCTCCGCCGCCCGCCGGGCCGCGAGGCCTACCCGGGCGACATCTTCTACACGCACTCGCGGCTGCTCGAGCGGTCGGCCAAGCTGGCCAACAAGTACGTGATCGTCGCCGAATCGACCAAGACCGAGGATCCGACCAACCCGGTCGAGGAATCTTGGGGCGTCAACGGCAAGGTCTACCTCGGCGTGCCGGGCCTGGAGGAGGCCACGCACGAGGTGAAGGGGATGCCCGGCCACAAGGTCGTCAAGACGGCCCAGTCGGGCGGCTCCTTGACCGCCCTGCCGCTGATCGAGACGCTCGAAGGCGAGGTGTCGGCGTACATCCCGACCAACGTGATCTCGATCACCGACGGCCAGATCTATCTCCAGCCCGACCTGTTCTTCGCCGGCATCCGGCCGGCCGTCGACGTGGGCATCTCGGTCTCCCGCGTGGGCGGCAAGGCCCAGATCCCCGCCATGAAGAAGGTGGCCGGCGGCCTCCGCCTCGACCTCGCCGCCTTCCGCGAGCTGGAGGCGTTCGCCCAGCTCGGCACCGACCTCGACAAGGCAACGCAGCTCCAGCTCGACCGCGGCTACCGGATGGTCGAGCTGCTCAAGCAGCCGCAGTACCAGCCGATGAACGTGGTCGACCAGGTCATGTCGATCTACGCCGGCACCGAGGGGTTCCTCGACGACGTGCCGGTCAAGGAGGTCCCCCGCTGGGAGGCCGAGTTCCTCCGGTACATGCGCGAGCAGAAGGCCAGCGTCCGCGACCAGCTCGTCCGGGGCAAGAAGATGTCCGACGAGGTCGTCCGCGACCTCAGGGCCGCCCTGGCCGAGTTCAACGCCCGCTGGAAGCCGGCCGCCGCCAGGCCCGCCCTGGCCGCCGCCAAGGCCTGACCCGAACGACCCCGAGCCCACCCGACGTCCCCGACCCCGCACCGCACCGTAGAGCGAGCGAGCGACTTCGATGGCCAAGGCCCGAGCGATCAAGGGCGCAAGGCCGTGCAGAACATCCGCAAGATCACGCGGACCATGGAGCTGATCGCCACCGCGCGATTCAAGAAGGCGGCGCTCGACCGGGCCACCGAGGCGGAGGCCTACACCCGCAAGATCGCCGAGATCGTCGCCGACCTGGGGGGCAAGGCCGACGAGGTCAAGCACCCTGCTCGAGGCCCGCGAGAAGACCAATAACTCGCTGCTGCTGATGATCTCCAGCAACCGCGGGCTGGCCGGCGGCTACAACGGCAACCTCGCCCGCGTCGCCACCCGGACCCTGCAGGACGCCGAGGCCGGCGGCACCCGCGTCCTGCTGGAGGTCTCCGGCAAGCGCGGGATCTCCTACTGCAAGTTCCGCGGCATCCCGATCGAGGCCAGCTACACCCAGTTCGAGGACCGGCCCCAGTTCGCCGAGGTCGAAATCCTGGCCGACCGCTACCTGGGGATGTTCCTCCGCGGCGAGATCGACCGGCTCGACGTCGTCTACACCCGGTTCCTCACCGCCTCCCGGCAGGAGGCGATCGCCGAGACCTTGCTGCCGATGTCGTCGGTCGCCGGCCCGGAGGCCCGCAAGCCCGGCCCGGCCAGGGCCGACGCCCCGCCGAAGTCCGCGCCGACGGCCTACGAGTTCCTCCCCGACGCCGCCTCCATCCTGGAGGAGATCGTCCCGGTCTCGTTCAAGGTCCGGCTGTTCAAGGCCTTCCTCGACGCCGCCGTCAGCGAGCAGATCGCCCGGATGGTGGCGATGAAGGGTGCGACCGAGAACGCCGACGCGATGGTCAAGTCGCTCTCGCAGCAGTACAACCGGGCCCGCCAGTCGCAGATCACCCGCAGCCTCGCCGAGATCATCGGCGGCGCCGCCGCCCTCGAATGATCCGCCGACCCGGCCCATCCCGGCCCCGATAAAGCCCCGCCCGACCCCAAGCCTTAGCCCGCAGGTGAGACGAGATATGGCCACCGCGACCGCCACCGGCAAGATCACCCAGATCATCGGCTCGACCTTCGACGCCGAGTTCGAAGAAGGCCACCTGCCGGAGATCTACAACGCGCTCAAGATCGAGGCCGAGGAGAAGGGGGTCAAGCTCGACCTCACCGGCGAGGTCCAGCAGCACCTCGGCGGCAACCGCGTCCGCTGCGTCGCCCTGGGCTCGACCGACGGCCTCGTCCGCGGCATGCCCGTGCACGACACCGGCTCGCCCGTGACCGTGCCGGTCGGCAACGGCACCCTGGCCCGCGTCTTCAACCTGCTGGGCGACCCGATCGACGGCCGGGGCCCCGTGCCGGCCGAGGAACGCTGGCCGATCCACCGCGACCCGCCCGCCTTCGAAAACCTCAGCCCCAAGACCGAGGTGTTCGAGACCGGCATCAAGGTGCTCGACCTGCTCACCCCGTTCGTCCGGGGCGGCAAGATCGGCCTCTTCGGCGGCGCCGGGCTGGGCAAGACGGTCATCCTCCAGGAGCTGATCGCCCGCATCGCCCGCGTCCACAGCGGCTATTCGGTCTTCGCCGGCGTCGGCGAGCGGACCCGCGAGGGGAACGACCTCTGGCTGGAAATGCAGGAGACCAAGATCGGCTCCACCGGCAAGAGCGTGCTCGACTCGACGGTGATGTTCTTCGGCCAGATGAACGAACCGCCGGGCGCCCGCCTGCGGGTGGCCCTGTCGGCCCTGACCAACGCCGAATGGTTCCGCGACTCGACCGGCTCGGAAACCCTGCTGTTCATCGACAACATCTTCCGGTTCAGCCAGGCCGGCTCGGAAGTGTCGGCCCTTTGGGCCGGATGCCGTCGAACGTGGGCTACCAGCCGACCCTGGCCACCGAGATGGGCGCCCTGCAGGAGCGGATCACGTCGACCACCAAGGGGGCCATCACCTCGGTGCAGGCCGTGTACGTCCCGGCCGACGACCTGACCGACCCCGCCCCGGCCACCACCTTCGGCTTCCTCGACGCCTTCATCGTGCTGTCGCGGGGCATCTCCGAGAAGGGCATCTACCCGGCGGTCGACCCGCTCGGCTCGACCTCGCGCATTTTGGACGCCCAGTACGTCGGCCAGGAGCACTACGACGTCGCCCGGCGGGTCCAGACGATCCTCCAGCGGTACAAGGAACTCCGCGACATCATCGCGATCCTGGGCGTCGACGAGCTTTCCGAAGAGGACAAGATCGTCGTCCACCGCGCCCGGCGGATCGAGCGGTTCCTGTCGCAGCCGTTCTTCGTCGCCGAGGTGTTCACCAACAAGCCGGGCCAGTACACGCCGCTGGCCGACACCATCCGCAGCTTCAAGGAAATCTGCGACGGCAAGTGGGACCACCTGCCGGAAAGCGCCTTCCTGTACGTCGGCGCCGTCGAGATGGCCGAGGAACAGGCCAAGAAGATGGCCCGCTAAGCCGAGCCAAGCCGGCCACAGGGAGCCCCGCCGATGTCCTCCGCCACCGCGACCGCCAACCCCGCGACCTTGAAGGCCGCCGCCCGGCTGCTCCGCTGCCTGGTGGTGACGCCCGAGAAGACCCTGATCGATCAGGAAGTCGATTTCGTCGCCATGCCGCTGTTCGACGGCGAGATCGGCATCCTCCCGGGCCGGGCCCCGCTGATCGGCCGGCTCGGCTTCGGCGCCCTCCGCACGCGGGTCGGCACGGTCACCCAGGAATATTTCGTGGACGGCGGCTTCGCCCAGGTCCGCGACAACGTGGTGACGGTCCTCACCAACCGCGCCATCCCGGTTGCGCAGCTCGACGCCAGGGCGGCCAACGAGGAGCTGCAAGCGGCCCGGGCCCGCCCCGCCCTGAACGCGATCGACCAGGCCGAACGCTCCAAGGCGATCCAGCGGGCCCAGGCCCAGCTCCGCCTGGTCGGCGCCGGCCCGGCCCACGCCTGACCCTTCCCGAAGCCAGTCCAAGGGCCGCGGCGGGATCCTCGATCCCGCCGCGGCCCGTTCGCGCGCCGGCAGGTTGCCCGGGCCCGGGCCGCTGCCTAGAATCCCAGCCGTTGCAGGCCGCCCCACCCCCGGAGCCATCCCCGATGAGCGCCTTCCGGTATCGACGGCTGGACAAGTCGGACGTCGCCGTGCTGCTGGTCGATCACCAGACCGGCCTGACGAACCTCGTCCACGACTTCTCGCCCGACGACTTCAAGAACAACGTGCTGGCCCTGGCCGACGCCGCCAAGTACTTCAACCTGCCCACGATCCTGACCACCAGCTTCGAGGACGGCCCCAACGGCCCGCTCGTCCCCGAGCTGAAGGCGCTGTTCCCGGACGCCCCCTACATCGCCCGGCCGGGCAACATCAACGCCTGGGACAACGAGGACTTCGTCAAGGCGGTCAAGGCCACCGGCAAGAAGCAACTGCTGATCGCCGGGATCGTGACCGAGGTCTGCGTCGCCTTCCCCGCCCTCTCGGCGATCGAGGAGGGTTACGAGGTCTTCGTCGTCGCCGACGCCTCGGGCACGTTCAACAAGACGACCCGCGACGCCGCCTGGGCCCGGATGGCCGCCGCCGGCGCCCAGATGATGACCTGGTTCGGCGTCGCCTGCGAGCTGCACCGCGACTGGCGGAACGACGTCGAGGGGCTCGGGGCGCTGTTCTCGAACCACCTGCCGAGCTATCGTTGCCTGATGCAAAGCTACTCGGCCACGCGGAAGTAAACGACGACGGAGAATCCCGAGGAATGAGCCCGACCGAGCCCGACCTGGAAGCCCTGCTGGCCGCGGCCCGGTCCGCGAGCGCCTCGGCCTATTGCCCGTATTCCAACTTCCACGTCGGCGCCGCCATCCTGGCGGGCGGCCGGGTCTTCACCGGGGCGAACATCGAGAACGCCTCGTACGGCCTGACGATCTGCGCCGAACGCACCGCGGCCTTCGCGGCGGTGCTCGCCGGCGCCGGCCCGATCGAGGCGATCGCGGTGGCCTGCGTCGATGCGCCCGAGGGGGGCGATCCGGCCTCCCTGATGCCCTGCGGCGCCTGCCGGCAAGTACTCGCCGAATTCGCCCGGCCCGAGACGCCCGTCATCATCGACCGGGCGGGGGTTTTCCGGCTGGAGGAGTTGTTGCCGCGGGCGTTTCGGTTGGGAAATTGAATCGACATGGAAGACGAAACGCCCACCATGCCGATGATCCGAGGCATGTTCCTTTGGGTTATCCTACCCGTGGCCCTGTTCGCCGCCACCCTATCCATCGTTTGCGCTAGCCAGAGAAACCTGACCTGCGACAAGCTCTCCCTGCTGGGGCTTTTCGCGATCGCGAACGCGGTTTATGTGCGGCATTGGCGGATCATCGCGGCGGCGTTGGTCGTAGCGTCGATTGCAGCCTACATGGACTTAGCCGCCTTTGCCGACGGCTGGCTTTCCGAGCCGTTGAGAAAGTATGCCATGTCCCGGCTCCCGGATCCTCGCAATTTCCACATGCCCGATTATATAGATGCCTATGACGAGCTAAAAATCCAAAGAAAAATGGATCAAGAGGTTGCGCTGGGCCGCTTCGTCGTGGTCGGCGTTCTGGTGCTGATTCTCGAATTCGCTGGCATTTGGTCGATGCGTAGTAAGCGGATCCCGGTAGTATTCCGTTCGTGTTTATGGGCGCCCGATCAGCAAGCATCGGAGACAAAAGACGATGGCCGAGGAAGCGGATCGCCGCCCACATCGTTGACGTGAAGTGAGGTTCCTGGTGTCCTCCGGCCCCGCCCCGCGTTAGGATCGACCGAAGTCATCCCACACGCGGAGCCCCCACGAATGCCGTTCCTCGCCTCCCTTTGTTCGCTCGCCCTCATCACCTTCGCCCCGGCCGATGATCCCAAGCCCGGCGCCGAACTGGCCCGCAAGGGCGATGAGATCGTCGTGGCCGGCCGGCTTTTCCATACGACCACGCCCGTCGTCCTCTGGTCCGACCCCGGCGGGTACGATGCCTATCGCCCGGAACGCCGGTTCGTGCCGATGGAGAAGGCCACCTGGAAGGAGGCCGAGGAGTCGGGCATCAAGACGCCCAACCGCTACGGGGCCCGGACCCGCGGCATGACGCCCGAGCAGGTCGAGGGCCTCCGCGAAGGCATCGACCTGGCCCGGCTCCAGGAGATCGTCGATCAGTTCGTGATCCATTACGACGTCTGCGGCATCAGCCGGACCTGCTTCCGCGTGCTCCACGACGAGCGTTGCCTGAGCGTCCACTTCATGCTCGACATCGACGGCACGATCTACCAGACGCTCGACCTCAAGGAATCGGCCTGGCATGCGACGATCGCCAATGGCCGGTCGATCGGCATCGAGATCGCCAACATGGGCAGTTATTCCCAGAAGGACAACAAGGCGTTCCAGCGCTGGTACGGCAAGGATACCGACGGCAAGGTCAAGATCACCGTCCCCGGCGGCCTGGAAGCCGGCCATTTCCGCAACCTGAAGGCCAGTTTCGCGCCGATCCGCAACGAGCTGGTCGAGGGGAACGTCCAGGGCCAGGACCATTACCAGTATGACTTCACCCCCGAGCAATACGAAGCCCTCACCAGGCTGACCGCCACGCTCTGTGCCGTGTTCCCCAGGATCACCTGCGACTATCCCAAAGACGCCTCGGGCAAGCTGATCCCGAAGAAGCTTCCCGACGACCAGTATGCCGCCTATCACGGCGTGCTGGGGCATTACCACGTCCAGACCAACAAGACCGACCCCGGCCCGGCGTTCCAGTGGGATCGCGTGGTCGGCGGGGCGAAAAAGTTGCTGGGCCGCTAAACCTGCCCGGTCGACTCCCACTCCGGATGGGCCGACGTTCCTGGCCCGTCGAATACGCCCACGAGGACGTGGGCATGCCACCCCTCTCTAATTCTTGAGCGCATGGCCATGAGTGCCCTTTCGAGCGTCCTCGTCTTGCTGGCGATGGGCTCCGCCGAAGATGCCGGCTTTACCAACGTGCCCGTCGAGATCGAATACCGGGCCGCCCGGCCCCATGCCGATCCGTTCGGGGGCGTCACGCTGGAAGTAACCTTCATCGACCCCGAAGGCACGAGCCGCAAAGTTCCCGCCTTCTGGGCCGGCGGCGATCGCTGGAAGGTCCGTTATGCCTCGCCCCAGGCCGGCATCCATCGTTGGCGGTCGATCTGCAACGACGCGAGCGACGAGGGCCTTCATGGCAAGGCCGGCACGGTCGAATTGAAGCCGTACGCGGGCGAGAATCCGCTCTACCTCCACGGGCCGATCCGGGTGGCGCAGGATTCCCGGCACATGGAACAAGCCGACGGCACGCCGTTCTTCTGGCTGGGCGATACCTGGTGGATGGGCCTCTGCAACCGATTGGCCTGGCCCGACGATTTCCAACGCCTCGCGGCCGACCGCAAGGCGAAGGGGTTCAACGTCGTCCAGATCGTCGCCGGGCTCTATCCCGACATGGAGCCGTTCGACGCGCGGGGCGCCAACGAGGCCGGGTTCCCCTGGGAGGCCGATTACGCCCGGATCCGCCCCGAGTATTTCGACGCGGCCGACCGGCGGATCGCCCACCTCGTCGAGCAGGGGCTTTCGCCCTGCATCGTCGGCGCCTGGGGCTATTTCATGCCCTGGATGGGGGAGCAAAACCTCGAAGCCCACTGGCGATACCTGATCGCCCGGTATGGGGCCTACCCGGTCACCTGGTGCGCCGCGGGCGAGGCCAACCTGCCCTGGTATCGGGCCGAGAAATTCCCGTTCGACGACCAGGAGCAGGCCCGACGATGGTGCCGCGTGCTCGGCGCGATCCGGCGGATGGACCCCTGGCGGCGACCGCTGACGATCCACCCGACCGCCATCAACGCGTTCACCGCCCGCCATGTGATCGAAAGCGTCGACCCGGGCCTGATCGATTTCGACCTGCTGCAAACCCCGCACGGCGAGCGCGACGCCGGCGTGGCGGCGGCGAAGACGGTGCTCGAAGCCGCGAGGCGAAGCCGACGATGCCGGTCATCGACGGCGAGGCCAGCTACGAGATGCTGGGCGACAAGTTGCCGACCCGATGGACCCGCGCCATGTACTGGCTGTGCGTCGTCAACGGCGCGGCCGGGCACACTTACGGGGCCAACGGCATCTGGCAGGTGAACCGCAGGGGAAACCCCACGGGCCTTCGCCCACCGCCGGCCCGCCGACCGGCTACGGCACGATCGCCTGGGACGAGGCGATGGACCTGCCCGGCTCGTCGCAGATCGCCGCGGCCAGGGCCTGGATCGGACGCCTCCGATGGTGGGAGTTCGCCCCGTTGCCCGGCTCGGCGCGATGGGGCGAGGCCGAGCCCGCCCCGGAACTGGGCCCGTGGATCTGGCACGAGGCGAGGGCCGACCGATCGGCCCCGGTCGCCCGCCGGTGGTTCCGGCTGATTTTCTCCCTGCCCGACGACGCCAAATCGCAACGGGCGATCCTCAAGATGACCGCCGATGATCGGTTCACCGCCTACCTCAACGGCGAGCCGGTCGCCGAGGGCGCCGGCTGGAACCGGCCGGTCGTGGCCGACGCGAAGGCCCGGATCCGGCCCGGCAAGAACGTGCTGGCCGTGCTCGCCGAGAACAGCCCGGCGCCGGTGCAGGCCAACCCCGCCGGCCTGAGCGGGGCGCTGGCCGTCCTCCTGGAGGATGGCCGGGCGCTCCGGTTCGAGACCGATGGGAGCTGGAAATCGTCCGGCCGCGAGCAGGAAGGCTGGTCCGGCCCCGAATTCGACGACGGTGGCTGGCCGATGGCCTCGGTGATCGGCCCGTACCCAAGCCCCCCCTGGGGCCGGATCAAGCCGGCGCCCGAGATCGCCCCGGCCGTCCTGGCCCACGAGGACGGGACCCGCCTGCTCTACATGGTCGACCCCCGGCCGGTTCGCATCGACGGCCTGAAGCCGTCGCAGGCCTACCGAGGCACCGGATTCGACCCGATCCGGGGCGAGGCAAGGACCCCGTTCGAGGCGACCGCCGACGCCCAGGGCCGGATCGCGCTGAATCCCCCCGATGCCGGCCCCGATCGCGATTGGGCCGTGCTTCTGGAGCCGATCGACCCGCCGCGCTAACCGGCCGGGCTCCCGCCGGCCGCGACGGGCAACCGGATCTTCACCAGGAGGCCGGGATGCGCGTTCTCGGCGACGACCTCGCCTCCGTGGATCGCCAGGGCCCGCCGGGTGATCGCCAGGCCGAGGCCGACGCCGCCGCTGGCCCGGCTCCGGTCGGGATCGACCCGGAAGAACGGCCGGAAGATCGCCTCCTCCGACCCCCCGGGCACCCCGGTGCCGCGGTCCCGGACGGCGATCGTCACCCCGCCGTCGGCCCGATGCAGGGCCACGTCCACGGCCGAGCCCTCGGGGGCGTGCCGGATCGCGTTGCGGAGGACGTTCTCGGCGGCCCTCCGCAGCAGGTTGGCGTCGCCGAGGACGGTCGATGGGCCGTCGAGCCGCAGGTCGATCCGGCAATCCTTGGCCTCGGCCTCGAGGGCAGTCGCCGACCAGATCCTGCAGCAACGATCGAGCCGGATGGCGTCGTGGCCGGGGGCCTCCCCCTCGGCGGTGGCCAGTTGCAACAGTTCTTCCACCAGCGCCGAGAGGCGGTCGGCCTCGCGTTTGATCCGATCCAGGGCGGGGTCGAGGTCGTCGCGGCCGCGGGCCAGGCGGACGGCCAGGGCCATGCGGGCCAGGGGCGATCGCAGCTCGTGCGAGACGTCCTGCAGCAGCCGTCGCTCGGCGACGAGCAGGGTCTCGATCCGGCCGGCCATCGCGTCGAACGCGCGGGCGAGCTCGCCGATCTCGTCGCGGCGGGCCGAGCCGATCCGGGTGGAGAGGTCGCCGCGGCCGAACCGTTCGACCGCCTGGTGGAGCTTGCGGAGGGGCCCGGCCATGTGGGCCGACAGGGCGTATCCCAGGCCGGCGACGACGGGCAAGATCCAGAGGTAATAGGGCAGGAATTCCTGGGGATGGAACCGGCGGCGGATCTCGACGATCATCCGGGGCCGCGGCCCGTCGGGCCCGGTCGTCAGCAAGGCGCGGCCCCGGGACGGTTCCGGCGGCCTGGGGAAGACGCCGGCGCGGTCCAGGTCTTCCGACCGGTCGGTGCCGTCGAGCAGGTCGATGCCGGACGGATCGACGAGGTGATGCTCGGCGTCGAACGCCGAGTCGAGCCGTTCGATGTAGCGGGCCAGGCCGTCGCGGCCCCTTTCCTCGTAGGCGTCCCTTGCGCCCTGGAGCTGGAATGCCTGGAGTCGCCCCAGCAGGTCCAGCGGCGGCGGCCGGGTGGCCGAGAGCCACCAGGTCGTCCCGGCGAAGCCCAGGGCCGACAGGGCCAGCGTGCCGACCGCCCAGAGCAGGATCTTGGCGAACAGCGACCTCATCGGGGCGCCTCGTCGGCCGGGCCGACCCGGTACAGGAAGCCGACGCCCCGGACCGTCATCACCCGCTCGCCGAGGTCGCCCAGCTTCTTGCGGAGCCGGCCCACGTGGACGTCGAGCGCCCGGTCGAACGGCGAGGCCGGCCTCCGGTACAGGATCGCCGTCAATTCCTGCCGGGTGACGATCCGCCCGGCGGCCCGGACCAGCGTCTCCAGGATATCGTACTCGATGGGCGTCTGGGCGACCTGGGCCCCGTCGACGCGGGCCTCGCGGGCGGTCGGTACCAGGCGGATCCCGCCGGCCTCGATCGACTCGGCGGCGGCCGGCGCCCGCCGGGCCCGCCTCAGGACGGCCCGGATCCGGGCGAGCAGCTCGTCGGGGTCGAATGGCTTGGGGACATAATCGTCGGCGCCCGAGCCGAGGCCGGCCAGGCGGTCGTCCTTGGCGGTGCGGGCGGTCAGCATGATGACGGGCACCTCGCTCCGGCGGCGGACCTGGCGGAGCAATTCGAAGCCGTCGAGTCCCGGCATCATCACGTCGAGCAGGATCAGGTCGAACCCGCCGGAGAGGGCCTTCGCCAGGCCCCGCCGGCCGTCGTGGGCGGTTTCGAGGCGGAGCCCCTGCTGTTCGAGGAATTCGCGGAGCAGGTCGGCCAGCTCCCGGTCGTCGTCGATCAGCAGGACCCTGGGAAGGGCGGGGTCCGGGCCCATCGGTCCTCCTTCGCGGTCAGGTGCCGGCGGCGCGGACGCCCGCCGGGCACGGGCCCGCGCCGGGATCGGGGAGGTCGGCTTCCCGGGGCGTCGACGGCCCGAAAAGGCGGGCCAGCGGGGTCCGGGCCGCCAGGATCTCGTACAGGGCCAGCGACCCGGCCGCCGCGATCGCCGTGGTCGCCAGGCCCTGGGCCCCCCAGGGCAGGTGCAGCGGCTTCAGGAGGCCGATCAGCGGCCAGATCATCGGCGGGTGGACCAGGTAGATCCAGGACGATCGGCCCGCCAGGTAGCGGACCGCCCGATTCGGCCGGTCCGCCGAGGCCAGGAAGCAGCCCAGCAGCCCGGCCATCCCGTAGGCCGAGCCGATCGCATACAGCGCGAACCCGGCGTACCGGACCAGGTCGTGATGGGGCACGCCCCGCCGCCAGGCGTATTCCTCGGACAGGAACGAGGCGGCGCCGTGGGCCAGCAGGCCGATCAGCAGGTTGGCGTAGCAATTCCGGCCGAATTCGGGCAGGCCGATCCGGTTGCGGAACAGCCACCAGCCGGCCAGGAAGTAGGCCAGGTAGAAAGGCATGTCGGCGGGCGGGGCGATCAGGACCTTCGGGAACGCGGCCGAGGCCCCCAAAGGCTCGCCCAGGGCCCAACCCCAGGGGCCGGGCGCCAGCAGGAGGGCCGGGGCCGTCAGCAATCCCAGGGCCAGGGGGGCGAGGTCCCGGTCGATGGCCCGTTGCTCCAGGCCCCGGGCCAGCCGGGGCCATGGCTTCACCAGCAGCCACCGGGCGGCGACGACCAGGGCGGGGGCGATCGTCGCGAAGGCGAGCAAGTACCAGAGGAACCAGGCGAAATCGAGGCGATAGGCCGGGACCTCGGGCCCCCGGCCGAAGCCCGGGCCGGGCGCGTCGGGCGGGCCCGTGGGCAGGATCCGTGGGCCCCCCGCGCGGGCCCGGGCGGCACCGTCGGCCGGGGCCGGCGGGCCGACACGATCTCGGGATCCGGCCGGCGGCCCGGCCATCGGCCTGAGCCGGAACCCGGGCCCCAGCGGCATCGGCCCGTGATGCCGGGTCGGTTGGGCCCCCGGGGGGATCTCGGGCGGGGCCGGGCGGGTGTACCCGATGCTCCGATGGTAGAGCGGCACGACCGTGACCATCGCCAGGGCCAGGGGCAAGCCGATCCGGAGCCAGCGGCGGGCCAGGTAGCGGCCCAGGCCGTGCCTCGCCAGCATCCCGGCCGAGGTGTAGCCCGCCAACGCGAAGAAGAGCGGCACCACCACGGCCCGCACGGCGTCCTCGATCCGCCCCGATACCCCGCCGTTGCCGGGGCCGACGGTGCCGGCCGAGAGGTCGGCGAACCAGATCGCGTGGTAGAACACGCCGATCAGCACGGCGGCCGCCTTCGCGGCGTCGATGGCCGGATTCCGCACGTTCGCGGCAGGTTCGCTCATCGCCGGGCTCCTTCTTCCCGAGGGTCGGGGGGTCTCCATCCTATCGTCGTGCGCCGGCGCAACCCGCCCCAACCCGGCCACCGCTGGAATTCTCGCCGGAGGGGACCGATCTGTCCGTAACGGAATGTAACAGGCGCGGACACGCGCGGCACGGCATTCGCTTGAGGGGCCCGATAGAATGATGGGCCGCGTCGCATGGGCCCCGCCCGGCGGGCGGCATTCCCCGATTCGAACCGAGCGGAGTCCCGGCGATGAAGGCGACAGGTTCGGCCGCCTGGCAGGGCGGCCTGAAGGACGGCAAGGGTACCATCTCGACCCGCAGCGGCGCCCTGAAGGAGTATCCCTACGGCTTCTCCAGCCGCTTCGAGGGGAAGCAGGGCACCAACCCCGAGGAACTGATCGGCGCGGCCCACGCCGGCTGCTTCTCGATGGCCCTGTCGATGATTTTGGGCGGGCCGGCTTCACGGCCGAACGGCTGGAGACCGCCGCCGAGGTCACCCTCGACAAGGTGTCCGACGGCTTCGCGATCACCCACGTCCACCTGGACGCTCCGGGCCAGGGTCCCGGGCATCGAGCAGGTCAAGTTCGACGAACTCGTCGGCGTGGCCAAGGCCGGTTGCCCCGTCTCGAAGGTGCTCAACGCCGAGATCACGCTCGAGGCGACGCTCGAAAGCTGAGGCGGAGGACCAAAGCCCGGCCCCCCCGGTCACTGCCCGGGGGCGGTCAGCGGCTTGCCGTTGTCCCTGGCCTCGATCCCCAGCAGGAAGGGGACGGCCGTCTCGGCCCATTCACCGGGGGCGGTGTACTGCGAGGCGGCGCCGCCGAAGCAGGTCCGCAGCATGGCCGTGTCGATGATCCCCGGGTTGAACGACACGGCCGCCATCCCCGAGGGCAATTCCTGCGCGAGGGCCCGGGTCAGCCCCTCGACGGCCCACTTGGTGGCGCAGTAGGGCGCCACGTCGGCCGCCACCGACCGGCCCCAGTACGAGCTGAAGTTGACGATCACGCCCGTGCGTTTCGCCACCATGGACGGCACGAAGGCGCGGATGACATTCGCGACCCCCTTGACGTTCACGTCCAGGATCCGCGAGAAATCCTCGTCGGTCACCCGCCACAAGGGGGCGTTGACGTTGATCAGGCCGGCGTTGTTGATGAGCAGGTCCGGGACGCCGTGCCGGTCGAGGACGCGCCGGGCCCAGGCCGATACCGCCCCCGGGTCGGCCACGTCGACCGCCTCGAAGTCGTGCGTCGGCCCGTGGGCCGCCCGGAGTTCGGCGATCGCCCCGGCCGATCGGCCGCACCCGCAAACATGGTGGCCCAGCGCGATCAGGCGATCGGCCATCGCCCGGCCCAGACCCCGCGTCGCGCCCGTCAGCACGACCTTTCGTTTCGCCGTCACCGTCGCCGTCCCCGACATGGCACGCACGCCTCCCCGGCCCCTCGGAAATCCCGGCGGACGGATCGGCCGCCCCGGCTCCATTGTGGCGGCCTCCCTGGCCCCTTGCAAAGCCTCCCCGACCCGGCCACACTGGCCCCGACGAACCCCGGGCGGAGGGAGCTTCCATGGTACGGCGCGAATTCCTGGCCCTGGTCGCGGCCGCGATCGGCCTCTCGGCGCAGGCACCGGCCCGGGCCGATGACGCCCGTCCCAACATCGTCTTCCTGATCGCCGACGACTGGTCGTACCCGCACGCCGGCGCCTACGGCGATCGCGCGTTCAAGACGCCGAACTTCGACCGCGTCGCGAAGGAAGGCGTCCTGTTCCGCCGATCGTATTGCGTCTCCCCCTCCTGCACACCCTCGCGGGGGGCGATCCTCACCGGCCAGGCGATCCACCGCCTCGAGGACGGAGCCAACCTCTGGAGCGACCTGCCCTCGAAATTCGTCGGCTACACCGACCTGCTCGAAAAGGCCGGCTACCGGATCGGCCTGACCGGCAAGGGGCTGGGCCCCGGCTCGAACGAGCAATCGAAGCGATCCCGCAACCTCGCCGGCCCGACCGTCCGCGACTTCCCCACCTTCCTCGACCGGATCGGCGACGCCAGGCCGTTCTGCTACTGGTTCGGCAGCCAGGACCCGCACCGGCCCTACGACAAGGGCACCGGCGCCCGGTCGGGTTTGAAGGCCGAGGATGTGAAGGTCCCCGGCTACTTCCCCGACACGCCCGGGGTCCGCGACGACATCCTCGACTACGGCTTCGAGGTCGAACGGTTCGACAGGCAAGTCGGCGCCATCCTCGACGAGCTCGACCGCCGGAAGCTGGCCGACAACACGATCGTGGTCGTCACCAGCGACAACGGCTGGCCGTTCCCCCGGTGCAAGGCCAACCTGTACGACTCGGGCACCCACATGCCGCTGGCGATCCGCTGGCCGTCCAAAATCCAGGCCGGCCGGACGGTCGATGCGTTCGTCAGCCACCAGGATTTCGCCCCCACGTTCCTCGAAGCGGCCGGCCTGCCGATCCCCGACGACATGACCGGCCGGAGCCTGATCCCGTTGATGGAAGGGAAGGAACAGCCCCATCGCGATCATGTGTTCGTCGAGCGCGAGCGGCACGCCAACGTCCGCAAGGGGGATCTGAGCTATCCGGCCCGGTCGATCCGCACGGCGAAGTACTCGTACATCCGCAACCTCCGGCCCGACCGATGGCCCGCGGGCGACCCCGAGCAATACATCGCCGTCGGCCCGTTCGGCGACATCGACGGCTCGCCCACGAAGGCCCTGCTGCTCGACCGTCGCGCCGAATCGGCGATCGCGCCCTTCTTCAAGATGGCCTGCGACAAGCGGCCCGCCGAGGAGCTGTACGACCTGGAGAAGGACCCGGACGAGTTGAAAAACCTGGCCGGCGACCCGGCCTACGAGGCGGTCCGCAAGGAACTCCGCGACAAGCTCGACCGCTGGATGATCGAAACGAAGGACCCCCGCGCCACGGCCGAAGGGGGCGACGACCGGTTCGACCGCTACCCTTATTACGGCGACCGCGCCGCGAACCTCAGGTGAAGTGAGCGACCCGTGAAGGAATACGATTCCGAGTACGGTACCGAGTTCGACGAGGACATCCAGCCGCCGACCTTGCCGCCCACCCGGCTCGCCTCGATCGACGCCTATCGCGGCCTCGTGATGCTGCTGATGCTGGGCGAGGTGCTCCACTTCCGCAAGGTGGCCGAGGCGCTGCCCGACAACCCGATCTGGAAGCTGCTGGGCCACCACCAGGAGCACGTCGAATGGGTCGGCTGCTCGCTCCACGACCTGATCCAGCCGGGGTTCTCGTTCCTCGTCGGCGTCGCCCTGCCGTTCTCGCTGGCGTCGAGGGGCGCTCGGGGTCAATCGAAGGCGTTGATGATCCTGCACGCCTGCTGGAGGGCCCTGATCCTGGTCTTCCTGGGGATCTTCCTGCGGTCGATGGGCAAGCCGCAGACGAATTTCACGTTCGAGGACACGCTCACCCAGATCGGCCTCGGCTACCCGATCCTGTTTATCCTGGGGATGAGGCCGAGGCGCGATCAGTGGATCGCCCTGGCGGTCTTATTGGTCGGCTACTGGATGGCGTTCGCCCTCTATCCGTTGCCGACCTCCGAATTCGATTACGCCAAGGTCGGCGTGCCGCCAGAATGGCTCCAGGAGCACGGCCTGACCGGCTTCGCGGCCCACTGGAACAAGAACAGCAACCCGGCCTGGGCGTTCGACCAGTGGTTCCTGAACCTTTTCGGCAGGCCCTCGCCATTCGAGTTCAACCGAGGCGGCTACTCGACGCTGAGCTTCATCCCGACGCTCGGCACGATGATCCTGGGGCTGCTCGCGGGCGGCGTGCTGCGATGGAACCGCCCCTCGATCGGCAAGCTCGGCTGGCTGATCGCGGCCGGGTTGGTTGGCCTGGGCGTCGGCTACGGCCTGGGCTGGCTGGGCATCTGCCCCGTGGTGAAGCGAATCTGGACGCCAAGCTGGACGCTGTTCAGCGGCGGCTGGTGCTTCCTCTTCCTCGCCTTCTTCTACGCGACGACCGACGCGATCGGCTTCGCGGGATGGTCGTTCCCGCTGCGGGTGATCGGGGCCAACTCGATCGCCGCCTACCTGATGAGTTGGACGATCAAGGGATGGATCGAATCCAACCTCAAGACCCACCTGGGGGCGCAGGCCTTCGAGGTCTTCGGCCCGGAGTATGCGCCGGCGGTGGCCGGCGCTTCCGTGCTGCTGGTGATCTGGTTGATCTTGCTTTGGATGTACCAGTGCAAGATATTCTTGCGCATTTGAGACCATGTATCGAGAGGTCGCCACATCGCCCCGGAGGGGCGACGAAACCTGGCGGGATAGCCTCGAACACATGGGGGTGAAAAAGCCGGGGATCGGTCGATGGTGCGGGCCGCGAGGGCTGCTAAGCGGGCGGACAGAGTTCCTTCCTACTTTCCGTTTTTCGGGGCCCCGGAGGGGCCGCGGTCGATAGC
>JAXMBD010000009.1:0-163285 GCA_046350035.1 Isosphaeraceae bacterium | reverse complement strand
GCCCTCGACAGAAGCTGGAGAGGCGGAGGTGGTCCTCCTCCCGGAACTTCGCCTTGGTATATCGATCGAAATCGGCATACCCGCCTCGCTTGTAGTACGGCGGATCGAGGTAGACGAAGTCGTTCGGGGTCGCGTCCGCCAGGCATCGCTCGAAATCCTCGTATCGGATCGCGACCGGCTCGAGCACGCGAGACACGGTGGCCAGGTTGGACGGGTCATAATAGCGGCGATTGTAGGCCCCATAAGGTACGTTGAACTGGCCTTGCTGATTGACCCGAAAAAGGCCGCGGAAGCACGTCTTGTTCAGGTAGATCAGGTGGGCCGCTCGACGGAAGAGGTCGAGCGATGCGGGCGGGATTGCCCGGATGCGCTCGAATTCCTCCTTCGAGTTGATCAACCCGTCGAGGTGGGTCGCAACCTTCTTGTGATCGGTGCGGATGGCCACGTACGTATCGAGCAACCACTCATTCAGGTCGCCGATCACGGCCTTCTCGGGGTGGAGCGTCAGGAGCACGCTACCGCCGCCGATGAAGGGCTCATAGTAGGTGGCAAAGTGGCGCGGGAAATACGAAATCAGGTGCCTGGCAAGGATCTGCTTGCCCCCGGCCCATTTCAGGATCGGTTTGGCATGGGAGCCGGATTTCATGCAGGCAAAGGGGAACAGGGCGACTAGTCGAGGCTAGCCGACCAGGCGCCCTGTTCATCGGATTGCTTTTGGAAACATCGGAAATCCAGGACTCGACTTCGAGCCTGGAGAGTGGAGGATAGGGGACTTGAACCCCTGACCTCTTGCATGCCATGCAAGCGCTCTTCCAGCTGAGCTAATCCCCCATCGGTCTACCGATCACGGGCGGGCTCGCGTCGGTAAGGATGATTCTAGAGCTTCGGCCGTCCTTGTCAACACCGGGTTCCAGGGCGGATGCCGGTTCCGGGGCGGCAGGGCCTAGAATGAAGCACCCAGACCTCGCCGGAGTACTACCAGGACATGGCGCATTTCCAGGCCCCGCAGTGGCTTTTGACGAATGATGATGGTGCCGAGGCGCCCGGTCTTGCGGCTTTGGCCCGGGCCTGCTCGGGCCTGGCTCGCTGCGTGGTGGCCGCGCCGGCGATCGCCTGGTCGTGCCGGGGGCATTCGATCACGACGGATGCCGCATTCCGACTCCAACCGCTCGGTCCCGATCGTTTTGCGATCCATGCCAGCCCCGCCGACTGCGTCCGCATCGGGTTGCATACGCTGGCCCCGGGGGTCGATTGGGTGATCGCCGGGATCAACGAGGGGGCCAATCTGGGGGCCGATATCCATTCGTCGGGCACGGTGGCGGCCGCCCGCGAAGCGGCCCTGCACGGGCGGTCGGCCGTCGCCATCTCGCATTATCTGGTCCGGGGTCGGCCCGTGGATTGGGAGCGCGCCGCCCGATGGGCCGCGCGCGTCCTCGATCTCATCACCCGGCTCCCGGCCGAGCCGGTGGTGCTCTGGAACGTCAACCTACCCTGTCCGCCGGCCGACGCGCCGCCTGAAGACCCCGAGATCGTGGTCTGCCCGGTGGATCCTTCGCCCTTGCCGCTTGGCTATGAGGTCGAAGGAGACCTGGCCCGCTATCGGGGGAGTTATCACGAGAGGAAGCGCCGGCCCGGCGGCGACGTCGATGTCTGCTTCGGCGGCCGGATCAGCGTCTCGCGGTTGACGCTGGTTCCTCCCTGGCATGAACCCGGCTCTCTGGTCAGGCCGGGCCCGGGAGGGCCATAATGGGGTACTCGATCGGGATGGGCCGATCTGGCTCGGCCATCGGTCGCGAATCGGTCGCGTCCCTTGGGCGGATCGGCGGTATCGGTTGGATGGAGGATCACCCCTCGATGTCATTGCGATGGACGGCCGCCGGCTTCCTGGCCTTCATTTTCGTCGGCTGCACCGACCCCCCGTCGATCGTGCCGGTCGCCCCGCCAGGTATGGAATACAAGCGGAACCTGCCGATCCCCGACGACCAGGCCGCGTCGGCCCTGGGCGAGACCGCCGTCCGCAAGACGGGCGAGGCCGAGGCGTCGGCGCCGGTCGCCGCCGGTTTCGACGGCCTCCCCGCGACCGAGCCGGGCGAGACCAAGACCACGGCCAGCGGCCTGAAGTACGAGACGATCCGCAAGGGCGATGGCGAGGAAGCCAAGCCGGGGCGCAACGTCTCGGTCCACTACACCGGCACCCTCGGAGAGGGCAGGGAGCCGTTCGACAGCTCCATCGGCGGGAAGCCGTTGCAGTTCAAGTTGGGCGCCCGCAAGGTGATCAAGGGCTGGGACGAAGGCCTGGCCGGGATGAAGGTGGGTGAGAAGCGAAGGCTCACGATCCCGCCGGAACTCGGCTACGGCCCGTCGGACTTCGGGGGCAAAATTCCGCCCAATGCGACCCTGTATTTCGAGGTCGAGCTGGTCGACGTCAAGTAATCGAGAAGCCCGGGCGCGGGATCGGCCCGCAAGGGACCGGTCCCGCGTCGCTTCTTCGGTTAGAATGGCCCGATCCCGACCGCCCACCCGCCGAGAACGTCGATCATGAGCGACCAGCCCAAGCCGACCGCGCGACTGGATGCGGGCCATCCAAGGCCGACGGTCGACCCGGATCCGGAGTCGAGCCTGGTCCCCGCAACCGGCTGGCACTTCCTCCACCTGTACTACCGGATCGATCGGGCGGCGCTCGATTCGATCGATCCCCGGGGGCGGGAGAAGGGCCGGCAAGAACTGGTCGCTGCGCTGGTCAAACCGACCGGCGTCGAGCAATTGCAGGCGTTCGCGGTGCCCGGCCATAAGGCCGACTTCGGCGTCGTCCTGGCCGGCCCCGACCTGAAGGCGGTGCACGGTGTCCAGGTGGCGATCCAGTCGGGCGCCCTGGGCCCGGCCCTGACTTTGGCAAGTTCTTTCTACTCGATCACCGAGGTTTCCGAATACGTCCCCGATGCCGAGGAGTACGGCCGGATCCTCCGCGAACGCGAGGGCCTCGACCCGGAAACCCCCTCCTATCGGACCAAGGTCGAACAGTACGCCAGGCGGCTCGCGCCGATGAACAAGCATCGGCTCTACCCCGAGTTCCCCGACTGGCCGTGCCTCTGCTTCTACCCGATGAGCAAGCTCCGCCAGGGGGACCAGAACTGGTACCTGCTGCCGTTCGAGAAGCGGTCCGAATTGATGGCCCAGCACGGGCGGAGCGGCATGGCGTATTCGGGCAAGGTCTCGCAGGTGATTACCGCGTCGACCGGCCTGGACGACTGGGAATGGGGCGTCACGCTCTGGGCCCGGAATCCCCTGTTCCTCAAGGACATCGTCTACACGATGCGGTTCGACGAGAGCTCGGCAAAATACGCCGCGTTCGGGCCGTTTTTCTTCGGTTACATCCTGCCGCCGGGCGAGTTGATCGGGGCGCTCCGCCTCTGACCGCCACCATCCCGGCCGGCGACGCTTCCACCCTCGGTTCGAGATCGATCGGAGTTTTCGCGATGTGGACCTGCCCCAAGTGCGGCTCGAAAGTCGATCCGTCGTTCAACGTCTGCTGGAACTGCGGGACGAGCGCCCAGGGGGTGGAGGATCCCAACTTCGTCCCCGCCGACCAGGCCGGGCCCATCGACGATCCCCGATATGATCCCACGGCCGAGCCGACCGAGCCCGGGGCCCCGATCGCGGGCGAAGTCGTCGCCTGCTACCAGGCGTTCAGCCTGATCGAGGCCAAGTTCCTGGCCGATCAGCTCAACGAGGCCGGGATCGCGGCGATGGCCGATGCCCGCGACATGCAGGACGAGTTCGGCACGATGGAAGGCAACCCCAGGATCTACTGCCGGGAAGCCGACCTGGCGGCCGCCAGGGCCTGGCTTGAGGCCTACGAACAACGCAAGAAGGCCGAAGGCGGGCCCAAGCTGGAGCCCTGAATCCCGGGGCGGGGGCCGACCCGGGGTTCAGGGGCATTCCTGTCCCCGGGACCGCATCTGGTCGCGGATCCGGGCGGCTTTCTCGTAATCCTCGATGGCCACGGCCTCGTCGAGCTGCTCCTGCAGGGTCTTGTCGACGGCGAAGCTATGGCGGATGTCGGCTTCCAGCTTCTGCAACTGCTCGATGAGGGCCTCATCGGGGATCTCGCTCTCCTCCCGCTCCCTCGACCAGGCCCGCCAATGGGCCGTCAAGCGGGCGATCCCCTGCCGGACGGCGTCGATCGCCTCCTCGGGATTGCGGGCCTCCAGCGAGCCGAGCGTGGCCGCCTGGGTCCGGTGAAACAGGACCAGGCCCCGGTATTTCTCGTGGTGCAGGATATAGTCGGCATCGGGGCCGTGCCGGGCGACCAGGTCCATCAAGGCCAGGGTGTGGTCGGCGTCGCGGACCGCCATCGGGTAGCGGCGGAGCGTCAGCCAGGCCACCCTCCGGTGGTAATATTGGTAGAACTCGCGATCGACCTCGGCGCACTGCTCGGGATTGAGGCGGGCGACCTCGCCCGCCGCCCGATGGCATTGGATCAGGCGTTCCCGGAGATAGGCCAGGTAGCTCGGATGTCCGTGCGGCCGGTTGCCGTCCGGCCGCCCCTCGATCTCCAGTTGGAGGATCCCCAACTCGACCCGGACCTGCAGGACATGCCGGCCATCGCAGGCGCAGACCTCTCGGGCGAGGATTTCGCCCGGCTCGGGATCGTGCGGCCAGCCCTTCAGGGCGTCATCGATATCCCGACGCATGGCGGACTCCTACCGGAAGGGAGGGGCCACGCCTAAAGGGCCGGCTCCCACGCTATCTCCCATCATACGTTGCGGGTCCAATCCCCGGGCCGGAAAAGGTGTCAGGAACCGTTTTTTTTTCCCGGGGCGACGCCTGCCGCGAACGTTCCCTGGGCCGCTTCGATCGCCCCGCAGCTCGCCGCCACGTCATTGGCGACCGGGATCGGCCGGTTCGCGTGGGAGACGCGCACGATCCCTCGAGTCCCCAACGTTTGCCGGAAGAGCTCGGGGTCGCCGCTGTGGTAAGCGACGGTCGCCGTCGGGTCCTTCAGGGCGTGGCCGGTCAGGATGCAGACGACGCGGTCGCCGACGCCGATGATCCCCTCCTCGACCAGCCGCTTCGCCCCGGCGACGCTCGTGGCGCTGGCCGGTTCGCAGCCGAATCCGCCGGCGCCCACCTGCGCCTTGGCGTCCAGGATCGACTCATCATCAACGTGCCGGACCACGCCATCGCAGGCATCCAGCGCCCGGAGGCACTTGGCCAGGTTCACGGGCCGGTTGATCTCGATCGCCGACGCGACCGTAGAGGCCCGACGCCCCTCGGCCTCCAGGCGGTCGTAGTACCCGCGGGTAATCTGGGCATCGGGCAGGCCGTCGTTCCAGGCGAGGCGATGCTCCCCCACGAGTTCCTGCAGGGTCCTCGCCCCGTGTGCGTTGATGACGGCCAGGCGAGGGATCCGATCGATCAGGCCGAGGTGCTTCAATTCCAGGAAAGCCTTGCCGAAAGCGCTGGAATTGCCCAGATTGCCGCCGGGTACCACGATCCAGTCGGGTGATTGCCAGCCGAGCCCTTCGAGGACCCGGTACATGATCGCCTTCTGGCCTTCCAGGCGGAACGGGTTGATCGAGTTCATCAAGTAGATGCCGAGGCGGTCGGCGACCTCGCGGACCCGTGCCATCGCATCGTCGAAATCGCCGTCGATTTGCAGGGTGATCGCGTTATGGTCGAGGGCCTGGGCGAGCTTGCCGTAGGCGATCCGGCCCGAGCCGACGAAGACGATCGCGCGGAAGCCCAGGTCGGTGGCCGACGCGAACACCGCCAGGGCCGCCGACGTGTTCCCGGTGCTGGCGCAGGCGACCTGCCGGGCCCCCACCATGCCGGCGTGGGTGAAGCCGGCGGCCATGCCGTTGTCCTTGAAGCTGCCCGAGGGGTTCATCCCCTCGTATTGCAGCCGAAGTCCGCCCGGCCGGAGGCCGACGAAGGCCGCGACCTTCTCGGCCTTCTGGAGCAGGGTTTGCCCCTCGCCGATGGTCACCATCCGGTCCATCGGGGCGAACGGCAACAATTCCCGGAACCGCCAGACGCCCGAGAAGTCGAGCGGATCGTTGCGGCTCGACCAGCGCGACTCGAATTCGGACAGGGTCCGGGGTATCGGCAGCCGGTCCCAGTCGTAGACGACGTCGAGCAGTTCGCCGCAGCGCGGGCAGGCGAATCGCGTCGTGCCGATGTCGAGGGTGGCCCGGCAGGCCGGGCTGAGGCACTGGAGGTAGGCGGGATCGGTCATGTTTTCGGCGCCGTCGGGCCCTCGGGGCTTCGTGGCGCCGCAGTCATCCTGGGCGGCCCGGGTTCAATCTAGCCGCGGCCCCGCCGATCCGGCAAGGTCCGATCCGGCCAGGCTCGACGGCTCATCGGCCGGGGTCGATCCGTCGGATCCGTTCCAGGGGCGCGGGTACGGCCAAGGGCGTCGTCGGGGCGGGCGGATGCTGCCGTTCCCGGATTTCCTCCCGATGGATGGTCACTTCCTGCGGCGCGTCGATCCCCAGGCGGATCTTGTCCCCCTGGATCCTCACGACGGTGAGCACGATCGATTCTCCGATCATGATCCGTTCGCCAACTTTGCGGGTCAGGACGAGCATCGGCCGGACTCCTCGGCTGTTTACTTTGGCCATCCCGGCTGTTCCAGTCATCCGGGCATGCTTGTGTGAAGGCATTACGCGTGCCGGACGCGTGGCGTGACCTTCACCCCCGGTTGGTGGCGCGTTTGCCACGGATGTCGCGGGGCGGGAAGTAAAGGATCCGAGCCGAGTCACGATCCTGTCGGCCGGCCGTGCCGCGGGCGGATCGGGCGGTAAGCCGTGGCATTCCCGTGGCGCCGTCGGCAAAGTGCAGGGGAGGGGACCTGATTCGGGCCCCCCGAAAACCTGGGAAAAGGGCCGGTACGATGCAAGATCCGTTCTCGGGAACGCGGCGGGGATTTCTGGGGACCTTGGGCCTGGGTGCCTTCGCGATGTCGGCGCCGGGTCAGGATCCGCCGCCCGACCGGAAGATCCTGGGCGAGGGTGGCGTGGCCACCGACAACCGCCCCCGGCGCGACTGGAAGCCGATTTCGGATCGCAAGATTCGCGTCGGAATTGTCGGGTATGGCGTCTGCCAGTTCGGTGCCGCCTTCGGCTTCCAGGATCACCCCAACGTCACCGTCGCCGCGGTCAGCGACCTCTTCCCCGACCGCCGCGCCGCCCTGGCGAAGTCGTGCCGGTGCGAGAAGACGTACGACTCGCTCGAGGAACTGGTGAAGGACGACACGATCGAGGCGGTGTTCGTCGCGACCGACGCCCCCAGCCATGCGCAGCATTGCATCGAGGTGCTGAAGCACGGCAAGGATGTCGCCTGCGCCGTGCCGGCCGTGTTCGGCAACGTCGAGGACGCGTACAGGCTCCAGGAAGCGCTCAAATCCTCGGGCAAGACGTACATGCTGTTCGAGACCTCGGCCTTCCACGCCGATTGCCACGCGATGCGGCAGGTCTACCGGGCCGGCGGGTTCGGCAAGCTCGTGTATAGCGAAGGGGAATACCTGCACTGGTCGCCCGAGCAGATCCCCTCATACAAGGACTGGCGGGTCGGCCTGCCGCCGCAGTGGTATCCGACGCACGCCACGGGGTACTACTGCGCCGTGACGGGCGGGAGCTTCACGGAGGTCACCTGCCTGGGGATGCCCAGCAAAATTCCCAGCCTCCAACCGTCGGCCAACCGCTACCAGAACCCTTACGGCACCGAGGTGGCCCTGTTCCGCACCGGCGAAGGGGGCATGTCGCGGATGACGATGAGCTGGGACACGTTCGTTCCCGGCCAGGAGGCGGGCCGGGTGTACGGCCAGAGGGGGTTCATGGTGGGGATGAACTACAGCGGCGAGGAAAAGAAGTTGCCCGACCTGGAGCGCCCGCCGCTGCCGCCGAAGGTCAACCCGGGCGGGCATGGCGGTTCGCATGGGCACCTCACCAACGAATTCGTGACGGCGCTCCTGGAAAAGAGGAAGCCGCTGGTGGACCTGGCGATGGCGCTCAACCTGACCGTGCCGGGAGTGATCGCCCATCAATCGGCGTTGAAGAATGGCGAGACGCTCAAGGTCCCGCAGTTCACTTGACGCGTGAGCAACGATCCCCTACCATCCCGCGCCCCGGCGGCTGCGCCGGGGCTTGCCGCGTTTCTTCCCAGGGAAGGGGGGGCGGATGCTCGCGATCGTTGCTTTGGCCTTGCTGGGCCAGCAGGCCGAGAAGGCGCCGCAGGCCGAAGGGCCGTCGCTGATCCGTTACGAGGTCCGGTTCGTGGACATCGAAGGGATCGCCTGGCGCCAGTCGATGGCCGACCGCTTGAAAACTCTGGAGGCCGAGGACGGGTCGATCGCATGGCTCGCGGATCCGGCATCCATCCTCGAACTGGAGCTGAAAGCCCGCTCCTCCGACGAGAAGCCGACGACGAACCCGCTCCACGGCGATGACGACCGCAAGAAGCGGCCCGAGGCCCCCCAGATTGTCGCCCAGCCCGGGACGAAGGCCGAAATCCGGTCCCACCAGGTGATCCGCTACATCGCCGGGGTGACTCCGGTCGAGGCGAAGGAAGGCGACGAAACCAAGGTGATTGGCTACCAGCCGATCCTGGCCAAGCTGAACGACGGCTGCGCCGTTTCCCTGACCGGCATGCCGCAAGGCCGGACCCTGAAACTCCGGGCCAAGGTCGACGAATGCCGCCTGCTCGGGTTCTCGGTGATCGACGTCACGGCGGGCTCGGAACTCTCGGCGTTGTACCAGGTCCCCGAGATGCTCAAGGGGCATGTCGAAGGGGAATGGGTCATTCCCGAAGGCCAGGCCCTGATCCTGAGCCTGGGGCCCTACACGGTTGCGGACAAGGACGGCAAGGCAACCACCCGCGAGCGCCTGGTGGCGATCTCGCCCAAGGTGGTCCACCCCGCCGACCTGTCGGCGCCCACGCCGGCACCGATCACCTCGGCCCGCTGAGCTGGTGCTTGAGCTTGCCGCCCAGGGGGCCGGCGTCGAATTCGACGGCGATCTGATAGGGACCGGACGGCGGCACTCGGACCGAGGCCGGGCAGAAGGTCCCTCAGGAGAACCCCGACGTGGTGGCGTCCTTCGTGTCGCCCTGGTCATCCAGGATCGACACCCGGGCGGTCGTCGGGGGCCGCTCCCCGGGGCCGTCGCCGTGACTTCCCGAGTTGATGAGTAGCCCTTCGGCCGTGAAGAGCCGGGGCTGGACCGTGATCGACGGCGGCGTCGCATCGCCGGGCAGATCGATTGCCAACTCCAAACGGCCGATCGGGTCGAGGTTCAGGTCCTGGCCCTTCCGCACTTCGTGCCAGGCGGGCGGCCTTGAGCCGATCATGTCGGAGAAGACATAGGACCAACGGCCCGAGGCATCCTTCAAGGTGACCGACAGGGCCGTCAGCCGATACTGGCCCACCGGCACCTCGACCGGCGAGTCGGCCGCGTGGATGCCGACCGCGGAGCCGTCCTTGCCGACCAGCGACGCGTGGATTTCCGCGATCGCCCCTTTCACTTCGGCCGCGGCGACCGCCAATCGGATCGAGCCGGTGCCTTCCAGGGGCCGTGCTCGAGGCGAGCGCCCGCCGAGTCGGCCGATACCACGAACCGGCCTTCGGGCAGGTTGAGCGTGGGGGCGAACAGGAACTGCTCGGCGACCGGGTCGAATCGGCCGTCGTCATTCCGGTCGATCCAGATCCGGTCCTGAGGCCCGGCGAATGAGCCGTCGAGGTCGGCATCGGTTCTCCGGGCGAGGTGGGCCTTCCCGCCCATCGAGACATGACCTTCCCAGTAACCGACCGCCGAAGCAGACAGGGTCCGGCCGGTCGAGCCCAGGCGGAACAGGACTTCGCGAGCCTCATGGCGGGTGTCGGAACGTTCGACGAATTCGGCCGGGATCGGCACCCGCCAGGTCGGGCCGTTTCCTTCAACCCGATCGCGAGCTTCGATCCGACGATTCCGGTCGGCATCGATGTAGAGGTCGGCCTTCCCCGGGGCCAGTTCGTCCAGGACGATCGTCACCCGGACCGACCCGGGGCTGCCGTAGCGCAGCTGGGCGTACCGCTGCCGAGTGCCCTTGTAGTTAACCCGCTCAACGAGGTCTTCGGGCCTGGAAGTGCCCAGCGACAGGGCCCGCAAGGGGGGCGATTCGAACGGGTCGCCGGCAGGCGGGGCGACGAACCGCCAGGAGTCGGGCGCCGGGCAGGCGAGGGCGAGCCAGGCGGTGGCCAGGAGGATCATCGGGGGCGTGTTCCTTCGAGAGGATTGCCGATGGGGCTTCGGGCCTGGTCCTCGGTCTCATGTCCCGCGACCAACCCTTCGGCGGTCTCATCCGGCGGCCCAACGCCTTCGTCGCCCCTTTCCTGGATACGGATGTAGTGCGCCACGAGCCGCCTGGGATCGTGGCCGAACCTCGACGAAATCTGGCGGCGGGCCGCGCGGATCTCGTCGATTACCGGATCAGGCGTCGCTGGATTCATCATGGCCTCCGTTAAGTTCAAGCGGGGTGACCAGCGCCGGGACAAACAGGCCGAGGAGCGTATTGATCCGTCGCATGTGGCCGAACTTGTTTGCATTGGCCAGGTGCCTGCAATTCCAGGTCAGGAGGAAGTCGCATTTGTGGCACGAGGCGATCGCCAGGTGAAGGGCATCTCCCGTCGGATCGGTCGGCATCAGGCGGTGGAGGACGTAGGCTTCGACGATTTCCGCGATGGCCTCGTTGATGGGCAGGATCGGGAGGTCGCGGATCAAGGCCAGGCGAACCTCGCTGCGATCCGGACGGCCCAGGGCATGTTCCTCGAGGACGGCCTGGCTTGTGACCAACTCGTATCGCTGGTCGGCATCGGCCCACCATTCTCGAGTCTATTGGCGACGTACGAGGATTTCGGGCGAAGTCCTGTCCTCGTGGTAGAAACTCGGGATCGTCGTCTCGATGTAGACCCTGGGCTTGACCATGCTCTGATTGTATAGGCGTCGTCCCTCACCAAACATCCCGCCCCGACATCAGCCCGCCCAAACTGCTCTGCATCCTCCAGATCCGGTGCCAGCGGAGTTCGACCGGGCCGGCGACCATCTCCGAGACCCGCGTCCGTAGCAGGTTGATCGGCTGGTTGATGTACAGGTTGGGCTCCTCGGGCAGCCGGGCGATGTAGGCTTCGGCCCGCCTGGGGTCGATCGCGGCCAGCGTTTCGACGGCCGTCACGCTCAGGAGCGCACCGGGCTTCGGGTCGCCGAAGGCGGCGAGCGAGGGGCCGAGCAGGTCCTCGGCGACCTGGCGGTCGTATCGGGAGAGCAGCAGGGCGAGCGTCTCGTTGGTGGATGAACCGGTGTCGCGGCGGGGATCGGCCTGGATCGATCGGGCCGAGATGGCCAGCCAGAAGGCCTCGCGGACCAACTGCGGATCGACCGCCTCGACGAACGGCAGGAACGAGGCGTTGATCCAGGGCACGGCATCGGCCGAATCGGTGCCCGAATCCCGGGCCATCCTCGCCAAGGGCTTGATCGCGCGATGGGCGTAAGCTCGCGATGCTTCCGGATCGTCGTGGAGCAGGGCCCGGGACATCAACAGCCAGGCCGTGACCTGGTCGAGCGTATGGTCCTGGGACGTCACCAACCGCTCGGCCCTCCTCCGGTCGGACTTCACGAGCCGCTCGCAAAGGCGTTCGAGGGCCCCGAACCGTTCCACGGGGGCCAGGCGATGGATCAGCGACTCGGCGGCGTCGGGGTCCGAGTCGGCCACTCGAATGGCCGTGCTGCGGAGGCATTCGTCCTTGCGGTCGCGATCCTCCAGGCCCTCGAGGATTCGAATCGCCGCCGGAAGGTCGATCCGTGCCAGTCGCGAGGCGAAGATGCCGCGATAGGGGCTCTGGGGATCGGCCACCTTCTCGGCCAGGGCTCGCCCTTCTTCGAGCAGGGCGCGGGCCTGGTCGCGGTCGCCGAGGTCCCAGAGCAAATCGGCGATGTTCCCGAGGTGGAGGATTCGCTGCTCGATCGACGTGGTCGCCCGCGCCGAGATCGCGGCGTTCGACAGCCATTCGCGCCGGGTTTCGGCGGGCAACTGGGGCAGGGCGTCGACGAGGTCGACGATCGCATCGGCCCGTTCGCCCGGGTCCCGGATCGATTCGAGCAGGGCGATCCCTTCGGCCGGATCCTCGCGGCCGAACTCGCGGGCCAGGTAGTTGAGGACGGTCGACTTCGTCTGCTCGTGCTCGAAGGGGGTGGTTTCGACCCGCTCCAGGGCCTCGGCCGGGTCGATCGCCATCAACGACGCGAAGCACCAGAACTTGGCGCCTTCCTCCTTCGACGGCAGGACCCGTTCGAGGTAGGGCATCAGGATCCGGCGGGCGATCGCCTTCCGTTCGGCCTCGGGCAAGACGTCGGGGAGCGTCGTCATCGGCTCGGCCGGCTCGTCGGTGCGGGTCAGGGTAACGATTGCCGGCCCCGGCCCGTCGAAGCGGAGCCCCTGGAATCGGAAGCCGTCGGCCTGCACGAACAGGTGGCCGGCGCCAGGGGCAACGCCTTTCAATTCGAATCGGCCCTCGACATCGGTCCCCGACTCGGTCGGCTTCGGGCCGCTCGCCTTCTGGAATACCAACGCGCCCGAGACGGACTTGCCCTGGCGATCGACGACCCGGCCGGGCACCGACCGGAGCGGCCGCAAGGCGCAAGCGATCGGCTCGGGCGAGGCCGGGGACCAGGGGGTCAGCAGGAAATCCATCCCTTCGGCCCGGACTACGGCCCGATAGGAGACTCCTTCGAACAGTGTGGAACCGGTCCGAAAAATCCCCTGGCCATCGGTTTGGCCCTCGCCATCAAACCGGACCCGGTTCGGGCCGAGGTTATCGTTTCGGGACCAGACTTCCACGGCCAGGCCCGGGGCGGGCGAACCGTCAGGCATCGAGATCTTCCAGGCGGCCGATCCGGGCCGCGGGAGCTCGATGCGGAACGACTCGGCCGGCCCGTCCTCGAATCGAGCCATCGAGATCACCTGGTCGCCGGTCCGGGGCGATCGGATCCGGGCTCCAATCAACCGGTCGTCGGCCGCGAACGAACGCCAGTTGGCCGACCCGGACGCGTCGGTGGTTGCGGCCAGGCGTTCGGCGAGCGGGTCGGGTGGGGTGACGTAGCCGTTCCAGGATCGCTGGCGGAGGATCGAATGGGGGATCACCCGGACGCCTTCCATCGGCTTGCCATCGCCATCGATCAGGGTGATCTGCCGATCGCGGGGTTCGAACAACGCGATCCTGGCTTCATTCCAGGACCGGTCTTCCGCCCGACTCGCGCGGACCAGACCGATTCGGGGCGGTTCCCCGTCCTGGTAAGCCCACACGGACCAGGCCCAGTTCGATTCGGGCCTGGCGACCGTCGGGAATTCGAGGCGAAAGCGGCCATCGGCGGCGGTCTTCCCCGAGGCCCGGGCGGGTTGGCTGCCGTCGATCGCCATCCCCGATGACAGGAAGACCTCGACGCCGGCGGCCGGCTTGCCGTCGGCGCCGAGGACCGTGCCTTCGAGGGATTCCGATGGGGCCTGGGCCGATATCAGCAGGGCGAAGATCCAGGCGGTCCCCATCGGTTCTCCCTTTCGCGGAGGGTCAGTAGGAATCGGCCGAGACGACCTCGCCCCCGGCCACGGTCCCGAGCGAACGCCAGACCCGGCCGGCGACGGAGTTCTTCATGAAACGGACCGAGCCGTCGCCCATCAAGGTTTGGACGCCGCCCGGGTGGTAGCTGCGGGCGGTCACCGCGGCGAAGCTGGGCTTGCCGAGCTTCTCTCGGCTGCTGTTGATGTCGATGTCGGCGTAGATCTGGCCGGGCCCGCCGGGGGTCCGCTTGTTGGGCGGCCAGGCGGTGGTGAAGCCGGTGTGGTGGACGCCCGACTCGAACCACTGCGTGCGGGCCTCATCCACGCGGAGCGCGCAGCCGCCCCCCAGGTATTCGGGGCAGGCCGCGAGCGGGTCGGCCTCGGGCGCCGGGATATTGTTGGGGTCGTTGATCGTGAAGGAGGAGCAGTCGCGGTAATAGGTGCCGAACCCCTTGCCCTCGGACATCAGGAGCGTATTGCTCAGGCCGTCGGCGAACTCGGCCCAGGATCGCGACATGTTGGGGCCGAACGCGGACCGGTTCCGCTGGCTGCCGGCCAGCCCGGACCATACGAACCAGTCCCCCTCGCAGTAGGCATAATTGGCGATGCCATAGCGGGTGCCGTCCGCGAGGGGCCGCGACATCGACTTGATCTCGCTGGGGCAGATCAGGGTATTGATGACCTGGGCCAGGACCGTGGTGTTGGGCGGGGTCTGCATGTCCACGATGAAGTTGATCGTGTTCACCAGCGACCCCTGCTCGATGTACGGCAGGATCCGGGCATTCGCCCCGAAGCTATTCGTCCAGGTGACGGTCGTGCCCACGCCCTGGATCGTGAGGGCCAGGGGCAGGGCATTGTTCGACTCGCTGTAGTTGTGCAGGGCCAGGCCGAGTTGCTTCAGGTTATTGGTGCACTGGATCCGGCGGGCGGCTTCGCGGGCCTGCTGCACGGCGGGCAGCAACAGGGCGATGAGCACGCCGATGATGGCGATCACGACGAGCAGTTCGATCAGGGTAAAACCGCGACGACGAGGCATGGGGGGACCGCCCCAACTCCCGGGGGGGAAGGCCGGGCGATGGGGACGGCGGGACGGATCGGCCTACGGCCGTTCTCGGCAGCATGTCGCCCGGCGTGCTTGGCGAGCAGGGGCCGTCGGGGCCCGTGGGGCCGGCAATGCGGAAGGTAAGGCTGCGGAGCGTGCGTGCAAGCAAACCATGGGCCGACTCCCCTGGAGGTGACGTAAGTCGAGCAAACCAAAGGCGATCGAACAAGTCTCGCGATCCCGACCGCCCCGCGATGGACAAAAAACCGCCGCCCGCGGCGAGTTGTCCGCCGCGACTTGCCTTTACCAGAGTTCGCGGCCGTCCATCACCCCGCCCAGGCCGCTAAACGTCCTCCAGATGTCTCTCCAACGCGCCTCGGCATCCAGGGCCATCGCCTTCGACAGGAGGATCCGGGCCCAGTTGGGCCCTTCGGATGGCTCCAGCTTCCCCGGCGGCGGCAACGCCTCGACGTAATCGATGGCGCGGGCCGGATCGATCGCCAGCATGGTCTCGACGACGTAAGGGGCCGAGGCGTCCTTGTCGGCCTGGCGTCGATCCCAGGGGCCGAACAGGAAGGCGGCGACCGCCCGGTCGTAGCGGGCCAGCAGGAGGGGCAATTCGGCGTCCAGGATGTTCGAGTCCGTCCGGGGATCCCCCGACGGCCTGCGTTGCGAGGCGGCCCGCCAGAAGACCTCGCCGACGCATCCGGGATCGATCGCCTCGGCCCAAGGCATCAGGGCCGCGATCCGGGTGGCCGACGCGGGATCCTCGATCCGGTCCAGCTCCGCCAGGGCCCTGCGGAAATCGGCATCGGCCCGCCCGGGATCGGCCTTACGAATCGCGCTCGCCGTCAGGAGCAGGGCGCCGGCCCGCTCGATCGGCGAGGCCCCCGAGGCGGCCAGCCGCTCGGCGTGGTCGGGATCGGTCGCGGCCAGGTCGCGGCAGAGCCGCAGGTGGGCGCCGAACCGCTCGTTCGGATCCAGGCGTTGCAGGACCGCGTCGGATTCGGCGGGGGGAACGCGAATCGCCAGGTTGCGCAGGGCACGCGATTTCAGGCGGGCGTCCCGGATCGAATCGATCAGCCGAAGGGCCGCCGGGGGATCGATCCGCCCCAGGTGGAATGCGAAGAAGGCGCGGCCGTCGTCGTCGGGATCGGCCACCTGCCCGGCCAGCTTGCGGCCTTCCTCGAACAGGGAGCGGGCCCGCTCCTCATCGCCGATTTCCCAGAACCTTTCGGCCAGGCGTCCCTGGATCAGGAGCCGGTTGCGCGATTCGGCGGAATTCGGCAGGATCACGCGTTCGAGCCAGTCCCGCCGTCGTTCGCGGTCGGCTTTGGGGAGGGCATCGGCCAGGGCGATCAGGGCCCATGCCCGACTTGTCGGGTTGGCGATGGCCTCGACAACGGCCGCCGCCTCGTCGGGGTCGTCGGCGGCCATCGCGACGGCCGCCTCTTCGCGGACCAGGTCCGGGGACCGGTCGCCGTTGGGGAACGCCGCCGTTTCCAGGCGGTCGAGGGCCTCGGCCGGGTCGATCTTCAGCAGCGAACGCAGCGCCCAGGTCTTGCCATTCTCCTCATCCGAAGGGAGTACCGCCTGCAAGTACGGTTCGAGCAGGCGACGTGCCAGGGCCTTCCGTGCCGACGGGTCGAGGGCGTCGGCAAGGGTCGGCATCGGCCCGGCCGCCTCGTCGATCCGGGTCAGCCCGATCTCGGCATCATCCCCCTCGACGAGTTCGCCCCGGAAACGGAACCCCTCGCCCTTCACGAAAAGAAGCGCCGGGCCGGGGCCGAGCCCTTCCAGCCGGTACCGGCCGGAAGCGTCGGTCCGGGCCGACGTCCTGATAGGCCCATCGCCCGTCTGAAAAACCTCGACCCCTGCGACGCCCCGGCCGGCCCGATCGACGACCCGGCCCTCGATGGCTCGCAGTGGCTGCAGTGCGGCTTGAAACTCCTGACCTTCGGAGAGCCAGCCGGAGAGGATCGGCGCGGCCCGATCGGCCCGGATCAGCAGTCGGCACGGGAAGGCGACCCCGTCGGGCGTCCGGAACCGGCCGTCGGCATCGGTCCGGGCGCCGGGGATCTCGACCCGCATCGGCCCTGCCAGCGAATCCCCGCGATTCCAGACCTGAACCTCCAGGCCCACGGCCGGTCGGCCCTCGTGGTCGACGATCCGGGCCTGCAACGGCCTCCCCGACGGCCATTCGACGTCGATCCGTTCGGAACGACCCCGGGGCGGGGGCCATCGCCGTGCCTGGCGGTCCTCGGAGATCAGGTCCAGGACCTGCGAAGGCTTCCCCTCGGGGGCGATTCGGAGGCCCACCAGGAGATCCTCGGGGCCCAGTTGCCTGAGGGTCGCCTGGCCGTCGGCGTCGGTGGTGGACTCGAACCGGGCGGCCAGTTCGTCGGGGACGATCGCCCCGAAGATGTATTCGGGGAAGCGCTGGATGACGCCGGGCGAGACCCTCGCGCCGGCGATCGGCCGGCCGCGTTCGGTGAGGTGCACCGTCCGAGGTCGGCCCTCCGCCCATCGGGGCTCGATCCGAACCGAGGGCGCGGCGATCGGCCAGATCAGGCCGACGCCCAACGAGCCATCCGGGCCGATCGCCCACAGCGTTCCGGCGGCGGCCAGGCTCTCGAGACGTTCTTTTCCGGGCAGATCCAGGCGATAGGCCCCCGAGGCATCTGTCCGCGCCCGGGCGATGACCGGGATGCTCCCGTCCCGATCGACCCCCGCCGAGAGCAGCAATTCCACGCCCGCCGCCGGCTTCCCCGAGGCGTCGAGCAGCGTCCCCCCGATCGTCGGCAACTGGCCGGGAATCGCCAGGGCGAGGCAGGCCAGCAAGCCGACCATGGGATCATCCTCCGGAGGCCTGGTACAAGTGTCGTGATTATGGAGGGGCGACGCCAGGATCGTCAATCCGGTTGCCGGGGGAGCCCGCCGGAGGCTAGCCTCAAGGGCAGGGGGGACATCGGATGGCGGCCCGTCGGTTGATCGTCGGACTCAGCGGAGCGTCGGGGATTGTGTATGGCGTCCGCCTGCTGGAATTGCTCCGGCCGACCGACGTGGAAACGCACCTGATCATCTCGAAATCGGCCGAGCGGACGCATGCGGAGGAGAACGGGGGCGAGCCGAGGCTCCGCGACCTCGCCGATGTCCTTTACGCAGCGGGCGACGTGGGCGCCGCGATCGCCAGCGGCTCGTACCGGACCATGGGAATGATCGTGATCCCGTGCTCGGTGAAGACCCTGGCCGGGATCGCCACGGGCCTGGCCGACAACCTGATCGCCCGCGCGGCCGACGTCACGCTCAAGGAACGCCGACGGCTGGTCCTGGTGGTCCGCGAGACCCCCCTGAACCTGATCCACCTGCGCAACATGGCGACCGTCACCGAGGCGGGCGGCATCATCGCGCCGCCCGTGCCGGCCTTCTACGCGAACCCGAGGTCGATCGACGACCTGGTCACCCAGACCGCGTCCCGGATGCTCGACCTGTTCGACATCGATACGGGCGAGCTTCGTCGATGGCGCGAGACCTGATCAGCCCTGCGGCCGGAGCCATTGCAGGAACCAGACGGGGACGCCGTCCGGGGCCTTGAGCTTGAGGACGCGGGTGCCCCAGCTGGTGTCCTCCGGTTCGGGCGCATCGGCCGGCAGGCCGGCACGGATCGCGTGGACGTCGGCCACCTCGATGACGACGTAGACGCGGTTGCCGGGCGGCTCCAGCCGCATCGCCACCGGCTCCCGGGTCGCGTCGAGGATCTCGATCCGCAGGCCGTTGAGGTGGAAGACCTGGCCCCGGCCGTTGGGCCGGTCCCAGCCGCGGATCGCGGGGAATCCCAGGGTCTCGCCGTAAAACCGGACCACTTCGTCGAATCGATCGGTCGCCAGCGCGACGTAACTCATGTTAAGTTGTCCGTGCATGGTCGATGAGAGGGCCTTGCCTCCTGCCAGGGTATCGCGCCCGGGCCGGCGGGGCCAGGATCGGGGCGGGGGGCGGGCCAGCCGAGCCGGGACGCATGGGATCGAACCTTTCACCGATCCGGGAGCTGGGCCGTCGCCTGCCGGGTGACCTCCGACGTTCGTTCCTGCCGATGCTCAGTTGCGAGGTCGCCTACCGGACCATCACGGTCATGCTGGTCTCGCCGCTGGTCGGCTGGCTGACCACGCGCCTGGTCCGGAACTCCGGCGCGGCGGCGGTGAGCAACACCGATATCGCCTGGTTCCTGCTGAGCCCGCCGGGCCTTTGCGGTGCCTTGCTCCTGTTGCTGGGCTACCTGGTCGGCCAGTTTTTCCTGGGGTCGGCGTTGATGGGGGTGGCGGCCCTGGGCCTGGCCGGCCGGCGGAGGAGCCTCCGGCTGGCGTTGGCGGTGGGCGTGGGCGCCGGGCTCCGACTGTTCCGCCTGGGGGCGTTGCGCATCCTCTGGTTCGCCTGGGTGTTCGCCCCGTTCCTGGGGCTGGCGGCCTTGACCTACGGGCTGTTGCTCGGCGGCCGCGATATCAACTACTACCTGGCCGAAAGGCCCCCCTCGTTCACGATCGCCCTGGTGATCGGCGGCCTGCTGGCGATCGGGGCGACCCTCCGCGCCGCCCATCTTTATGTCCGCGGGCTGTTCGTGATCCCGATCATCCTGTTCGAGGGCGGCGCGATGCCGTCGGCGTTCGAGGAGAGCCAGCGGCGGATCGACCCCCAGTTCTGGAGGGTGGCCGGGGTGATCCTGGGGTGGCATGCGACGGTCGCCCTGCTGTCGCCGGTGGTCGGACTCCTCTACACGTTTTCGGCAACCTTGTTGCTGGATTCGGCCGGGTCGCACGTGGCCGTGCTGGTGCCGCTGGGGGCGTTCCTGGTGCTGCTCCAAGGCTGGCTGATCGCCTCGTTGGCGTTCATGCAGGTGGCCGGCGCCTGCTTGCTGACGGTCCGGCTGTACAACGAATTGAGCGGGGACCGCGGCCGGATCTGGGCCGAGGAGTTCGAGCCGTCGCCGCCGGGCCGGTGGAGCATCCCGCGCTGGGCCTGGGGCCTGGGCCTGATCGGCCTGGTGGTCGTCGGCAACGCCGCGGGGAACCGGCTGTTTGAACGCTACTCGAGGATCCGGCCGGTCAGCATCACGGCGCATCGGGGGGCCTCGAAGCTGGCCCCCGAGAACACCCTGTCGGCGATCCGCATCGCGATCGAACAGGGGGCCGATTACGCCGAGATCGACGTCCACCTGACGAGCGACGGCGTGCCGATCCTGCTCCACGACGAAGATTTCGCCCGCCTGGCCGGCGACACCCGCAAGCCGGGCGACTTGACCCTGGAGGAGATCCAGGAACTGGACGTCGGCACCCCGTTCGACCCCAAGTTCGCCGGCGAGCGGATCGCCACGCTCGCCGAGGTGATCGAGCTCTGCCGGGGCAAGATCCGGCTCAACATCGAGTTGAAGCCGCCCAAGGGCGGTCGCGACGAACTCGCCTGGGCCGTCGCCCGCGAGATCCGCGACGAGCGGTTCGAATCGTCGTGCTTCGTCACCTCGCTCGATCGGGGGGCCGTGGAGGAGGCCAAATCGGCCAATTCCCTGCTCCGCACCGGCGCGATCATCTCGGCCTCGGTGGGCGACGTCACGAAGCTGGGGGTGGACGTGCTCAGCGTCCGCACCGGCCTGGTGTCGGAACGCCTGCTGGAGAAGGCCCATGCCGCCGGGGTCGAGGTCCACGCCTGGACGATCGACGATCCCAAAGAGATCGCCCGGATGATCGACGTGGGCGTGGACGGCATCATCACCAATGAGCCGGAACTGGCCGTGAAGATCCGCGACGAACGCGAGGCCCTGCCCGTCTGGGAGCGGATCCTCCTCGGCCTGAGGAGCCGGCTTGACCGGGGCCGCTGAGTTATCGCCAGAACCAGCGACTGCTGAAATCCTCCCGGAGGAACTTCCAGGTGACCCGGGCCATTTGCGCCCGGCCCGCCGACGTGAAATGGACGCCGTCGTAGTAGTACCCGCCGTTCATCGTCTGGGACCAGATGTCCGGCCCCCAGACGACCGCGGGCGCCTTGCGGCTCGGCTTCGTCACGAGTTCCTGGATGCCGAACTGCATCGCGTACGAGGCCGGCTCGGTGACCGCGCGGTCGGCCGAGGCGGCGCCCGCCCAGTGGAACGGGAACGCGTAGACCAGCTTCAGGTTCGGGAAGAACGACTTCGCGCGGCCGATGATCGTATCGAGCTGGCGTCGGTACGCCCCCGCCTCCGCCTGGGCCGACCCGTACCGCTCGCCGTAGATCATGGCGCTGTCGAGGAAGACGACCTGCACCTGGTTCCGGCCCCCGCCCACCCGGCCCGAGAGCACGCCCCAGGGGGTGTCGGTGCCGGCCCAGGTCGTGGAAATCCGGCCATCCTGGCCGCCGTTCACGAAGAAGAGTCCTCGGCGGAGCTGCCGGGCGTTGCCGGCCGCCTTGGCCTGGAAATAGGGGAACCACTGATTCGTGGTGCTCTGGCCGATCGCGACCACGCCGATCCGCCCGTTCGACGAGGGCCGTCCGGTGATCGACAGCGGCCGGATCGCCGCGTTGGCCGCGTTGGCCGCGTCCAGCAGGGACCGGGGCGGCACGTTGCTGCCGGCGCCGTAAAGCCCCCCGGTCAGCCCCTGATAGGTCTCCCCCGGCCCCATCTGGTCGATCGGCTTGGGCCAGAATCGCTCCGAAACGGCCGCCGATTGCCGATCGGCCCGCAGCACCTCGGCCGTCACCGAGGCCGCCATCAGGCAACGGGTTTCGAGCGGTTGCAGGGCCGAACCGGGGACAAAACGCCGTCGTGCGAGGTCTCGGCTCATGGGACGAATTCGGGTCGGGTCGGATCGCGGCGTCGGGATCCTTCCCGCGTCCATCCCGGCCGAGGCCCGCCCGGGGGCACGGCTCCTTGCCGGGAGCAACTGGGTCCATTATGGCGCGCGGCCGGCGGGCCGGGGAGAATTCAGCGGCGCGCGATCTGCATGGGCCGGCCCCTGGACCCGGATCCGAACACGGAGTCGCGACGATGCCCCGAGCGAAGAACCCCCCGGCCGACCCGGTCTCGCCGCCGCCCGAGACGGCCGCCGACGTGATGATCCCCGGCCCGAGGAGCTGTTCGCCGTTCAGCAAGGCGGTCGAGGCCGCCCTGATCCTGAAATCCCCCGGCTGCCTCGCGGTCCCCATCATCGACGCCGGCAAGCCCGTCGGCACGATCACGGTGCACGACATCGCGGGCGTGGTGGCGAATCATCCCGAGATGGCCGGGCGGAGCGTCGCCGAGGTCATGAGCAAGGACCCGATCACGGTCCCCGCGGACGCCACGCTGGAGGCGCTGCACGCCAAGTTCGCGGAGGCCGGCGACCGCCCCGTGCTGGTGGTCGACCCCGATGGCGGGCTCCGCGGCATGGTCCTCCCCGGGCTGAATGGCAAGAAGGTCCAACCGCTGAAGTCGGATCGGCCCGCGCCTCCGGCCGTCGAGAACCAGCCCTGGTGGGCCTGGGCCCGGCCGTCCGCGATCCGGGACCTGCTGCGGGAGACCGTTAACGAGTGGATCGCCGATAACGTGCCGAGGCTGGGGGCGTCGCTGGCCTTCTACAGCGTGCTCTCGACCGCCCCCCTGCTGATCATCGTGCTGGCGATCGCGGCCATGGCCTTCGGCGAGGACGCCGCGCGGGGCCAACTCGTCTTCCAGATCCGGGAGATCATCGGCGACGAAGGGGCCAAGGCGATCCAGGATATCCTCAAGAATGCGAGGAAGCCGGCGACCGGGACGATCGCCGCGCTGCTCGGCATCTTCACCCTGCTGTTCGACGCCCTCGGGCGTCTTCGGCGAGCTGCAGGACTCGCTCAACATGATCCTGGGGGTGCGGGGACAGGCCACTTCGGGCTTCTTCCCGGATCCTCCGCGACCGCCTCTTCTCGTTCCTGATGGTGCTGGGCACCGAGGTTCCTGCTGCTCGTCTCGCTGATCCTGACCGCCAGCATCACCGCCCTGTTCAACCTGGCCGGCAGCTGCGCCCCGACATCGGCGTGGCGATCCGCGTGGTGAACACGCTCACCTCGTTCGGCGTGACGACCCTGCTGTTCGCCATGATCTTCAAGGTCCTGCCCGACGGCGAATCGCCTGGAAGGACGTCTGGGTCGGCGGCCATCGACCACATTCCTATTCCTGGTGGGCAAGGCTGCCATCGGCCTTTACCTCGGTTACAGCAGCTACGGGTCGGCCTATGGCGCGGCCGGATCGATGGTCTTGCTGCTGGTCTGGATCTACTACACGTCCCAGATCCTGTACTTCGGCGGCGAGAGTTCACGCAGGTCTACGCCAACCGTTACGGCTCGCGGATCCGGCCGACGCACGGCCCCAAGAAGCCCTGATCCCCGGCCCGTCGCAGCCACGGGAAGATTCCCCCTCAACCGGCCGGCTGGAGGTCGGCCGCCAGGATCGCGGCGTCGCTCGGCTCGTCGAACGCCTCGTCTCCGGCATCACCAAGGCTGCGAACAGCGCCGCGGCGATCGCGGCCAGCGCCCAGGAAGCCGGCATCGAAGCCCGCCCGCTTGACGATGTAACCGGTCAGCAGGTTGCTCAGGGCCGCACCGATCCCGGTGGCCGTGGCCATCGCCCCCTGCGTCAGGTTGAACCGGCCGGTCCCCCGCGTCAGGTCGGCCACGACCAGCACCGAGACCACCCCGAAGATCCCCGCGCCGATGCCGTCGAGCAACTGGATCCCGACCAGCAGGAAGGGGTTCGCGGTCAACGTGTAGAGCAGGCCGCGGATCGGCAGGACCGCGAAGCCGATCAGGAAGACCGGCTTCCGGCCCCAGGTGACGGCGTAGCGGCTCGACCAGGGCGACCGGCACCATGACCATCTGGGCCGCGATGATGCAGGCCGACATCAGGACCGACGCCCCCCGATGCATCCCCTCGGTCACCTTCTCGCCGACCAGCGGCAGCATCGCGGCGTTGGCGAAGTGGAAGGGACGAGGCGGCGACGAACTTAGGATCCGGCGGTCGGAGATCCAGTCGCGGAGCCCCTCGATGGAGGGTGCCCCGGCTTTTTCGCCGGCCCCCGGGCGAGATCGTGGTCGATCTCCGACTCGCGGATGAAGCCGACCGACAGGGCGCTCGCCGCCGCCATCGCCGCGACCAGGTAGAAGATCGTTCCATAGCCGAAGAAGTAGCCGGCCCGCCCGCCAGCAGCAGGGCCGAGACGACGTTCCCCGCATGGTTGAACGCCTCGTTCCGCCCGGCCTGGCGGGCCAGCATCCGGTGGCCGACCAGGCCCAGCGTCAGGGCCGCGATCGCCGGCCCGGGAAGAGCAGCACCGGCGGCGCTGGCGCCCTGTGCGCTCAAGATCACCGGATAGGTCGGCATCAGGATCATCAGGATGCAGCCGATCGCCACCGCCCCCGCGGCGATCGCCACCGCCAGCCGCTTCATGCGTATCCGATCCACCAGCCAGCCCAGCGGGGTCTGGGCCGCGACCGTGCCGATCAGCATGGCCGCCATCGCCCAGCCGATCCGATCGGCTTCCCAGTGCCGCTGCGAGGCGAGGTAGATCGCCAGGTAGGGACCCAGGCCGTCGCGGACGTCCGCCAGGAAGAAGTTCAGGGCGTCGAGCCCGATCAGGCTGCGGGTGCTGGGCGATCGAAGGTCCGTTTCCATCTCGGTGCTTCCGCCTCAGTAGTGCGTCAGGGTGAGCCAGCCGATTCCCAGGAGGGTCGTGATCAGGGTGAGCGGGATGCCGACCTTCAGGTACTCGAAGAACCCCAGCTCGGCCCCGGCCCGGCGGGCGTTCTCGACCACGATCAGGTTGGCGACCGAGCCGAGCAGCGTGAGGTTGCCGGCCAGCGTGCTCGACATCGCCAGCGCCAGCCACGCCTGCTCCTTCTCGGGGATCGCCTCGACCAGCGGGCGGAACAGCAACACGGCCGGCACGTTCGAGACCAGGTTGGAAAGGGCCACCGAGAGCCCGCTGAGCGTTGCCACCATCGGCCCGCCGGTCGACGCGAACCGCTCCAGGTCCCAGGAACGGACCACGTGGATTTCGAACGCGTGGACCACCACGAACAGCCCCGCGAACATCAGCAGCAAGGGCCAGTCGACCTCGCGATAGACCCGGTCGGGCCGGAGCCGGTCGAGCATCAGGACCGCGGCCGAGGCCAGGGCCACCACGGCGATCGGCGCCCCGAGGAAGAAGAGGGCGACGGCGATCAGGGTGACCGGCACGCTCCGGGCCAGCAGGCCCCGGTGGACCCGGGGCGGGGGCTCGGGGCCCTCCGACGGGCCGGCCTCGGCCGATCGACGGATCGTCCTCCCATAGACCAGGGAGACGACGGCGAACGTGATCAGGAGCCCCGCGATCGCGATGGGCGCCAGTCGGGCGGCGAACCGGGCGTAGCCGATCCCCGAGAGCGAACCGATGATGATATTTTGGGGATTCCCCGTGATCGTGGCCACCGATCCCACGTTCGAGGCGGTCGCCAGGCCCACCAGGTAGGGCACCGGCGGGCGATGGAGCCGCCGGCAAAGGGCGACGACCAGCGGGGTGAGGGCCACGCAAACCACGTCGTTCACGAGGAACGCCGACAGGACGCCCGACAGGCCGATGACCGCGGCGAGCATCGCGAACGGCCCGGAAAAATGGCCGGCGACCCATTCGGTCGCCAGGTCGAACAGCCCCGCCATCCGCAGGTAGGCGACCAGGACCATCATGCCGAACAGCAGGACGAGCGTCTCGTGATCGACCCCGCGGACCGCCTCGGGCAGGTCGAGCGCCCCGCAGGCGAGCATCGCCGCCGCGCCGACGAGCGCGATCGCCGCCCGGTCGAGTCGAAGCCCCGGCACACGGCCCGCCGCCAGCGCGGCGTAAGTCAGCAGGAAGAGGAGCGAAACCAGGCCGGAACTCGAATTCATCGGCACCTCGGAGGGATCGGTCGGATCGGGCGGGCGGGATGTTAGCACGTCCCGTGCCGGGCTCCAGGGCTTTGCGAGCGCAGGCTCCGGGCGTGGACGTATCCTGCGGGCGTGGACGTATCCTGCGGGCCTGGGTGGCATACCACCGGGCTATCGCGACACTCCGGGGGCGATCCGATCGTCGTAGCCCGCGCAACCGGAAGTTCGATCGTGAGCGAGCCATGCTCGTCGAAGACAAAATCGGTCCAACGCCGGTCCCCGCATCGGCAAGATCGCCCCCGATCGGGCCCTGGGCTGTCGGGCCCGGCCCCCTGAGGGGAACGATGGGGTGCCGGTCGCATCGATTGGGACGGTCGCGACGGCCCGGATCGGACCCCCCTACGGACGTCGAACGCCCCGGGTCCTCGGTTGCTGGGTTTCCTCAGAAGTCCCCGCTCAGCGGTTCCGCTTGCGGGCGGCCTTCGCCGCCTTGCGGGCCGCCCGATTGCGGGCATTCTCGCGATCCTCGGCCTTGCGGTCCTCGGCGGCCTTCCGCCGAAGCTCCCGGATCTCGTCCGCCCCGGGCCGACGCGCCGGGGCGGCCGGCTCGTCGCGGGGGGGCGGCTCGGACCTCGGCTCGTTGCGGATCGGCCGCCGCTTGTCGACGGCCGGCTCGGGGGCCGGCTCGGGGGGCGGCTCGTCGTCGTGGGGCACGTAGAAGTGCGGCCGATAATTGGGGTCGGCCTCGATCACCGGCTCGCCCGGCTTCGGCGGCGGCGTGGCGATGGAGCCGTCGGGGTTGTACGCCTCCAGTCCCCGCGCGATCCGTCGCCGGTCCAGCTCGGCGATGCTGTCCCGGTTCAGCTTCAGGGCGCGGTTGCCGTAGCGATCGAGCCGCCGATAGGCCGGGTCGTCGAGGTATCCCTCGCCGCGGATCGCCTGCATCCGCTGTTCCACGTCGAGTTCCTTGAGCGGCCCATCGACCAGCTCCTGGAGCCTGGCGATCCGCTTCGCGACCACCGCCTTGCGTTCCTCCAGGGTGCCCTTGGCGAGCCGGTCGGGGTCGTGCTGGCGGGTCATCGCGTCGCGGCCGAGCATGTCGTACGCCAGCCGGATTTCGTCCTCGGTCCAGTGCTCGACCAGTTCCAGGCTGCGGGCCAGGTGCTCCCAGCGTTCGAGCAGCCAGATCGCGCCATAATAGGTCGCCGCCAACTGCGAGGCCACCGCATCGGGCCGCCGCGACAGCTTCGCGGCCAGCAGGCCGGCGTCGGCCGCGCGGTCGAGGCCCCAGCAGGTCAGGGCGCGTCGGGAACGGATCATCAAGTACTGATATTTTTCGGACAGGGATTCGCGATGCTGGACGAAGCCGATCGCGGCGAGCCCGCACAGGGCCGAGTCGCTGTCGCACTGGGGCTGGTGATGCGCGACGTAATAGATCATCCGCTGGTGCACGTCGCGCTGGAAGTAGTTGGGCAGGGTGCGGATCTGCGTGGCCGTCAGGCCATGGGTGGTGGCGTTCTTGCTGGACGCCTCCTTGCCGAACGACGTCTTGGGCCCGCCCCCTGTCCCTGCCGGGACACCTTCGGAGGCGGGGCTTCTTCAGTCGTAGTGGGGTCATCGATGGGGAGTGTCATGGCGGTAGACCCTAACGATCAGCTCCTCGGCAGAATTTGGCGACTCCAGGGGATATCGTCAAGTTAAAATAGGCGGCTTAAGGGATTTGGACAATTTTTCATAAATAGCTGGCGGGCCTGGGGATCGGTATTGCAGAGTCTGGAAGAGATCGGTCGTTAAATCCGGCAAAACAAAGCAAACAGGTCCGAATCGGAGGAATCGTGAGAGGGATCCCCCTGGCTTTCGGGGAGGGTTCCGCCTTGCGACCCTCCGAGTGGCCGGGCAGAATTCCCGAGGCGGCTACAGGTCTCCCCGGCCGGACGGTGGCCGGGCGATCGTGCGGCCGGATGTTGGTGAGGTGGCGGGGAACGGCGGAGGGCGTGCCTTGCGGTTGATGGTGATTCTCTCGCTGCTGCTCAATGTGGCCGTACTCGCACCGGTGTGCGCCGGCCTGCTGCGCGATGCCGCGTGGGCCCGTGCGGCCTACGGCCAGGACACGCCGGCGCGCCGGATCCTGCTGTCGGTGTACCTGGCGATCGGGCTGGCCTCGGTGGTGCTCCTGGCCCGACACGATCCGTCCGCCGTGGCGGCCCTGCTGGCGGTCCAGGTGGCCTACAAGCTGACCACCCCGCTGACGGTGGGCACGCTGGCGAACCCGGTGGTGCTGAGCAACCTGGGCATCGCCGCGTTCCACCTGGCCACCCTGGCCTCGCTCGCGTGGGGAGGGGCCCTGGGCCACTCCGCGGACGGCGGGGCAGTCCAGTAGTAGCCGACCAACCCCAAAATCGTGCGTCTTGTCTGGGCCGCTCTTGCGGACCTCCGGGACTACGACATTCGGGGACGTACGCACCAGTTTAGTCTTGGCAGTCCAGTAGGGTGCGTCGCAAGACGCACCAACGCAAGGCGGATTAGGCGGCGGTCGAGAAGCGGCTGGTGGCACTGGTGGCTTGCCCACCAGTGTCTGCGTAAGGCTCACATGAGCACTGGTGAACCCCCACCGGGGCCCCCCCGCCAGGGCCTCTGACCTTCGGCGTTCGGCGGCGGAGGGCGTCCGGATGGGGCAGCGATTGGTGGTTCGCGTGCTGGAGGTCACAGAGTACCCGCCGACGGGGCACGGTTACGACACCCACATTCTCCCGATGCCGTCGTGGGAGCAGATCGAGGCCGCCATTCGTTCGCTCAATCACTACTGCCTGCCGTTCTTCTTTATAGGGCTGCGGGACACTTGCGAGGGCGAGGACTGCTTCAGCGTATTCGGCGGCCCGAACGGGTACGCCATGACCGCCGAGGTCAAAGAACTGGGCTGGGTGCAGTATTGCGACCCGTCCCACACCGGCGGCCGGTGGACGTGTGGACCAGCGACCAGGGGTTCTACCCGGACGAGCGGTACGTCACCTACGACGTGGAACTGGTGGTGCGACTCACCCGCTACTACGCTGAGCGCGGGCAGCTGGACCCGTCCGTGCAGTGGGAGCCGTAGGCCAGTTGGTAGGGTGCGTCGCAAGATGCACCAACGCGAGGCGCTTACAGGCGGCGGTCGAGAAGCGGGTCATTGCGGCGATGGTCGGTGCGTTTCTTTCGGGCGAACGGTGCGCCTTGCGGTGCACCCTAACATCTAAAATGGACCCGTTCCGCGGTCGGAGTCCTTTCCGATGCACGCTTTCGATCCGGCGACCCTTCTGCGGCAGTATGAGGAGGGCCGCATCACCAACGGCGAACTCCTATTACGCCTCGTACAAGCCGCCGCCGAGCGCCCGCCTTCGGAGATCGCCCCCGCGCTGCCCGCACCGATCTTGGCCGGGGTGCGCCAGGCGTCAGAGACCCCACCGGCGACGCCCGAGGACTCGCCCCGCATCTTCCACGCGGGCTCCTGGGTCGGGCCTCACGATCACGAAGCCGAGGAGCGGCGAGAAAGGGGGCGCTGGTACGACGGGGCGTGGTCTTGGCACTCCTACTTCCGGGGCGGCGTTTTCTCTGAACCCATAGACGTCACGCCCCCGCCGGCGAATCCGCCCGGCGAGTGACCCCGCGCGGGCGGCGAACGCCTAGGCCTGGTCACGCCCCGCACCCGTCCGGTGGGCACGCGGGGGGCGATCGTGCGGTCCGGCGACCCGGCCGGCGATCGGGCCGGCCCCGGGCGAGACGAGGCCGGGACGCCCGGCGTCGGGGGGCTTGCGGAGGGCGCCCGGGCCGGCGGGGACGGCGGCGGAGCGGGTTGCGGCGGCATCGGCGTCGCAGGCGCGGGCGACTCCCTTGAACTTGCCGGGGTCGGGGCCGACAATGGTCGGCAACCGCGCGGCTTCTTTCGAAGTTCGTGACATCTGTGGATAGCTCAAGGCTAGCTTGAGGGGCCCTGCGGCTTGCCTGGATTCTCAACGCGGTCCGGGAGGTACTTGGCATGAGCACCCCGCCCCGGAGGCCGCTGTCGGTCTCGGACGCTATGATCCTGGTCGTCGCGGTGGCCGTCGGCCTGGCCCAGTCCCGATCCTATCATGCGACGCTGGTGATCCACCCCGACCTGGACTACTACACGATCGGCCGGCTCACCTACAACCAATGGGCCGTTCTCGCGGTCCCCGCGTTGGTGCCGTTCGCACCGGCGTTGGTCGCGGTACGGCTGGGCCGGCCGTGGCGTCCGTTGCGGCGGACCGCCTCGGAGCCGGGCTTTACCGCCTGCGTCGTGATCGGCCTGCTCTGGGTTGCGTCGCTCGTCATCGGCCCGCTGATCGCCGCCATGCCGGGTCCCCCGTTCACTTCGCGATTGGCCGGCGGCGGTTGGCTCCTGGTCGGCTCGTCTTACGCGATGTCGGCTTCGCTCGGCCCGTCGATCGCCGCGGCCTGGGCCGTCCAGTGGCTCGGCGGCCGCTGGAGGCCCCGGGCGAATTGGTGCGATCGCGCTGGGAGGGCCCTCGGGATTTTCTTCATCGCGAACTATCTCGTCGTCGACTGGCTTCGCTTGCACCTGTAAGCCGCAACGACCCCCGGGATTGCACGGGCGGGACCGGCCGACTCCGCGGATTTGCCAGCAAGACCGGCATCCATGGAGAACGAATACGCATGGGCAAACCGCCCGTGCAATCCTGCGATACTCGCGGTGCTTCCAGATTGAACCCGAAATGACGCGCCGATACGCTTTTCGCGCGTGGGATACGCTTCCCACGGCGATACCGATGGCCGGGCCGGGCGCGGATTTTCAATCTTCGCGCCGGGCAAACGTGGGGGAGAGGGATGCCGATTCCGGAGACCGTCGGAGCCTTCGCCATCGTCCCGAGCAACGATCTCCCGGCCGCGATCCTGTTCTGGGAGCGCCTGGGTTTCGCGCGGACAGGCGGGAGCGATGAATACGTCATCATGACGGGTTGGGGATGCGAAGTGCATCTGACCCAGGCCGGCCCGGGCGAATGGCGTGTCCCGGAAGAACACAACCCCTTCGGCGTCTTCATCCGCACCCCGGACGTCGAGGCCATCGCGGCCCGCGTGGATGACCTGATCATCCGGCCCGGCGGCGTCCTGCGCCACCGGGAATGGGGCCTTTATGAGGTCGGAATCTGCGGCCCGGACGGATTGCTCGTGCGAATCGGCTGGCCCTCGGAATCGATGCGGGCGTAGCCGACGGCGTCCGACTCCGCACTGTCACCGGGTACCCCTGCGCCCCGCCCGTCGCCCGGCGGTTGATCCGCTCTCACGCCGAGGCCGCCTTGCCCGCGATCCGGGGGAGGGGAAAGCGTCGGGCGCCCCCAGTTCGTACGATGGGGCGGCCCGACGGCTCGGATTTCGTACGTTCGCCACCGGAGACGCCCGATGAAGCCCACGACCGCCCTCGCCTTGCTCCTCGTCCCCGCCCCGGGGATCGCCCAGGAATCGGCCACGGTTTCGCATCGCGTCCTGGGTGCCGACAGGGGCCGCGTCGCGATCGTCGCGGCCGATGGCAAGGTCGAGTGGGAGGTGCCCTGCAAGTTCCAGGTCCATGACCTGCAACGGCTCCCCAACGGCAACATCCTCTTCCATACCAGCAACACGCGGGTCGTCGAGATGACCCCCGCCAGGGAGGTCGCCTGGTCCTACGAATCCCGCCCGAAGGCGGGCTATGACGGGCCGGTCGAGATCCATGCGATCCAGCGGCTCGACGAAGGCCGGACCCTGATCGCCGAGAGCGGCAATCGCCGGCTCATCGAGGTCGACAAGGCCGGCCAGATCGTCAAGGAGATCCCGCTGACGGTCGAGAACCCGCACCCCCACCGCGATACCCGCCTGGCGCGCAAGCTCAAGAATGGGCATTACCTCGTTTGCCATGAGTCCGACGGCAAGGTCCGCGAATATGACGGCGAAGGCAAGGTCGTCTGGACCTACGCTTTGGACCTCGCCGGCCGCCCACGGACCGGCGGTCATGATGGCCATGGTACCGAGGTGTTCGGGGCGCTCCGGCTCGACAACGGCAATACGCTGATCGCCTGCGGCAATGGCAATCGGGTCATCGAGGTGAACCCGGAAGGCAAGACCGTCTGGAGCATCGAGCACGACGAACTGCCGGGCATCCGCCTCTTCTGGGTCACCGGCCTGAAGGTCCTGCCGAATGGGAACATCGTGTTCGGCAACTGCCACGCCGGGCCAAACAACCCCCAATTGATCGAGGTGACGCGGGACAAGAAGGTGGCCTGGACGTTCCGCAACCACGAGGTGTTCGGCAACGATCTGGCCGCCGCGACCGTGCTGGATTGAGGAGGCCCCGCCGTCCCCGAAAGTTCAACATTCGGTCGGGATTTGCCTGTCGATGCGAAGGAATTTTCGCGAATCCTCAGGGCCCGGACAATCGTTACTGGAGGAATAACCGGCACAGGCCGATGAAAGCACAGTCCACCCCCGGCAGGTTTGGTCGTCGACCATCCTTGCGGACGCTCGTGAATACCCCCCCCGCACGAGCCAGGAGTTGATCGCCACTCGCACGTCCGGCGGCTTCTGCCGGCGGGCCTAAAACTCCTCAAGGACGAGGCATATGCTGGCTCCCTCGGGTATTTCGGGACGAAATCGGATGGGGTCCGTGATCGCCAGGGCGGTCGCTTGCAGCCTCCTGCTCCTCATACTGCCCTCGTGCGGGATCCCCCCGCTCCGCAAGGCCGAGCCGCCGCCGATCCTGCCGCCCGACTTCAAGGGGGAGGCCAGCCCCGAGAACGTCACCCAGCTCTCGGTCGAGGAGTTCTACAACGACCCGCTGCTCCTGACCCTGATCGCGCAAGGGCTGGACAACAATCGGGAGTTGAAGATCCTCAACGAGCAGGTGAACATCGCCGCCAACGAGGTCTGGGGGCGGTCCGGGGCGTATCTGCCGTTCGTGAGCAGCGGCGGCAGCGCGGGGATCGAGAGGCCCAGCAACCGGACGATCGAGGGGGCCGCCATCCGCGACGACGAGTTCCTGCCCGGGAAGTACTTCTCGAACCCCTACGGGAACTACGGCGGGAGCATCAACCTCAACTGGCGGATCGACATCTACCGCCAGTTGCGGAACGCCCGCGACGCGGCCGGGCAGCGATACAACGCCGCCCTCGAACGCCGCAATTACTACGTGACGGAGCTGGTCGCCTACATCGCCGCGGATTATTACCGCCTGATGGCCCTGGACAAGCGGATCGAGAACCTGAACCAGGTGATCGAGCTGCAGGAACGGAGCCTGGAAATCGCCCGGGCCAACAAGGAAGCGGCCCGCGACACCGAGCTGCCCGTGCTCCGTTTCCTGGGCGAAGTCCGCCGGAACCAGGCGGAAAAGTACATCGTCACCCAGGACATCATCGAGACCGAGAACCGGATCAACTTCCGGGTCAATCGCTTCCCGCAGCCGGTCGAACGCAACTCCGCCGGGTTCTTCGACCTGAAGATCGACTCGCTGAGCCTGGGCATGCCCGCGCAACTGCTCCAGAACCGGCCCGACATCCGCCAGGCCGAGCGCGAGCTGGAGGCCAACGGCCTGGAGGTGAAGGTCGCCCGGGCCGAGTTCTTCCCGCAACTGGAGCTCAGCGGCGGGGTCGGGCTTCGGGCGTTCGACATCCGCTACCTGTTCGAGCCGCAGGCGGTGGTCGGTAGCTTCGCCGCGAGCGTGACCGGGCCCTTGCTCAACAAGCGGGCGATCCAGGCGGATTACCTCACGGCCAACGCCCGCCAATTGCAGGCCATCTACGATTACCAGAGGACCGTGCTCGAGGCCTACACCGACGTGATCAACCGGATCAACATGGTCCAGAACTACAGCAGCAGCCTCGAGATCAAGCGACGCCAGTTGAAGGCGCTGGAGGATTCGGTCGAGGTCGCCAACAACCTGTTCCAGGCCGCCCGGGCGGAGTACATCGATGTCCTGTATGCCCAGCGCGACCTCCGGGACGCCCGGACGACGCTGATCGATACGAAGGAACAGCAGCTTGCGGCGATCGTGGACACCTACCAGGCCCTCGGCGGCGGCACGGTGTTCTCGGTGCCCAGGCCCGAAGGGGTGCCGGGCCCGGGCCGTCGCGGGATCTACGGCCAGACCCCCTATTACCACACGGTGGCCGAGGGCGAGACCTTCCGGTCGATTGCCAAGCTCTACTACAAGTCGGATCGCTACCACCGGGCGATCTGGGCGGCCAACAAGCTGAACTTCCCCGATGAGGACCGCCTGTCCGTCGGCGACAAGGTGCTGGTCCCGCCGTTCGAGGACCTCGATCCGACCCTGATCGAGGAGGACCCGGCCGAGGCCACCCCGCCGAACGGCCTGCCCGCGCCGCTCCCCAATCCCGGTCCCGGCCCGTTCAGCATGAAGGGTACCCGTGACCCCGGCGTGAAGCAGGCCAGCGGCCTCCGGTCGCTCTTCCCGGCCTGGGCCAGGCGCGTCCGGTCCGATCCCTGATCGATCGATAGCGACGGGCGATCGTGGGCGGATCAAGCCTCGTTACCCGGGCTGATCCCGGGCGACCGATCCCCGAAAGCAACGGACGGATGCGTCGAGAGAGGCCGGGCCGGCGGGAGCGAGGCGGGGCCTCGCCGCCGGCCCGGCCTCTCTCCCTTTTGCGGCGGACCGGGCCCGGATTGGCTCCTCGAACCTCGGGGGTTGAAGTCCCCCGATGGGTTAATCCGAATTTTCGGGATTCCCACTCACGACAAAATGGTCTATAATGCAAGGTCATGGGCGAAAGACCGAGAACCATCGGGGCCGCAATCCACACCGGTAAGGACCCATCTTCCGGGGTTCGGACCAGGGCGACCCGACGGGCGGCGTTCGAGATCCCAAGGGCCATGCCCCTGCGCCGCAAACCCTTCCCTCCCCACGCCTGGTTCGCGCCCCCGCTGGCGCCGCTAGCCTTCGTGCTGCTGGGCGCCGGCCCCCACCCGCTCCTCTCCCGCCAATCCTTGCCGATTCGAAAGCCCGGACGATCTCTCCGGCCACGGGTCGGCCTCCCGCACTTCCGAGCTCATGCCGGCCGCGGACACCGACGTGGTCCCGCAGGTCAAGGACCTTTCGTCCGAGGACGAGGAACAGGATGAGGCCGGATGCCCCCGAAGGGCATCGCGTTGGATTCCGGATTCCGTGGTGCTTCCGCGGGGTTACCGTCCGGCAAGGGCATTCCCCCTCCCGGTCCTTTCCTACTATCCACTCCGCTGTTGAACGCCGATGGACGGCCCTGATCGCCGGTCGATCGCCGCGGATGCTTCGCGAATCGGCCAGGTCGGGGCCCCGAGGTTGCGTGCCCTCGATGTCGATGTCGCCGTCTTGACCGGCTCATGCCAGGTCCGCGCCCGGTCCTCGGATTGGGCCTGACGACACGCGCGCATCGGACTCCGGGCATCACTAGGAAGTTGCATTCGTCGACAGGGTCGGGCGGCTAACCTGCCGCCAGGATCTCCCCGAATGCCGCCCCCGGTGTTTCGGCAGCCCGACCGAGTCGGATCCCCGTCCGTCCGCGAATTCCCCGTCCCACGCCGAGTTTCCGCGCGGGACCGGTCACGAGTCGAACAGGCACGACCGATCAGGAGACCCGAGATGAATCCGTTCACGTTCGTGAGGCGGCGGCCGTTCACCACGCTGTTCCTGTTCATCCTGCTGCTCGGTTGCGGCGTCTTCGGCCTCACCGAGATGCGGGCGGACGAAATCCCGCGCGAGGACGCCCCCAAGATTTACGTTTACCTCGATTATCTGGCCGCGAAGGCCAAGCAGGCCCGGGGCTACATCGCCGGCCAGATCGAGTCGATCCAGCAGGGCGGCAAGGGGGAGGCCGAGAAGGAGGAGCCGCACAAGATCATCGCGACCAGCCCCAAGATCATGGACGTCGAGCTCACCCAGCAGTACGTCTGCCAGATCCGTTCAAGAAGACATATCGAGATCTGCGCTTTCGATAACGGATACCTGGAGGAAATCCTGGTGCAGGAGGGGCAGTTCGTCAAGAAGGATGCGCCGATGTTCAAGATCAAGCCCGTCCTTTACCAGGCCAGGCTGAATGCCGAGCTGGCCGAGGCCCAGCTGGCGCAGCTCGAATACAACTACACCAAGAAGCTGTCCGACCAGAAGGTGGTCTCCACGGGCGACGTCGCGCTGCACCAGGCCAAGCTGGCCAAGGCCCAGGCCAAGGCCGACCTGGCCAGGGCCGAGCTGGAGTTCACCAACATCAACGCCCCGTATGACGGCATCGTCGACAAGTTGCAGAGGCAGGTGGGCAGCCTGATCAAGGAGAACGACGTCCTGACGACCCTCTCCGACAACAGCGTGATGTGGGTCTACTTCAACGTCCCCGAGGCCCAGTACCTCGCCTACATGGCCGACTCGCAGGAGGAGAAGGATAGCCGCAAGATCGAGCTGTACCTGGCGAATCACGCCAAGTTCCCGCAGCCCGGCAGGATCGCCACCATCGAGGCCAAGTTCAACAACGCGACCGGGAACATCCCCTTCCGGGCCGACTTCCCGAACCCCGACAAGCTGCTGCGACACGGCCAGACCGGCACCATCCTGATCAAGCGGGTCCAGAAGGACGCCGTGGTCATCCCCCAGCGGGCGACCTTCGAGAACCTCGCCAAGCGGTACGTCTACGTGATCGACGACGAGGACGTGGTCCACCAGCGCGAGATCCGCGTGCTGCACGAACTCGACGACATCTACGTCATCGAGGAGGGGATCCTCTCCGAAGGCGACAAGATCGTCCTGGAAGGGATCCGGCAGGTCCGCGAGGGCGACGAGGTCGAATTCGAGTTCGCCGAGCCCGACGAGATCCTGGCACACCAGAAGCACAAGGCCGAATGAGGCCCGGCGGGCCGGCCGAAGCGTCCATCACCCGACCATCCCCCCGGCACGGAGGCCATCGAGGAAGCCCATGTTCGCGAGATTCCTGCATCGGCCGGCGTTGGCGATCGTCATCTCGATCCTGATCGTGTTCCTGGGGGCGCTGGCGATCAACACGCTGCCGATCTCCCAGTTCCCCTCGGTGGCGCCGCCGAGCGTGATCGTCGCCGTGTCCTACCCGGGCGCCAGCGCCGAGGTCCTCGTCGACTCGGTGCTGATCATCCTCGAGCAGGCGATCAACGGCGTGCAGGACATGCGCTACATGGCCTCGGCCGCGACCAGCGCCGGCGAGGGGGCGATCCAGATCATCTTCGAGCCGGGGACGGATCCCAACGTCGCCGTGCTGAACGTCAACAACCGGATCCAGATCGTCAAGAACCGGCTCCCGCCGATCGTCGAGCGGGAAGGCATCATCGTCATGCAGAACATGACGAGCATGCTGATGTACGTGAACATTTATAGCAAGGATCCGAGCCTCGACCAGAACTTCCTGTACAACTACGTCACGGTCAACATCCTGCCCGAGATCCGGCGGACCCGGGGCGTCGGCACGGCGAATATCCTCGGCAATCGCGCCTACGCGATGCGGATCATGCTGGACATCGACCGGATGCGGGCCTACGACGTCTCGGCCGACGACGTCATGAAGGCGGTGGCGGATCAGAGCATGATCGGCTCGCCCGGCCGGCTCGGCCAGGCCACCGGTAAGACGTCGCAGACCCTCGAATATGTGCTGACCTGGGTGGGCCGCTACAGCAAGCCCGAGCAGTACGCGGACATCATCCTCAAGGCGAACCCCGACGGCGAGATCCTCCGCATCAAGGACATCGCCCAGGTCGAGCTGGGCTCCTCGTTCTACGACCTCTATTCCGACCTCGACGGCGACCCCTCGGCCGCCATCGTGCTCAAGCAGCTCCCCGGCACCAATGCCGCCACGATCATCGAGGAGGTCAAGGAGAAGCTCAAGGAGTTCAAGGAGAAGGACTTCCCGCCGGGGATGGATTTCGAGGTCAGCTACGACGTCTCCAACTTCCTGGAGGCGTCGATCGAGAAGGTGCTTCACACCCTCTTCGAGGCGTTCGTCCTGGTGGCCCTGGTGGTGTTCCTGTTCCTGGGCGACTGGCGATCCACCCTGATCCCGACCCTGGCGGTCCCCGTCTCGCTGATCGGCACGTTCTTCTTCATGCTGATCTTCGGCATGTCGATCAACCTGATCACGCTGTTCGCGCTCGTGCTGGCGATCGGCGTCGTGGTCGACGACGCCATCGTGGTGGTCGAGGCGGTGCACGCCAAGATGGCCGAGACGCACCTCTCCCCCTACAAGGCGACGCAGGAGGTCATCGGGGAGATCAGCGGCGCCATCATCGCGATCACGATGGTGATGACGGCCGTGTTCATCCCGGTCACCTTCATGACCGGGCCGGTCGGCGTCTTCTACCGCCAGTTCGGCCTCACGATGGCCATGTCGATCGTCCTCTCCGGCGTCGTGGCGTTGACGCTCACCCCGGTGCTCTGCGCCATGCTCCTGAAGCCGCACGGCCATCACACCGGCTGGCGGGGCCCGCTGGCGCTCTTCCTGCACTTCTTCGATCGGGGCGTCGAGAAGGTGACGGGCGGATATGCCGGCATCCTCGGCAAGACGACCACGCTGCGGATGCTGACCATGATGGTCGTCACGGCCTTCGGCGTTGGCATCTACCTGGTGAACACGCACCTGCCGGCCGGCTTCATCCCGCTGGAAGACCAGGGCATGATCTACGGGATCATCCAGACGCCGCCGGGCTCGACCCTGGAGTACACCAACTCCAAGTCGCACGAGCTCCAGGCGATCGCCCAGAAGGTCGCGGGCGTCAAGTCGGTCTCCTCGCTGGCCGGCTACGAGGTGTTGACCGAGGGCCGCGGCTCGAACGCCGGGACCTGCCTCATCAACCTCAAGAACTGGTCCGACCGCGAGCATACGTCGCGCCAGATCATCCAGGAACTCGAGGAGAAGGGTAAGGCCATCTCCAATGTGAAGTTGGAGTTCTTCGAGCCGCCCGCCGTCCCCGGCTTCGGCGCCGCCGGCGGCTTCTCGATCCGCGTGCTCGACAAGACCAACTCGATGAATTACCAGGAACTCGGCGATGTGACCGACAAGTTCATGAAGGCGCTCGGCGAACGTCCCGAGGTCAAGGGCCTGTTCACCTTCTTCGCCAGCAACTACCCCCAGTACGAGCTGGAGATCAACAACGACGTGGCGATGCAGAAGGGCGTGTCGATCGCCGACGCGATGAACAACCTGTCGATCGTCGTGGGCAGCACCTGGGAGCAGGGCTTCGTCCGCTTCGGCCAGTTCTTCAAGGTCTATGTCCAGGCCGCGCCCGAGTTCCGTCGGTACCCGGAGGATTTCAACAACCTTTTCGTCAAGAACGATCAGGGGGAGATGGTCCCCTATTCCGCGTTCATGCAACTCCGCAAGAAGCAGGGTTTGAACGAGATCAACCGCTATAACCTGTACCCCTCGGCCGCCATCCAGGGCGCCCCCGCCGAGGGCTTCAGCACCGGCCAGGCGATCCAGGCGATCCAGGAGGTCGCCAAGCAGACGCTCCCCCGAGGTTACGACGTCGGCTACGAGGGCCTCACGTACGACGAGGCGAAGAAGGGGAATACGGCCGTCTTCATCCTCCTGATCGTCGTCGCCTTCGTTTACCTGGTGCTCGTCGGGCAGTACGAGAGCTTCTTGCTGCCCCTGGCGGTGATCCTGTCGCTGCCGGTCGGCCTTTTCGGGACCTTCCTGTTCCTGAAGGTCATGGGGCTGGCCAACGACGTCTATGCCCAGATCGGCCTGGTCATGCTCGTCGGCCTGCTGGGCAAGAACGCGATCCTGATCGTCGAGTTCGCCGTGCAGAGCTGCCGGACGGCCTGAGCGTCCGCGATGCCGCGATCGAGGGTGGAAGCTCCGGCTTCCGGCCGATCCTGATGACCTCGTTCGCCTTCATCGCCGGCCTCCTGCCGCTGGTCGTGGCCACCGGCCCCGGGGCGATCGGCAACCGGACGATCGGCACGGCGGCCGTCGGCGGCATGCTCGTCGGCACGATCATCGGCGTGCTGGTGATCCCCGGCCTCTACTACATCTTCGGCACGATGGCCGACAAGCGGTATCTCCTCCAGGACGAGTCGGACGAGCCCGTCAGCGAGGTCTTCCAGCACGGCAACGGCCAGCCCGCGGCCGATTACAACCAGATTGTGTACTGACGCGGGCGGCCAGGGCTTCCGCACCGACTTGGGATTTCGGGGCCCCCGAGGGGCGACGGTCGCAGGCCAGTGCCTGCCGGCTGCCGCCCCTTTTGCGGTGAACGGGCCGGGAAATCGCCGACTTCGGGCGTCCCGGCCGGGGGCTTGCCGAAGGCCCTGGAACCGAAGAAAATCATCCCGACGATGAACCGTCGGGGTTGTCGAGACCGGCCAGTCCGGGCACGTCGTCGCCCCCCGAACCTTGCTCCCTCGCTTTCCGAAGCCGGATTTGTGGGGCTGCGCGAATGGATACGAGTCTCACCCTGCTCGCTCGGCTCGGCGGTGAGGCCGCGGATCCGCCCGTCTGGGACCGATTCGTGCGCCTCTACTCCCCCCGGATCCTCGAGTGGTGCCGGCACTGGGGCCTCCAGGACGCCGACGCGGAGGACGTCTGCCAGGAAGTCCTGATCCGCGTTGCCCGCCAGATGCGCACCTTCGAGTACCAGCGGGGCAAGAGCTTCCGGGCCTGGCTCAAGACCGTAACGAAGCGGGCCTGGATCGACTGGCAGGAGGCGGGCCGCAAACCGGGCCGGGGGACCGGCGATTCCGACAATCAATCCGCGCTCGAGTCGGTCGAGGCGAGGGAAGACCTCGTCGCGCGGCTCGAGGCGGACTTCGATCGGGAGCTCCTCGAGGCTGCGGCCGATCGCGTCAAGAGGCGGGTCGACCCGACGACCTGGGAGGCGTTCCGCCTGACCGCCGTCGAGGGCCTTTCCGGCGCCGATGCCGCCGCCCGCCTCGGGCTCAAGGTGGCCAACGTCTTCGTCGCCAAGGGCCGGGTCCAGAAGCTGCTCTCGGAAGAAGTTCGCGCCCTCGAACGGGACGAGTGAAAATCCATGTGCGAGTGCCCGTCGGAGGACCAGCTTCGGAGCTACCTGGCCGAGGAGCTGAGCGAACAGGACCGGACGGCGGTGGAAAGCCATGTCGAGTCCTGCGAGGCCTGCCAGGCAGGGCTCGCCTCGTTGACCGAGAATTCCGTGGGCGCACGGCTCCGGCCGCGCGGGACCACCCCCGGCGACGATGCGGACACGGTTCCCCTGGGGAGTCGTCCGTCGATCGGATCGTCCGACACCTTCCTCGCGCAGCAACCGAAGGCCCCCGGGTACGAGATCCTGGAGGAGCTCGGCCGGGGCGGCATGGGGGTGGTGTATCGGGCCCGGGACGCCCGGCTGAACCGGGTCGTCGCGCTCAAGATGCTGCGGGACTCGATGTATGCCTCGAACGAGATGCGGATCCGGTTCCGGATCGAGGGGGAGGCGGTCGCGCGGCTCCAGCACCCGGGGATCGTCCAGGTCTTCGAATGCGGCGAGGCCGACGGCTGGCCGTTCCTGGCGATGGAGTACGTCGACGGCAAGACGCTGGCCGATCGCCTGAAGGACGACGCCCGGATCGCGCCCCGCCAGGCCGCGGTGCTCCTGGCGAACCTGGCCGATGCCGTGGCGGCGGCCCATGCGTCCGGCGTGATCCACCGCGATCTCAAGCCCTCCAATATCCTGCTGTCAGGGGCCTCCGCCCCGGAGGAAGGGGCCGTTGTCGGCGGTGCCGAGGGCGGTACGTCGGCGACGAAGGGCGATCGGCCGCTGCCGGTGCCCAAGGTCACCGATTTCGGGCTCGCGAAGCTGGACGGGACCGACCTGACCCGGACCGGGGCCCTGATGGGGACGCCCGCCTACATGGCCCCCGAACAGGCCGGCGGCCGGACGAAGGAGATCGGCACCGCCACCGACGTCTACGCCCTGGGCGCGATCCTCTACGAGACGCTCACGGGACGGCCCCCCTTCGAGGCGGCCACGGCGCTGGATATCCTCTACCAGGTCATCCATCACGAACCGACGCGAATCCGATCGCTCGCGAGGGACGTCCCGCCCGACCTCGAAACGATCTGCCACAAGTGCCTGGAGAAGGACCCGAAGCAGCGCTACCGGACGGCGGATGCGCTCGCGTCCGACCTGCGGGCCTTCCTGGACAACCGACTGATCGGCGCCCGCCCCGCGGGGCCGATCGAGAGGGCCAGGAAGTGGGCCCGGAGGCACCCCGCCGCCACCGCCCTGATCGCGATGGCCCTCGCCGCCCTGGCGATCAACGACGCAATGCTCCGCGCGGAGAAGGATCGGACCGATATCCAGCGGCAGAGGGCCCAGGACAACTTCGAGAAGGCCGACGAGCAGCGCCGGAGGGCCGAGGAGCTGTCGGCCAACCTCACGATCGACCGCGGCCTCTCCTTCTGCGAGCGGGGCGAGGTCAACCGCGGCCTCCTGTGGTTGGCCCGCGCCCTCGAGGTCGCCCCGTCCGGCGACGACACCATCCAGGCTGCCGCCCGCGCGAGCCTGGGTTCGTGGAGCCGTCGGCTCACGTCGCTCCGGTCGATCCTCCGGCACCCGAACGAACTCGTCATGGGCGCGACCTTCCTCCCCGGGGAATCGTCCATCCTGACGATCAGCAAGGCGCCGAGCGCGTCGTACCGGCTCGAGTTCGACCGATGGGATCTGGGCAGCGGATTGCCCGCCGCCAAGACCTGGCAGGCCGGCGACCCGCAGGGCTGGCTCACCGGGGGCGGCGGCCCGCCGGGCTGGTCGATCGACTACTATCGCGAACCGGTCATCCGCCTGCTGAGCCCCGACCAAACGGCCGTCCTGGTCGACGACCCCGAATCCGGCGCCCACCTCGTGAGCGTCGCGACGGGCCGGCCGATCGGGCGGCCGATCCCCCACGCGCAGCCCCTGATGTGCGCGGCCTTCAGCCCGGACGGGACGCGCATCGTCCTGGGCGGCCAGGATCGGACGGCCCGCGCCTACCGGGTCGCGACCGGCGAGCCGATCGGCGGGCCGATGTCCCACGAGGGGTGGGTCACCGATGCGGCCTTCGACCCCGAAGGGAAGGTGATCCTCACCGGCAGCCGCGACGGGACCGCGCGGCTCTGGGACGCCGGCGACGGCCGCCCCCTGTTCCCGCCGTTGCGGCACGAGAGGGCCGTCCTGCGGGTGGCCTACAGCCCCGATGGGCGGACGGTCCTGACCGGCGGCTTCGACGGGACCGCGCGCCTCTGGGACCCCTTAACCGGGCGGGCCCTCGGCAGGACGCTGCAACATTCGGCCACCGTGATCGCCCTGGCGTACGCCCCCGATAGCCGGACCATCGCGACGGGCTCGGAGGACGGGACCGGGCGAATCTGGGACGCCTCGACCGGCGAGCCGATTGGCACGCCGCTGCGGCACGAGAGCGTCATCGGCTTCGTGACGTTCAGCCCCGACGGCCGCACGGTGGCGACCTGCGGCGACGACAATTCCGTCCGGCTCTGGGACGCCTCGACCGGTTCGCCCCAGGGCAGCCCCCTGGAGCACGTGGGGATGGTCGAGCAGGCCGCCTTCGCCCCCGACGGCCGCGTGCTCGTCACCTCGGGCCGGGACTTCGAGGCCCAGGTCTGGGACACGGCGACCAGCCTCTCCCCGGGCATCGTCTACCAGGAGGCGCAGCCGGTCTCCCGGACGGCCTACAGCCCCGACGGCCGGACCATCGCCGTCGCCTGCACCGGGTCGACCGTCCGGATTCGAGACGCCGCGACCGGCCTCGCCATCGGGGAGACGATCCGCCTGGAAGGGGAACTTCGGGTGGTCGCTTATAGCCCCGATGGTCGGCTGCTGCTGACCGCCGGGACCGACCGCACGGCGCGACTCTGGGACACCCTCTCGGGGGCGATGGTCGGCGAACCGATGGCGCACCCCGTGGCCATCCGATCCGCCGCCTTCCATCCCGACGGATCGACCTTCGCCACCGGCGACTATCACGGTGCGGTCCGGTTCTGGGATGTCGCGACCTGCAAGGCGACCGGCCCGACCCTCGCCCAGGCGGAGGGCGACCGGATCGAGACGGTCTCCTTCAGCCCCGACGGCCGGGTCATCCTGTCGGGGAGCGACGACAACACCGGTCGGCTCTGGGACGTCCGTTCGGGCCGACCGATCGGCCAGCCGCTCCGGCACCAGGGCTCCTTCCGCAGCTCCTGCTTCCGCCACGACGGCAAGGTTGTCGCGACCGGGGGCTGGGACAAGGCGGTGCGCTTCTGGGACGCGGCGACCGGAGAGCCGGCGGGCCCGCCCCTGCTGCTCCAGAGCCTCATCTCGTCGATGGACTACAGCCCCGACGACCGCTCCCTGATCATTGGCTTCACCGACCAGACGGCGAGGATCTGGGACCCGGCCGGCGCCAAGCCGATCAGCCCCCCGCTCGTCCACAAGGGGCGGGTCTCCTCCGTCGCCTTCCGCTTCGACGGCCGGGCGGCTTTGACGGGTTCCGCCGACGGCACGGCCCGCATCTGGAACGTGGTCGGGCCGGTGCAAGGATCGGTCGAGCGGATCCGGTGCTGGGTCGAGGTGCTGACTCGGATGGAACTCTCGCCGGAAGGGGCGGTACACGTGCTGAAGGCCGGCGAGTGGGATGAACGCCGCCTGCGGCTCCGGGAACTGGGAGGTCCGCCGGAATTCTGAGGGATCGGGCCAAAACGAAAACGGCCGGGCGACCCCAGGATCGGGGCCGCCCGGCCGCTTGCGACCCGGAGGACGGGCCATCACCAGGTGATCGTGATGTCCCCGATGATCGGAATGTCGAGGGTCAGGCTGTTGTTGGTGAACAGGAAACCGATCGACACGCTCATGTATCCGGTGGTAGCCGATTCGTACCAGCCGGTGACTGACCCCGACGCGACGACCGTAAGTTGAGGTTCCGTAGAGCCATAGGACGACATGAAGAAAACGTCGAGCCCGGCATGGATCGAGTAGCCCGCGGTCCCCAGGTAGTCGCTGTGGGCCTCGCCCGAGGCATCGTACGATCCCGAGAAGCTGAAGTTGCCGTGGGACCACCCGATCGTAATCGTCGTGGTCTGCTGGGACGATGTGTACCAGTGATCCCCGTGGTCATAGGTGCCCTTCGTGACCGACGCGGAGAGGGAGACGCTGCCGTTGAATCCGATCGATCCGCTGGCATCGAAGGTCCCCAGGGAGGGCACCACGAACGAGCCGGATGCGGTGATGCTATTGATATCGCTGCCCGCCTGCACCCTCAGGTTGGAGACGGAGACGGCGGAGAACGAGCCGGTGGAGGCCTTCGCGTCCAGGGCCCAGGCCAGGTCCGAAGCGGAGCCGGGGGTCCAGGTCGCCCAGCCGGAGAGCTTGAAGTTCGTGTTGTTGAGCTTCTCGAGCGCGCCCAGGCCCTCGAACGGATTGGTGCTGGCGCCGGCGAAGGCGATGCATCCCGGCGTGTACCAGCCGCTGCCCTTGCCGACGGTCACCGTCACGAACTCGTTGAGGCCCAACTCGAGCGTCCCGTTGATCCCGATGGCGATGTTGTTCAGCGCGGAGTTGACCAGGTCGCGACCGTGGCCCTGGCTCGCGGATCGGTACGTCGAGGAGAGGGCGGAGAGCTGCGCCGAGGGCATGCTGGAGTTGACCGCCGCCAGGCTCCCGGTGTCGTTCACGTCCAGGTCCATCACGATCGAGCCGTCCACGGTCCAATCCTCGCCCTGGATGGGCCCCCGCATGTAGAACTGGCCGTAGATGCTGGGCGCGCCGATCCCCGTCACCTTCACGTCCGGCACGTAGGGGATGTATCCGTTCGGGGAATACGCCATACCGAAGTCGTTATAGGAGAGGTAGACGCCGCCGTCGCTGGGGGCGAAGGCGATGGTCGAACTCGTGGAGTTCGTGGAAGCGACCGAGATGTTGGACGAGTTGACCTGGAAGCCATCGGACTTGTATTCGTAGAGATAAGGCACGGCGTTGTTCAGCGGGGCCGAGTCGTCGAGCGCCATGACGTCCGAACCCAGCCCGATCCCCCAGGCCTTGTTGGGCATCTGGACCGAGACCCCCAGGGAGCCGGTCGTCGCGTTGATGGCGTTCTGGAGATTCGTCGTCGATGAACCGCTCGGCACGAACGGGAAGCTGATCCCATCGAAGCCCCAGGCGTCATCGACCGGGGAAGCCTTGAGATTGACCGTGAACAGGGAGACGCCGTCCGTCGCGGGGAACACAGGCACGTTGGTAGTGCCGAGTTCCAGCGAGACCTTCGACGAGGTCACGAAGCTGCGTCCCTGCTTCTGCCACGAAGAATCGAGGACGACCGAGGCACCGCTCGGGCCGTTGAGGATCAGGCGCTGGGGATTGTTGGGGTCGAGCGACGCCGTGAGCGTACCCTTCGCCGCCAATTCCTTGGGCGAGAGCAGGCCGGGAGCGTTCGATTGCACCTGCCCTACGGTCAGGTAGCCGGCGGCAATCGGATCGCCGGAGTCCCGGAAGTAGCCGTGGTGCCCGTTGCGATAGAGCACGTCCCGGCCGCCGTTCCCGTTGATGACGTCGTTATCGGTCGTGACATGGAAGATGTCATTGCCCGGGCCCCCGGTCAGGGTGTTGGTGCCGGTCCCGCCCGTCATCGTCGACGGGAGCGAGGTCAAATTCTCCAGGGTGACCTTCGGGCCCGAGCCGGTCATCGTGATTCGCTTCACGTCCTGGTTCGCGAAGTTCCAGCTCTGGTTCGTGACCTTGTCGAAGACGATCGTCGTGCTGGAATCCATGAAACTCGGCATCACTGCGAGTTTCACGACCTGGCCGGAGCCGGCGATGCTCAGCACCCCACGCGACAGCGAACAGTTGGTCACCGGCATGACGCGCTCGTCGAGCGCTTCGAGCCCGAGGCGAACGGCACGCCGATTGGGGGCCCGTCGGGCGTCTCGATCACGTCGGCTGGGAATCCGGCACTTCGAAAGGACGCTCATGGTTTGGCCCTCGCGTCAGCTTGCCTCGGTTGGGGGACATCGGCGACACGAGAGAGTTCGGGAGCGAGGCACGGGACCTAACACCGGGCCGAACTTTATCGAAATCGTGCTTCAAGAATCCCCAGGACCTCCCACCGGCAAGCGGCTCGAGACCAGCAGATCGACTCGGCGAGAGCGGTTCACGTCCGCATAGCCCCTGGGAGGGGAAAGGGGACCGACTCCGTCCCGAAGGGCGGTGCCCGTCCCCTTTCCCCGGCGAGGCTCCTCCCGCCGGCCGGGCCCGGGAGATGGGGACAGGCCGCGGGATGTACACCCCCGGATCTAGGCGGGCACAAGCCGGGAGCCAGTCCCCATTCCCCTCTCCTGGGTGCAACGCATCCGGGAACCGCTTGAGGATCTTCCCAAGAGGGATGAGCATAACCAACCGAGGGCGGCCAAAGTCCCGACCATTCGTCAGGGGACACCGCAAGCCCGTGGCCGGCCGTGCTTAGCGCATGGCACGCCCGTTCCGTCGGTGGGGTCGTGCATCCCCCAACCGACAGAACATCGCCAGGACGGTCAAACTCCGCTCCAGGTTGACGAGAAGTGTGCGGCGCCGCTCCAGGCCGCTCCCTTGAAGGAGTTCACCCGGTCCAACGGCCCGAACTCCGGCCACAACCGGGACCGATCCGCCACCCCGATCGAGTGGCCCTGCCGCGAACCCGCCCCCATCCACGACCGGGCCCATGGGAACACTCGAAGGATGCCAAAGGTTCGGCAATCGCCGTCGCGGCCTCGCGTCGGCCTCGTACGACTCGATCGGAGGGCTCTCGACCCCTCGGAAGGGGTCGAGGGAGCGAATACACCCGGTAGGACTCGAACCTACAACCTACGGTTCCGAAGGCGACTCAGAGTGACAGTCGAAAAGCCGGGAAAACGCCTGCCACGCCAGCGATTTTACGCATCCTGGACCCCTTTGCATAGGGGTGTGCCGCGTTGCGAGGAGTCGCTGGTTTTTGCGGTAGTGACACCGGCCGATCCGGTAGCAATCCGGTAGTAATCCGGTAGTCGCATCCGAGGGGCCTTATGGGCCGCTGGTGGCCCCGTCGGCGGGGGATGGTCGGATCGTCTGCCTGGCCACCCGCGATTCGTCCAGGGCCGTGTCAGGGGCCTTGCCGGGCACCCGAGAGCCCAGTACGATCCGGCAGTCCATCCGCCGAAGCAGGTCCGCAGACTAGCAGCCGTTCGAATCGGCAGCCGGTGAGGCGAGTGCGTTTAATGTGCTGGTCGCGGGAATTGTTCAGCCGAAGGATCGAAACGCCGGTGGCCCCGTTCGAACCGCGGGCTTCATGCAAGCAACCTGTAGGACGAGCCAGGAAGGTGTCCCCCCTGGCCGTCGGCCGATTGTCTTCGGACCCAGCCGGCCTTGAATACCTTGGCGCGGACTAGCGCAATGTCGGGGCTCTCGCCTAGATCGATCTTGATGGATTGACTTCCTTATTCGCCCCTACCAGGAGACATACCCAATGACGACGGGATTGGGTGCGGTGTTGGTGTTGCTGTCGATCCCGGCTGGCTTCCTGGCTTTTGCCGCGTGCTGGCTGTATCTCGATTGGCCCTTGATCGGTCTGCTATTCGTACCCGGCCTGCCGATCGCGGCCCTCTGGTATTCCCAGAAGAGGGCGAATCAGCGGCCGGGCGGGGTTTGAACCGAACGGCGCGATCCGCCCCGTAATGAGGTGCCTAGCCTTCCGGTTGACAGGCTGTGGTGTTGATTTGCTGGTTCCGAGCGATGTTCAGTTGGAGGATCGGGACCGCCAGCTTGCGCACCCGGGCCAGTGTCTCCACCGCCGACAGGAAACGACGGTGGGCCCGGTCGATGCGCCGCTGTTGGAAATCGGCCTGGACGATCGTTTGATTGTCGAGCTGGAACGCGGTGTTCTCGTGCCAATGGGCCACGAACCAGCAGAGCGCGGCGCGATCGGCCAGCATCTTCTCGACAGCCGTCGGATTCGGCCCTTCCAGATCCCGGCGGACTTCGGCCAGTTGCTTGTGGACCGCCTCCCGGATCAGGACATCACCCCGGCTGGCCTTCCGGGCAATCGAGTCGGTCAACCACTCGGACGATGAACCGTAGTAGCGTGTGAACAGGCCCCCGCGTTCGGGGTCGTCCAGGATCGCCCGCGCCTGGGCCTTGCACGATTCGTCTCCCTTGCGGGATCGGGCCAGGAACTCCTCCATTTCCTTCCCGGGGGCCGGGGGCTTGACGGTTGCCCCGGGGGAGGGTCGCTCGGTCGCCTTCAGCTCGGTCGTCATCGACGCCTCCGCCATTGTCCACGGTGCTTGTGAAAGCCGGCCGCTTCCATGGCCGCGTCGGCCTCCGCCTGGATACGGTCGAACCAGCCGGCCAGGTCCCGATCGTCTCCCGCCGCTTCGGCCTTCTCGGCCCGGAGCCGTTCGCGTTCCTCCGCCCGATCCAGCCGTTCGGATTCGTCCAGCCCGGCCGCCAGTTCGGCAAAATTGCCGGCACCGCAATACTCGGTCCGCACCTTGGCGCCAACACGTTTGGATCGGTAGTAGTATCGGCGACCCTTGATGAGCTTCCAAGCCATCTTTAACCTACGTTTGCCCCACGGCCCCGCTTCATGACGGGTCAGAATTGGTAAGGGGTAGACTGCCATCCCCAAGATTCAGAGAGCGGGGAGAAATACCAGTCTGATGGTCCCCATTCAGGTACGCGGACGAATTGGAAGTCGGAGGCCCGGCAGTACCGGCGTAGTTCTTGGGGGCCGTATTGTGCCGCCATCATGATCCAACAGGCGGCTATACATTCCAGAAGGCAGCCCAAATTGCCTAGGTTGAAGTTTCCCTCTCTGTCGTGCTTGACTTTGTTGTAATTCTCATACCAGGTTATTGACTGGCTGGGCTGGCTGTTAGACCAATCTTTAAAAGGACTTAGATCTTGAAGGTTTGGATATCGAGAAAGGCGGACCGAATACTCGTTAAGCTTTAATGGCTCTAGCAGAGCAACATAATCCGTGGTGTTGAATCTAGGTTTAATGCATCCGTTGGCTTTAAGTATGCCACGACACTGGGCCTCAAACTCCGTGCAGGCAACAATGATCATTTGTCTGATGCGACTTCCGTAGACGGTTAGGTTTTGGGGGTCTAAATGGGCTACGCTGGAGATTGAACTAAGTTCCGAGAATAAAGCCTCGACCTGTTCTACAGAATCGATGAAGCTTTTAAAGTATGGTGTCACATGCACGCGCAAAACAGGGTCTTGGACCGAATCTCTACCTCTCCAGATACGTGGGTAGTATTGGCCTGGAGGCATACTAGGGATAGATATTTCATCCTTTGGGGCTATCAATCGCATCCGCTCATCGAGCGGCTCGTCTTGCCTGGCATTACCGTACCAGGTTGCCGAACCCCAGCCGGGGTTTGGATCGCCCCGCTGCACCTCCGAAAGTAGTGGCCCCCAAAAGGCGACTTCCTGCGTGTTTCTCTCTAATAACTTGCAATAAGCTTCAACCATACGGACAGGCCCAGGAAGCAGTCTGATCGCGATACGGGCGTCTTGCAATTCCCATTTCTCCCGATCCTGCACCGGGGGGGCATTCTGATCATCCTGGGACATGGGTGGACCTTTCTCAACAAGAGCCATCGCGATTCGTCGACTGGCTTCGCTAAGGATCGAATGGTAAGCAATACGGGTGGTCAGATCAACGAGGCCGTGGAGACTGCAGCGGATCAGTCAACGTGACGATTTTACCATTGCGTGGGCCCCTGGCCGAGATAACCAGCCCGGCCTCCGCCAGCCATCCCAGGCCCCGCGCCGCCGCATACCGGGACAGGCCCATCTCGGCCCAGTCGTCCAGGATCAGGCTGAACCGGGCCGACCGCTCCCATCCGGCCAGTAGCCAGCACACGGCGCCGACGTGGAGCGCCTTGCCGGGGAGCCGGGACGCGGGGGCCACCAGGCCCATGGGATCGGGCCGTACAACGGCCTTCGCGTCGGCCCTGGGGTCGCGTCCGAGGCGTCCAGGATGGATACGGCCAGCTTGCAACCCGGCTCCCGAACGACGACCAGCAAGCCGGCCAGCTCGGCCGAGTGGAGGGCCCGTCGTGCCGATCGGGGCGACAGCGCAATCCCCTGGCGATCGCTTCCAGGCCCCAACGGTTCGGGGCCCGGTATCGGCAGCAGAGGAACCGGCAAGCCATCGCCACCGCCAGGCCGGAGCCGGGGAGCCGACAGGCCGATGCTAACCACGGGTAGGGGATCGGTCCCTTGATGAACGGATCGCCCGGCCGATGGCGCGGGGGCCTCGGTCAGGTCCAAGCCCGTCCGCCAGTCCGGCGGGGAGCCTGAGCCGGTCCAGGTCCCAAACATCATCGTCCCGTCTTCCACCCGGGCCCGTCCCGGCCCCCGTCCCGATCATGTCGCCTGGAACCTCATTCGTGGTGCAAGGTATGCATTTTTGGCCCATCAATTCGTGCGTGTGGGGTGCGAATCGGTCTGGGTCCATCCGGTCACGAATTGCGACCCGCCCCTCCCATGCGACCCTATCGGCAAGGCGATCTCCGCCCATGTCCATGGAAGATCAGAGGGAAGGCAAGAGAGAAGAAGAGTTAGACGGGGGGGACAATCCCGCACGAAACCCCGGCCAATTCCGCACGGGGGGCCGGACAGTATCGCACCGGGCCGTCGGCTGGCGGATCGGCCTCGGTCGGGTCCATAAGGGCCATGATCCTCCGCCAGAATTCTCGGCCGCGTTCGTCCATGTACCGCTCCGGCCAGCGAACGATCTTGGCATCGGACCGGAGCCGAAATCCGTCCAGGACCACCGCCGACGCCTCCGACATGGCCTCTTGCGTCCGGGCCACCGTTTCCTCGATCGAGTCGGCGGGGCCTTCGACCATTAGCGCGTCATGGACCGGGGCCACGATGGACAGGCCGGCCTCGGTCGCCAGGCAACACGCCAGGCGCAGCATCTCGGCCCCGTTGGCCTGGCAGGGAAAATTGCGGACCGAGCGCGGATTGGCGTCGGCCCCGACGCGCAGGGACCAGCCGAACACGGTCCGCAACTCCCCTCCCAGCATCGCCAGCGATTCGGCCCCGTCCGACCATCCCCAGTACCGGGGATAGTTTGCCCGGTGGAGGCGAAGCAATTCGTAGCCGTAGGCCGTCGGCTTGCCGATCCGTCGCGCCAACGACTCCGGCCCCATGCCAAACTGGACTCCCAGAACGCACGCCTTGAACAGCTCGCGCTCGGCCCCGTGTGTCTGCTTCGTTCCATCGGCCGGAATCCTGCCGGCTTGCTTGCCGAAAGCCAGGTAGGGATCGCCGGATCGATAGGCTTCCATCATCGCCGCGTCGTTCGACAGTCGGGCCGCGATGCCGAACTCCTGTTGGCTCCAATCGACATAGGCCAGGGCCCGGCCCGGACTCGGTTTGATGAGGCCGCGGAGCCAGCAAGCCGGCCCGAACACGTATTTGGAGTTTGACGGCTGGTTCCGGCCGGTCCGGGATCGGTAGGGGGAAAGCAAGGCCCGATTCCTCCCGTCCGAACCGACGGCCAGGTTCCGGAGCCGGAGCTGGGCCAGGGAGACGCGTAGTTCCCGCATCAAGGCCACGTCGGGGTGGATCCGGGCCATCTCCCGGAAGGTCCCGTCGTCCAGGGCCAGCTCGCCCGACTCCAGTCGTGGCCAGGCGATCCCCTCCCGCGACAGCCATCGGGCCCACCGCTCGGCCTTGAACGTCCGGCCGTCGAACACGCCGAACCGCCGGTCAACCGACCGGATCAAACTCCCCTGGACGGCCTCCCAGTTCTGGCGGAGCCGGTCCAGGGTCGCCAGGTCGATCGGCACGCCTTCATGTTCCATCCGGGCCACCGCCGCCATGTACCGGCCGCGACAGGCCACGGCGCGGGCCAGGTCCAGCCGGGGGAGCATGGCTGGCAACAGCTCGGCCAGGGCCTCCACGTCGCTCTGGCAGTAGTCGAGCAAGGCGGACCGCTCGGCCTCGGTCCAGGGCCCGCCCCGGATCGCCAGCTCCCGCATGGATTCCTTCTCGGCCCCGTCGATGGCATGGAGGCCGTGCCAGGCCAGGGCCCCCAATAGCCCGAACCCCATCGGCGGGGCCAGACCGTTGGCCAGGTTGCGGAACTCCGCGTACAGGTCCAGGACCCGCTCCGGGAGGGGCCAGCCCAGCGCCAGGCAACAGCCCAGCTCCGCCGAAGCGAAGTAGGCCACGAACAACACGTCGGGCCCGGTCGGGAAGGGGGCAACCCGACGGGCCCGGAGTTCATCCTGCCACAACCGGAGGGTCCGGCCCGATCGGAGTTCCCGGGCCACCAGGCAAACGGGGTCGGGCCGTTCGCCCGGCGGGGCCGAGAACTCGAAATCGGCCAGCCAAACCTCCCGGTAAGCGTCCAGGCACGCCCCGGGAGGCATGTTCAAGCCTCCCCGCGTAATCGCTGGACGACGGGATGGGACAGGCTATCGATCAGCCGATCTCGGAACGCGATTTTGATCATGTCCCGGAACGCCAGGTCGGGCCACTCGGGTTCCGTCTGGACGTTCGGGGCCACCGCGACGTCATAAGCCCCCAGGCTCATGTTGGCCGTGACGCGGACCCACCGGGATCGGGCTTCCTGCGCCGCCTCCAACGCGGACCGGCTCCAATCGTCCGCCCGGCCGTCGGGGCCCGGGAGGCGGATCGGCCAGAGGAACAAGGCACCTTGCCGGTTGACCGAGGCCACCAGCAAGCGCGGGGAGAAGGTCGGTTCGTCCGCCAGCTCGGACCGGAGGCCGGGGGCCACCAGATAGACCTCCCGGTCTTCCTTCAACTCGACAACGGCCGTCGTCAGCCAGAACTCCGAATCGGGATGCGTTCGGACGAACCACTCCTTCGACGGTTTCTTGACCGGGACGGTGTTCAACAGCTTCCGCACCCCGGCCGTCGCCGCGAAGTCCTGGGAGATCCGCAGCGCGGCCAGGTCGAAGGGATCGGAGCCGGCCGGGGTCGCGTCCGGTCCGCGATCCTCCGCGCCGTCGTCGGCCTGGGCCTCGGTCGGGCCCCCCGGGAATCCGAGGGGGAGGCCGTTCTGTCCCGGCCGGTCCCGATAGGATCGCGGGCCGGGGGTTTCACCCCGGCCGGTCTTATCGATAGAATCCATGGGCATTGGTGTCCATCTTCCGAATCGAAGCGAAACATGAGGGGCCGTCGGGGCGGGGGTTCCGACGGCCCTTCCCTTTGTTTCTGGGCCCGGGAGCGCGGTGTCGCGCTAGGGGGCCACTAGCCGCCGATGAACGACGGCCACCGGCGGATTAGGTTGGGTTGACGCGGACGGCCTGGGCCAGGACCCCGGCCAGGTAGTCCGCGATGAATGGATAGCGGTTCTTCAGGTCGGCAAGGGTCAGGATCTCCTCACTCCTCTTGCCGTTCTCGATCACCAGACTGAATCGGAGGGAGTCGGTATCGAAGCTCAGCCACCCCTCCCGACCCGTGCCCATGGCCACAGCCACTGTGACTGACTTCATGAGTTAGGCCCCCATCTCGGCCAGCTTGCGATCGGCCTCCGCCGCCGCCCGATCGCGCTGGGCCAGGGTCCGATAGCGTCCGGTCGGCACGGGGCCGGTCCGGTCGTCATCGGCCATCCGGGATTGAGCGGCCACCGTCAACCGCTCGAAGAATCGGGCCATCGCTTCCATGCTGGTGAACCGGCTCCCGCCGATCTGGACCCATTCCAGGGTCACGCCCCTGCAACCGGCCGTGGCCCAGCGATAGATCGTGGACGTGTTGCACTTGCGGCCACGGCCCCGACGGGGGACCTCCCGGGCCGCGTCGCGGAAAGAGATCAGGCTCTCTAGCGTCGTGTCAATCATGCGATTCCTCCGGCAGCGAAACGGGATCATTCGCTACCGGAGGCATCATTGCATAACTGGGAGGGAGACCAAGGAGGAGGGAGGTGGAGCGCGGTGGACCGTAAATCGGACCTACCCCGGCGACCTCCCCGCCCACCGAACCTGATTGTTCTCTATGAAAAAGGACATCGGGCAGTTGGTATTTAGGTGTCTATTCATGTCTTTGACTGTGATCGATAGTGTCTCCGGCCTACGCCACGGGTCCGGTATCGAGTCGGGCCAACCGAGCCGCTGAAAGTTGTCGAGAATCGTGAACTGGTTCGGCGCTTTCTGGCCGTATTTGCGGCAAAGGACCCCCCGGTACCGAAGTTCCCTCAACCCCCTGTCCCAGTGGGGCAATACCGAATCGAGGTTCGGGATGGCGAGCAGGGCATCGATCGCACTTACCGAGCAGATTCTCACGTCACGGCTTAAGGTGCAGAAGTAGTCGTTGGGGGCCATTTCAAGTTGCCTATCGCTCCACGCTTCAAACGTGCGAAGATCGGCGAGCGGGTTGATATTCAATAGGATGTCGCCGGCCTCAATGGCTGCCCGATAATCTTCGTTGCCACGCAGGTTTGCGTAATCCAATAAACTTAAGCTGTCATAGTTAATTATGTTCCAATATGTGAGGCTACCCGGATCTACCCAGGCTATAGCCATGCATAGAAATGGCCACTGAAAGCCGACCTCATGCAGCGCGGCCAATGGGCCTCCCGTCACTATTCCGGGGAGGTGGGGCCCGGGGAGGTGGGGCCCGGCCAGTTGGAGAATTGCATCCGATTGCTCCAGAAAACGGTTCAGTTCTGCCTCGTCCTCGGTGTCGGAGTGGAAGCAGAGGGTGAAGTACTCGAGATCGGTATACTCGTCGGGTTCATCTCGGCGCCGAATCTCCTGGTGTTTGTGCCCCGGCCCCTCCTCAACAGTAATGATTTCGTGCTCAACTCCGATTTCCGAAGGAGTAGTCATGCTTAACGGGTGCGGTGTATGTGCATGAATGAGTGACCTCCAAAACACGCGGTTCAGCTCCCAGCACTTCTCAATCTCTAGCCGTATTTTTACCGCCTCGGGGCCGTCACCCTCGGGGAAGTCTGGGAAGTCCGGGGAGATTGGATCTCCGACGTGCACACAGGCCGTCAGGTGAATGGTGGACCGAGAGCGGATATAGCAGTCGTAAACTTCGTCTCGGAGACGCATGAGCATTATCTTTGTTCGATCATCCATATCCGTAGCCCTTGCAATTCACCCCACCCTTGCCATCGCCTCCGCCGCCTTCGCCCCGTCCAGCTCCGCGTAAACCTCGGTCACGACCGGGGAGGAATGGCCCAGGACGGCGCGGGCCGTATCCAGGCCGAACTCCTTCCGCAACCGGGTCGCGGCGGAGTGCCGGAGCTGGTGGGGATGCCAGGAAGGGATCGCCGGCTCCCCACGCTCGGCCCGCTCCGCGTTGACCTTCTTCACCGCGTAGGCGATCGCCCGGTTGTAGCTCAGGGTCGTGTACTGAGCCCCTGGTTGCTTCTGGGGCCGCTTCTTCGCCCGGTTCCTCTGGGAAGGCTGCACCGGGGTCTTGCGATTCCGCCGCTTCTCGGCCTGGCGCTCGGCCATCGCCTCCGCCGGGGAGAACAGGTAGGCCCCCAGTTCGGCCCGGAGCCAGGGCTTCAGGACGGCCTGCGCCGCCGGACCGAGGTAGATCCGCCGTTCCCGCCCGTGGTGCTCGGTCTTGTGAGACGACGGGACGTAGGTCCAGACCTTGCCCGACACGTCGATATCGCCGGTCCGCATCATGACCACCTCACCCGGCCGCATCCCGCTGAGGCGCTGCAGCTCGATCATGGCCCAGACCTGGCGGGAGACGTGGGGACGGACCGCTTCCACGAAGGCATCGGGCACCGGCCGGACCGGCGCCGACTCTCGAACGTCGGCACGCCCCCGGCGGAGGCCCGGTACGGCTTGGAGGCCGTGATGGGTCGATGGCGGGACCAGTTCCTCCCCGACGGCCCACTTGAAGGCCCGTAGGACGTGGCGGACCCGCTTGTTGACCTCGGACCGGCAGAGGCCCGAGTCGATCATGGCCTGGCGGACCGCCTTCAAGGCGACGGGCCCGAACTCCCGCGCCGGCTTTTGGCCGTAGAGCTGGCGGAGGGGACGCATCGCCAATCGGATGTTCACCGGCTCCGACGTGGGCTTGCCGTTCTTGACGTAGTACGCATCGCAGTGGCGGAGGTAGGCCAGGACCATCTCCGACACGGTGTAATCCGAGGCCACGGCGCGGGCGGGGAACCGCCGGCCATTGGACAGCTATTCGGTCACCAGTCCGTCATACTCGGCCCGACTCTCGGGGGAACCGTAGCGACCGAGGTAGATATCCTTCCCGTCCAAGGTCACAACGGCCTGGCGGGTCGGCTTGTGGAGGCGGTACGTCGGGGTCCGGGGTGCGGTCGTGGGCACGGGCCAAGCTCCCAATCCGGTAGACTACCGGCTTTCATGGGGTCATTTGGCCGCTCCGACCGACCCGGGCGGGTATCCGAAACCCAGTATTCGGCGAGGTTTGCGATCAGTACACCCGGTAGGACTCGAACCTACAACCTACGGTTCCGAAGACCGTTGCTCTATCCAATTGAGCTACGGGTGCGTGCGATGGAGTCTACCGGCGAGGGGGCGGGCTCGGCAAGGCCGGCTTGGCTGGGCTATTTCTGCCATCCGACCGGTTGGGTCCAGGCCTGCTGGTGGACCCGGCCGGGGGGGCCGGCGTAGGGGCGGGTGAGCGAGGAGGTGATCGTCGCGCGGACGTAGAGTTCGTCCCCCGTGAGCTTGTACGTGGCCGACGTCCCTTCGACCGTCGCGAACGTCTTGCCCACGTCCGGCGAGTAGCGGCGGGTGACCGGCAGCGGTTGGCCCTGGCTGTTCTTGACCGGGTTCCGGGTCGGGTCGTAATCGCGGGGCGTGCCGATGAAGGCGATCTTGTAGGTCACGCCGTCTTCGGGTTCCACCTCGATCCGCAGCGTTTGCTCTTCGCGGTTGTATTCGACCTCGCTCAGCGTCACCCCGTTGGAGGCGTAGAAATCGCCGGCCTCCAGCGAACGGATCAGGGCCTCGGGCGTGAGGCGGCGGTTCCGTACCATCACCCATCCCCGCCCGGGCGCGGCCGACCTGGGGTGGTCGCTGTGGTATTCGTGGGCGTCATCGGTGGCGAGGGCGTAAATGGGCGAGGATTTCAGCTCGCCCAGGCGGAGCGTGTTGGCGATGTCCCACATCCGCTCGGCCGAGGCGTGCCAGGGGTCGCCCTTGGAGAGGGTCATCGGGTGGCCGTTGAAGACCTCGATGAACCGGCTTCGCGTCGCCAGGGCGAGGTCCTCGGCGGTGATCGCGTAGCCGAAGTTGGGGTGGTTGACCTGGGAGAGGATCTGCCGGTCGAGCCGGCGGGCCTGCTCGTCGGCCGCCGCCAGGTTCTTGCCCATCACCTCCACCACGCCGCGGCCGCCGCGCGGCTCGATCCGCTCGCGGACGTTGATGGCGTTGATGTGGATCGGCTTCCTCTCGAACTTGTCGGTGATCTCTTCGCCCTGGATCAGCAGGAACCGGCCGGCCTCGTCGATCAGGGCCCGGATCTCGCTGAGGGGCTTGAGCCGGACCTGGAGGCTCGTCCCCCTCGGACCTCGTCTCGACCCAGTCGTCGCCGAAGCGTTCCCGGTAACGCTTGAGGATATCGACCCGCGCCTTCTTGTTCGCCTCCTCCGCGGGGATCCAGCGTCGCCCCGTGCTGAGGAGGTCATGATCGGTGAGGGCCAGGAAATGGTAGCCGTGCTCCCGATACCAGTCGGCGACCATCTCCGGGAAGTCGTTGCCGTCGCTCCAGAGGGTGTGCGTGTGCAAATTGCCCTTGAACCAGCGGGGTCCGGGCGAGGGGCCGTAATCCTCGGGGGCGCCCCGGGGCGGGGACATGCACGTCAGCACGAGGAGCGTCGCAAGGAAATGGCGACATCATCGGCGTTCCGGTTTTTCGTTCGGGCCGAAGGGGTACAGGTATCATGACCCATCCCCGACCCGATGTCCACAACCCGCCCGGGAACTGGATTTCGCGAACGGCCCAACGGACAAGTTCGGGGACGCCCGGTCGCACGGCGGACGATCCGCCTTGACCGTGCGGGGAGGTCCCCCTAAACTCCGCCCGCCCTGACCGGCGTGCTGTCCCCCCGATCGGTCGGATGGAGCTGCACCGTGGATGCACCTCGCCCCTCGCGATCCGCGCCTGGAAAGCCTGGCGGGCCCGGGGAACCCGGTACGCCTGGCACAAGGCGATGCGGCGATCGCTCGGCCGGTGGCCCTCCTGGAAACGCCGGCTCCTCTATGCCGATCCGCGGGAGTACTGGACACTCCGCGGCGGCGACGAGTACTTCCGCGAGCAGGAAGGGCAGGCGGGACGCGAGGCCCGCTCCGACTGGATCGCCCGTCGGGTCGCCTCCTATGGGCCGTCGTCGATCCTGGAAGTGGGCTGCGGTTACGGCAAGCAACTGCGGAAGCTCCGCCAGGCCTTGCCGGCCTGCCGGATCGCCGGGGTCGATTTCAGCCCCAGCCAGCTGGCCTTGGGCCGGCGTTACCTCGGCGACGGCGGTTCGCCCCGGATCCTGCTGGCCCTGGCCGATGGCTCCCGACTGCCGTTCGCGGACCATAGCTTCGACCTGGTCCTGACCTCGGCCGTGATCCTGCACAACGCGCCCGAGGTCGCCGACCAGATCCGGCAGGAAGTGATCCGCGTGACCCGGCGCTGGGCCGCGCATAACGAGGATACCGACGTCAGCTACAATCGATTCGGGTACGATACGGCCGCCTGGTATCGCGGGCGGGGGATCCCGCTCCTGGAATCCGCCCCTTCCCGCAGGAAGGGCCGCCGTCGCAGTTCTGCGTGGCCGAGCCGTGGCGACCTTGACGGAGGAAGCCGCCCGATCCGGGGCGAGCGAGCCCACCCACGAGGGTCGCCGGGCCGTCCGCGACAGCCTGATCGTCACGGTCGGCGGCCAGCTCGAACAGGTGCTGGGCACGATCACGGCGTTCGCGATGCGATGGGGCCTCGACCCCGGTCGGCTCGGCGTCTATACCGGACTACGCCCCTACCTCGACAATACCAACCGTTCGAGCCTGGGCGTCGGCCTGGGGGCGATCCAGGAGATCCCGATCCTCCGGGCCTCGGGCCGGGCGGAGGAAGCCCGGCGGATCGCCGACGTCGCCTACACGACCAACTCGATTACCTGCCTGTTCTACGGCGCCGCGCTCCTCGGGTGGGCGGCGATCCGGGCCCCGTCGCTGTCGGGCAACCCCCACGCCATCGAGTGGACATGGGGCCTGGTGGCGATGGTGGCCATGGTGCCGTTGAAACGATACCAGGACTTCCTGATCTCGGTGCTGCGGGCCCATCAGGAGTTCGCGCTGACGACCGAGCTGGCGGTCCTCGACTCGCTCCTCGGCGCCGCCGCCACGGTGGTCGGCCTGGCCGTCGCCGGGCTCTGGGGCCTGATCGCGTCGGTCTCGGTGCTGATGGTCTTTAACATCCTTTACCTGCATGCCCGCAACCCATTCCGATTCCGCTGGGACTGGGACTGGGCGATCGCCCTGCGGCTCATGAAGCTCGGCCTTCCGATCTGGGCCAACACGGGCTTGTACTTCGCCGTGCTCAACCTCGACCGAGGCCTGATCCTCTGGAACGTGCCGGATCCGGAGGCCGCCGCGGGCCTCTACACGATTGCCTTGATGGGCACCGGCTGGAGCCTCGACCTGGCCGGCCGGATCGCCCTGGTGATGTACACCTATTTCCAGACGACGCTGGGCCGGACCGAGGACGTGGCGCGCGTGGCGGAGCAGGCGATACGGACCTCCGAGGCGCAGGCACCGATCCTGGGGGCGGGGGCCGCGGTCGCGTATCTCGTCGGGCCCGCCTTCCTGGGCGAGGTCGTCCCGGCGATCGTCCCGGGTTTCGGACGATACCTCCCCGGCCTGCCGGCCCTGAGGCCGCTCCTCCCGGGCGCCGTACTGCTGGGGCTGGCCTGGCCGGCCCGGCAGATGCTGATCGCGGTCAATCGGCCGTATCGGCTGGCGGCCGCGATGTTCGCCGCCCTGGCCCTGATCGCCGGGATCGGCACGTTTTCGGCGCGTCGCTGGGGGATCGTCGGCGTCGCCTGGAGCATGACGATCGGCTATGCGGCGGTCTATGCATTCACCAGCCTGGTCGCGTTCCGCACGATCCTCGGCGATCGTGCCTGGTGGCTCCATCAGGCCCGCGTGATGGCCGACCTGGCCTGGTATTCCGCCGGAGCGATCGCCGCCGCCCACCTCCCGCTCCCCGCGATGAACCGATGGATCGACTTCTCCCTGCGATGCTCCCTGCTCGCGGCCTGGGTTGCTCCTCGGCTCTGGTCCTGGGGCAGGAAACATCGGTGGGGCGGCCTGTTCGACCGGGCCCGGGGAACCTGAACGGAATTCGAAGGGGGCGGCAAGGATGCTCGACCTGGGCTTCGTGGCCCTCCTGACGCTGGGTGCCTGGGGGGTCGGACGCAGGCTCTTGCAGGGGGCCGGGCTGGCCGGCCGAGGCCCGATCGACCAGGCGGCGATGGCCATCCCGTTGGGGATGGGATGGCTGGCCATGGGGCTGTTCGGCCTGGGCCAGGCCGGTTGGTTGAACCCCGTTGCGATCGGGGCCTTGATCCTTCCGGGGATCATCGAAGGTTGCCGATCGGTCCGAATTCGCCGGGTATCCTACCGGCCAGGCGGAGTCCCCGGCGGGTTGATGGATGCCGTGCTGGTCTGTTCCCTGTTGGGGACACTCCTCACGGCGATGGCGCCCGTGACGGATGGGGATGCCCTGGCCTACCACCTGCAACTTCCCCGCAAGTTCCTCGATTTGGGTTCGATCGCCTTCGATCCTTACCTCCACGAGTCGGCCTACCCGATGGTCGTCGAGTTGCTTTACGCCTGCGGCCTGGCGGTCCGGGGCCCGGTCTCGTGCCGGTTGATCCAGTGGGTCCTGGGGATTTGCCTGGGGGCCGGGGTGACGGCCCTGGCCCGGCCCTCGCTGGGCGACCGGTCGCGCTGGGCGGGGACCGTGGCTATGCTCGTCCCGGCCATTTCGAACGGGATGGGGGCCCCTCTCAATGACGTGGCCCTGGCGGCATTCGGCGTGTCGGCCCTGGTTGCCTTGATGGCTTTCCTGGATCACCCCCAGGCCGGCGGCGCCTGGATCGCTGGGATGCTCGCGGGGTTGGCGATCGGGGTGAAGTATCCGGCCCTGCTCTGGACGGCGATGCTCCTGGGACTGTTGCTCCTCGCGGTCGCGCGAGGCCGGGCGAAATGGGCCCATCTGGGCGTCTACCTGGCGGCTTCGATCCTGATCGGGGGGGCCTGGTACCTGAGAGCCTGGTGGTTCACGGGCAATCCCGTGTACCCGTTCTTCCGATCCGTGTTCGGCGGATCCGGGATCGATGAGGTGCTCTTGCCCGGGCGACGGCCGCTCGGCCTGGCCCCCTGGAAACTCCTGACGGCGATCGTGCCGATGACCCTGAATCCCTCGCGATTCGAGAGCCGATGGCATCAGATCGGGCCCATGTTCCTGCTGTTCCTGCCGCTGCTGGTCGTTTCGAAGCCGCCGAGGAGGGTCTGGCTGCTCTGCGGCCTCGGCTACCTGTTCTTCTCCGCCTGCTTGACCCTGCGACAAAGCCCGAGATTCTCGCTGACGGCCCTGGGGCCGATGTCGGTCGGGGTGGCCTGGGTGATCTCCTGGGCATCCCGCCGGCCGGGCTGGCTCGGCGGATGGATCCTGGGATTGGCCCTGATGATCCTGGCGGGCGAATCGGCGTGGTCGGTCTACCGGGCCCGTCACGGCCTGGGGGTCCTCGTCGGCCGGGAGTCGGCCGACCGCTACCTGAGCCGTCGAGAACCGACCTACCGGATCGGCCGGTGGATTGACGCACGACTGCCGGCTTCGGCCCGATTGATCGGCCAGGAGCCGCGCGGATTCTACCTGGCGCGGGACTACACCAGCGAGCGTCGCCACCGCCTCAAGACCGGCGTGGGGAAACCCGGCCAGGACCCTGCCTGGATCCTCGAGTCCTATCGGAGCGAAGGGTTTACCCACCTGCTGCTCTGCCCGCCGATCCCCGAATCGGCCGCCTATTTCGACCCGGCCCTGTCGAGGGCCCTGGAAAGCTGGTTGCCCGGCCGGGTCCCGATCCTGGACGAGACGATCACCGACCCGGAGGGGATTACCCGTCGGTATTCGATCTACGACCTGGACGATCCCGACATCGGGCTTGCCTCGCGACCGACGGGGGTGCTGCGATGAGCCGGCGCAAGCAACCGACACTCGCCGAGATGCACGCACGCGTCCAGAAGGAGCGCCATCGGGAAATCGGCAACGTGCTGGCCCGCCGATGGGCCCGGCCGACCGCCGTCCTGGGGACCTGGCTGGCGATCCGAGCGGGCCTGTCGGCCCATCAGGTGACGTTGCTCTCGCTCGCCAGTTCCTTGGCCTCGGCGATCGCGATCGGGCTGGGGAGTCGCGATGGCTTCATCGCCGGTGTACTGCTGGCTTTCCTGGCGTTCTGGCTCGATCATGTCGACGGCCAGGTGGCCCGCTGGCGGCGAACGTCCTCGCTGGACGGGGTGTATTTCGATTATCTCATGCATCACGCAGCCGCCCTTTCGCAGGGCTTTGCCCTGGGCTACGGCCTGTCGAGCCGGACGGGCGAGCTCCGATGGGCCCTGGCGGGGTTCCTGATCGCCTGCGGCTGGGCGATGCTCTCGCTCCAGAACGATTGCCGCTACAAGGCGTTCTTCCAGGAATTGAAGCGGAGCCGGCGGACCTATCGGGTCGATGGCGGATCGGGGGGCCGTCCGTCCCCGCCCGAGCCATGGCCCAGGAGGGGGATTCGCGCGATCACATGGCCTGCGTACAAGGCCTGCGAGCCCCACAGCATCCTGGTCGCTCTGGCGGCCCTCGCCGCGATGGCCTGGTATGCACCCCTCCTCTGGGTAACTTGCTGGAAGTTGGGGGTGCTGGGGATGGCCGTGATGGCCCCGACGCTGGCTGCCGGCCGGGCGTCGAGGGTGGTGACCCAGGGCGGTCGCCTCGGAATTCGCCCGATGGTTCCGGCCCGGGGACGAGGCTTGACCCGGGCGAGGGTCGGCTCGACAATCGGTCTCTCCCCGACGATCCCGCGTAGCGAGGCGAACCATGCGATCCCTCCCCCTGCTGGCAACGCTCCTGCTGATCCCGGCCCAGGCATCGGCCCAGGCATCGGCCCAGGACTCCCCGGCCTGGAAGGCGCTGTTCAACGGCAAGGACCTTCACGGCTGGAAGCACCTCGGGCCGGGCAAGATGGTCGTCGAGGACGGCCTGATCCGCACCGAAGGGGGGATGGGCCTGCTCTACTACACCGGCGAGAAGTTCGGCAACTGCGTGCTGAAGATCGTCTACAAGACGACGGCGAAATCGTCGAACTCGGGCGTCTTCATCCGCATCGCCGAGGAGCCCAAGGACGAATGGTACGCCGTGCATCATGGCTACGAGGTCCAGATCTGCGACTCGGCCGACGAGTACCACGGCACCGGCGCGATCTACTCGCTGTCGAAGCGATCGGCCTTGCCGGGCAAGGTGGGCGAGTGGAATACCCTGGAGATCGCGCTCAAGGGCGACCGCGTGCTCGTCTCGGTGAACGGGCAGAAGGTGAACGACTTCGACCCCAAGGGCCCGGTCCCGGAGCGGACCAAGGACTATGAACCCGAACGCGGGCCCCGCCCCGAAGCGGGCTACATCGGCCTCCAGAATCACGACGATTACGACAAGGCGAGCTACGTCCTGTTCAAGGAGGTGAGCGTCCGCCCGCTCAAGGACGGCGAGTGATGTCGATGCGCATCGCCGTGACGATGGGCGACCCTGCCGGCGTCGGGCCCGAACTCTGCGCCCGGTTGCTGGCAGAGCCCTCGCTCCGAGGGCTGGCCAGGCCGCTGGTCTTCGGCGATTTGGCCATCGTCGCCGCGGCGGCCGATCGGCTGGGGCTCGCCCCCCCGGCTCGCTCCTGCACTCGGGGCGAATTCGTCCGGGATCCAGACTCGGCCGGGATCGCCGGCGTGGTCGATCATCAGAGGCTATCGCCCGGCGGCTTCGCGATCGGCCGGGTCGGCGAGGCTTGCGGCCGGGGGGGGTCGTTCGCCTACTCGAGTCGGCGATCGACGCGGCCCTGGCGGTACGGTCGATGCCATCGTGACGGCGGCGATTCACAAGGAAGCGCTCGCACTGGCCGAGGTCCCCCACCCCGGGCACACCGAGATCCTCGCCGAGCGCACCCGGGCCGCTCGCCATTGCATGATGCTCACCTCGCCGTCGATAACCTGCTCGCTGGTCACGTCGCACGTCGGGCTCCGGGATGTGCCCGGACTGCTCAACGCCCGGGCGGTCCTCGACACGATCGAGCTGACGACCGACGCGATGCGGCGGATCCGGGGGCGAGAGCCCCGGCTGGTCGCCTGCGGCCTGAATCCCCACGCCGGCGAGCATGGGTTATTCGGCGGCCGGGAAGAAGAGAACGCGATCATCCCGGCGGTCGTCGCGGCCCGTTCGCGAGGGATCGAGGTCGAAGGGCCGATCCCGCCCGACACCGCCTTCCTGCCGGCTCGTCGCGAGCGGACCGACGCCTACATCTGCCAGTACCACGACCAGGGCCTGATCCCGCTCAAGATGCTGGCGTTCGACGAGGCGATCAACGTCACGCTGGGATTGCCGATCGTCCGCACCAGCGTCGACCACGGGACCGCCTTCGATATCGCCTGGAGCGGGAAGGCCAGCCCCAAGAGCCTGTTCGAGGCATTTCGCCTGGCCGCTCGCCTGGCCGAAGGACGGCCCCGGAGCCCCGATCCATGACGAGGATCCTGCTCAAGTCCCTGGACCGCACCGGGGCGCCGCCGTTGGAGATCTCCGAGCGGCTCCGCGGCCAACTCGTTTACTTCGCGGCCCCGCCCGGGTCGGCGGACGCGCCCCCTTTGGGCGACCAGGAATACTGGTTCCGCCCCGACGAAGTCGCCCGCATCCTGGAGGATGGCGTCTTCTACCTGGTCTCCCCGCTCGACACGGCCAAGCTCAGCGAACTGGAACTCACCGACGAGCAGGAAGTGCTCCTGGAATGGCTGAAGGCCCGCGGGGTCCGCCATGCCCGGGTGGAGGAATGATCGATGCTGGGCGACCTGCGCGACCCCCGATGGATCTACCTCAAAGGGGCCTTGTTCGTCGCCCTGGGCCTCATCGCCTCGGCCCTCTTGCTGGCCGAGATGCCGTCGATCAAGGTGGCCGTCCTCCTCGCCCTGGCGATCTGGGCGTTCGCAAGGGCTTATTACTTCGCCTTCTGCGTGGTCCAGCAGTACGTCGATCCCTCGTACCGTTACCGGGGGATCGGCTCCTTCCTCGCCTATCTCCTCAGGAGGCGGGACGCGGGCCAGCCGGCGCCCTGATCTTCCCGGGGGGCTCATAGACGGCGGAAGAACATCCAGCCGAGCAGGCACCAGACGGCGCCGAATGCGAGCACCCACGACGGTCGCCAGGGGACGTTATTGAAGCGGGACGAGACGGCACGGCTGCCCATCCGCGTGACCTGCTTGTAGCCGGAGTCGAGCGCGTTCAGGACCGGGGTATGGACCGTGGCGGAGGGTCCCGTCATCGACCGCCATCGGGCGACGCTGAGGGCGGTGGTCTCGTAGCAGATCGGCATCAGCAGCAGGCCGAAGAAGATCGCGAAGCCGCTCCTCCACCGACGACGCCGGCGGCTGACGTGGGCCGGGACGTCGTCGGCCGCGCGGAAGGAGCTGCGCTTGCGGTTGCGCGTCGCGTCGCGCATCGCCTGGAGGGCATTGGCGGCGGCCCTGGGGCCGCCGGACCGACCGGGATTCGCCATGGGACACCGCCTCCGCCCGGCCTCCCGGGTTCTACTTGACGAAGTTCTGCGAGATCTGGATTCCGGCCGGGCCCACCAGGACGATGAAGATGCCCGGGAAGATGAACAGCACCAGCGGGATGATGAGCTGGACGGCGGTCTTCGCGGCCTTCTCCTCGGCGAGTTGCCGCCGCCGGCACCGCATCGACTCCGACTGGACCCGCAACGCCGTGGCGATGCTCGAACCGAACCGTTCGGCCTGGATCAGGACGGCCGCCAGCGCCTTCATGTCGTTCACCCCGGTGCGGACCCCCAGGTCATGGAGCACGTCCTTGCGGGCCCGGCCCATCTGGATCTGGAAGTTGGCGATCTGCACCTCCTCGCAGAGCACCGGGAAGGTGGCGGCCATCTCGTTGCAGACCCGCCGCATCGCCGCGTCGAGGCCCAGGCCGGCCTCGACGCAGACGACCATCAGGTCGAGGACGTCGGGCAGGCCGGTGAAGATCTGGTCGGCCCTCCGCTTGCGGATCTGGCCCAGGACGATGCCGGGCAGGTAGAAGCCGGCGCCGGCCGCGAGGATCAGGTACATCCAGCCGTTGCGGCCCATGCCGAACTTCACCAGGATCAGCGGGCCGCCGATCAGGACCACCCCGAGCAGGCAGGCGAACTTGATCGCCAGGTAGACCTGCACCGCGTTCTCGCCGCGGAAGCCGGCGTTCAGCAGCTTGAGCCGCAGGTTCCCCAGCTCGGCCTCGCTCTGCGGCTTCAGCGGCTTGGAGAGCGCAGGGGCCGCCTTGGCGACGATCGCCTGGATCTTGTCCTGGCGCCGCACGAGGGCCGATTGGCCGCGCCTCGCCGGCTGGTTCTTGATGATCCGGTCCAGCCGGTCGGTCGCCCTGGACTTGCGGTCGGCCGTCGCCGAGAGGGCCCCCCAGATCACCATCGTGATCAGCAGGAAGACCGCCAGCGAGATGAACTGGGTAGATTGAATGAAATTGATCATATTTTAATCGTCTGCAATCTTCTTGATGGCCACGGCGCCGATGAGCTGCATGATCGCGGCGGCGGCGAGCATCTTGGTGCCCATCGGGGTGTCGAAGAGGGGGCGGAGGTAGGTCGGGTTGAGGACGTGGATGACGGCCATCAGCCCGGGGGGCAGGGCCATCAGGAGGATGCCGGAGAGCCGCCCCTCCGCGGTCAGGGCCGCCACCTGGCCCATGATCTGGAACCGCTCGCGGATCAGGTGGCTGATCTTGTCCAGGACCTCGGCGAGGTCGCCGCCGGTGGCCCGCTGGATGACGACGGCGGTGACGAAGAATTTCACGTCCATCGACGGCACCCGGTCTGCCAGCCCTCGGAGGGCCTCCTCCAGCGGGATGCCCAGGTTCTGCTCCTCGTACACGCGGCTGAACTCGTACGCGATCGGCGGCGGCATCTCCTCGGCCACGCAGTGCAGGCCGGAGGCCAGGCCGTGCCCGGCGCGGAGGGCCCGACCGGTCAACTCCAGGGCCTCGGGCATCTGCAGCGTGAACATCCTCACCCGCTTGTTCTTCCGCATCTTCAGCCAGAGGAACGGGATCCACCCCATGAACAGGGCCGAAAGCGGGGTGGCCCAGATCGGGATCCGGCCGACCATGCCGAGCACGGCCCCCATGCAGGCCATGCCGATCGGCACGAGCAGGAACCGGCTGAACGGGATGCTGACGTCGGCCTGCTCGAAGAGCTGGGCCAGGCTCTCGGGGGTGGGCAGCAGCTTGAGCAGGCCGCCCGCCCCCTGGTCGATCGTGGGCGGGCGGAGCAGCATGCTGGTCGAAAGGTCGGCGCTGGCCTTCCCCTTGCGACCCTTGCCGATGCCTTCGAGGCGCTGCTCGGCGACCGAGGCCGGGTTCTTGGTCAGCAGCAGGCCGACGGCCCCGACCGCCGCGATCACGCCGAGGCCGACGACCATCTGCAGGACCAGGGGGCTCATGGCATTCGTCCCTGTCGCGGTCGGGGATCCGGGCGGCCCCGGGTTTTCCCCGGGGAGGCGCCCGTCCCCTGGAGGAGTTCTAGGTCACGTTCGGGCGGTCAGTCGCGGAGCAGGGATCGCTGGCGGAAGATGTCGGCGGGCAGGCTGAAGCCGTTGGACTCCAGGCGGTCCATGAACGTCGGCCGGATGCCGGTGGCGATGAACTCGCCGTAGGCGCGGCCGTTGGCGTCGACCCCTGCTGCTTGAACGCGACAACTCCTGCATGATGATCATCTCCTTCCATCCCGACCACCTCGGTATTGCCCAGGCCCTGGCTCCTGCAGGCGGTTGGCCTGGATGATCAGGTCGACGGCGCTGGCGAACTGGTGCCTCAGGGCGCGGATCGGCAGTTCCAGGCCGGCCATGCTGATCATCGTCTCGAGCCGGGACAGGGCGTCGCGCGGGGTGTTCGCGTGGACGGTCGTCATCGACCTTCGTGGCCGGTATTCATCGCCTGGATCGCCAGCGTCTCGGCACCCCGGCACTCGCCGATGATGATCCGGTCGGGCCTCATCCGCAGGGCGTTCTTGACGAGGTCGGTCGCGGTCACGGCGCCCCGCCCTTCGATGTTGGGCGGCCGGGTCTCCAGGCGGACCACGTGATCCTGCTGGAGCTGGAGCTCGGCGGCGTCCTCGATCGTGATGACCCGCTCGGTCTCGCCGATGAAGCTCGACAGGGTGTTGAGCAGGGTCGTCTTCCCCGAGCCGGTACCGCCCGAGATGATGATGTTCAGGCGGGCGCGGATCGCACCCTCCAGGAGCTGGATCATCTCGGGCGTGAACGCGCGGAACCGCAGCAGGTCGTCCTTGCCCAGCGGCTTGGACCCGAAGTGCGGATCGTGATGGCGGCGCCGTCGAGGGCCAGCAGCAGGATGATCGCGTTGAACCGCGACCCGTTGGGCATCGGAGCGTCGACCATCGGGCTGGTCTCGTCCACCCGCCGCCCGACGCGGGAGACGATCCGGTCGATGATCTGGGCAAAGTGGTCGTTATCCCGGAAGACGACGTCGATTTCGGATCTTCCCGTCCTTCTCGATGAAGATCTTCTTCGGCCCGTTGATCATGATGTCGCCGATCTTGTCGTCCTTCATCAACTGGCTCGAGCAGGCCAGATCGAACGTCGTCGAGGATCTCCTCGACGAGGCGTTGGCAGCTTCCGTGCGGTTGAGCAGCGGATTTTCGGTGTCGCAGAGGTGCTCGACGACGCCCCGGATCTCGTTGCGGGATCGCCGGATCGATCTCGTTGACGCGGTTGAGGTCGAGGCGGTCGACCAGCCGGTAGTGGATCGTCTTCTTCAGGGCCTCCTTACTTGGCGATATTGGGATCGACCTCGCGCGACGCCTCGCGCACGCGGGGCGGGGGTGGTGGCGGCGCGGGGGCCGGCGAAGGCGCGGGGGCCGCGGCCTCGCCGGCTGGCCCTGCCGGGGGATCCGCCGGCGGGGGTGGCGTGATCCCTCGGGGGCCGAAGGGGCTGCGTCCGAATCCCTTGAGCATGATTCCTCACTCCAGGCACGCCGATGGGTCCGGGTGCGCGACCCGCGGGTCGTCCCGCTCGGGCGCCGGCGTCTTTGGTGGAAAGGGCGATCAAGCAAGCCGGGCCCGGCTCAGAACAGGGCCGCGAACCGGCCTCGGCTCTTCTGGACCTGCAACGGGCCGGAGGCGAAGGCGTTGGCGATCTCGAGCAAGGCCCGATGCGCCCGGCTCCCTCGGGCCACGTCCTCGATCATCACTCCCTGGGCCCTCGCTTCGCTGAACGACCGGAAATCGTTGGGGATCTGCCAGGTGATCGGCATGGTCAGGGCCTCCGTCGCCTTCTTGGGGCTGACGTCGCCCGGGCACGAGCCGACGCGGTTGGCGACGATCTTCACGCGATCCATCATCCCCTCGAACTGCTTGAACAGGCCGAGCAGCCGGGCGGTGTTCCTCAGGCAATTCAGGTCGAGCTGGACCACCACCAGGATCTCGTCGGCCATCTCCAGGGCCACGAAATCGGACGCCTGCAGGCCCTTGCTGGTGTCGATGATGACCGTCTGGAAGACCGCCTTGAGCAGGCCGATCACCCGCCGGAGCGCCTCGGGGTCGATCTTGGCCACGTCCTCCATCGCCACGGGGCGGGGCAGGATGTAGGCGCCCGACGCATGCCGCGTGAGCGACCGCTTGAGCAGCGTCAGGTCGACGCGATCGACGTCGCGGGCGACCTCGAGCAGGGTGTGGTCGGCGATGATGTCGAGGCAGGTATCGACCGACCCCAGCAGCAAGTCGAAGTCGGCCAGGGCGACCGACTGGTCGGAGCTCTTGGCCAGGATCGTCGCCAGGTTCACCGCCAAGGAGGTGCAACCGACCCCGCCGGCCGCGCCGGTGATCGCGATGACTCGGGACGACCGCCTCGCCTGGCCGGAGGCCGGGTGGGCCTTCACCAGGCGGTCGAGCGCCGACATCAGCTCGTTGACGGCGGCCGGCAGGCCGAGGAACTCCCGGGCGCCGGCCCGGACCAATCGCAGGATCGTCTCGGCGTCGCGGTGCGAGCTGGCCGGCAGGATGACCGCGTCGGGCTGCTGGCGGATCAACTGCTGGATCAGGGCGATGGCGGCATCGGGGTCGGAATCGATGGTCACCAGGGTCAGGTCCGGCCTGGTCTCCGGGATCGACCGCTCCGCCGCCTCGTACGAAGGGCAGACCTCGGCCAGCCAGATCGAGCCGATGCCGCCCAGCAGGCGCTGGAGATCCTGCCGCGACGCTTCGGCCGGGTCGACCAGGACCACGCGGATCATGCCGTTCATGCCATCGGTCTTCACGACTCTGCGCCCCTCGTTGTCGGTGGTTTGCGCCGTCGGTCCGGTTCGGCCCGGGAGGATGGCGGCGAGGTTCGGCGTGGCGGCCCGGCGATCAGCGACCCGAGTCCCGGTCGGGCACGGGTACGGTCTCCAACGCCTCGTCGGCGATCGGCTCGGTCCCCGGCTCGAACAGGGTGTGCCGCTCGTAGGCGCGGGAGCCGTGGAAGATGGTCACCCGGCCCCGGACCTTGGGGATCGGCATCGCCGCGGCCGTCGGCAGCTGCGGCGGCGGTTCGGGGGCCTTCTCGCCCAGCTAATGATCGTCCCGGCCCCGGAGCGACAGCGAAAGCGGGCCGTCGGTGCGGGCGGCCATCCACTGGTCGGCCTGTTCGGGGGTCACCTCCAGGGTCACCGTCCGGCTCAGAACCGTCTTGTCGTCGGTCCGGTTGAAGACCTGGCCGGCGGCGAGCACCAGCAAGTCCTGGAGGACCGTCTCGGCGGTCGCCCGCTTGGTCTTGTTGCCGACCTCCGCCTTGTCGGCCGAGATCTGGCGTATCACGTCAACCCGGTGGCCGGGCAGGATGAAGCCCGCGACGCCCGTCTGTTCATTCACCTCGATCGACACGGCCCGCTTGCCGGCGGCGATCCGCGAGACCAGGTCGATCGGCGCCAGCCGGGCCTCGACGATCGGCTCGCCCGCCTCGATCCGGCTGCGAACCCATCGCTCGTCCAGGTCCTCGACGGTGCGGAAGGCGCCGGGCGGGATGCGGTCCTTGGGCCGGGATTCGACCTGCACCAGCTCCTTCTTGAGCACCTCGTCCGGGGACAGGTCGCGGCGGGCGACGACCACCTCGCCCATCTCGACGACCGGCTCGACGACCTTGACCGGCTTCTCGACGATGTCGTGATCGTTGATCGCCCGGAGCGAGAGCGAGATGCTGCCCCCCTGCGAGCGGGCCGCCACCAGCGTATCGACCTGGTCGGGGGCCAAGGCCAGGGTGACGGTCCGCACGGTCAGCGACTTGTCCTCGGTGCGCGTGAGGTTCGTGCCGCTGGCCAGCACCAGGACGTCCTGGAGGATCGTCTCGGCCTCGGAGGCGCCCGCATTCCCGGACTTCGTCGAGGTCTTGGACTGGATCACGTCGACGCGATGGTCGGGCATCACGAATCCGGCGACGCCGGTCTGCTCGCTGACTTCCAGGCTGAAGGCCCGCATGCCGACCGGGATCCGGGGCAGGAGGCCTCGGGGCGAATCCCGGGGGGCCAGCTTGGCGTCGAGGATCGGCTCGTCGGGCAGCATCTTGATCTGGACCCATCGCTCGGCCACCTCGTCGAAGGCGTGGAACGAGCCGGCCGGGGCGAGTTCCCGGGGCATCTGTATCACCTTGACGGCGTCGGCCTTGCTCAGCACTTCTTCCACCTTGATCTCGCGGGTTGCCACCAGCACGTCGACGTTGTCGGTCGGCTGCGTCCCGCCCTGCTGCTTGAAGATCTGGTTGACGGCGAGCATCGCCATCAGCCCCGAAACCAGGGCCAGCACCAGCACCATCAGCGATCGGCCATTCATCGAAGACCTCCCAGCCGAACCCCCTCGGCCTGCACCCAGGAGAACACTAGGTCAAGGATCGCGATCCGCACGCCACCAGGGCCGCCCGAAATCCCCGGAATCACCCGGCGCGGATTCGACGAGAAGCCGGGGAGGCGCCCGGTCCCGGGCGCCCTCCTCGGCTTCAACGAGTCGGCCCGACGGCGATCCGCCGGGCCGTCGGGAATGCGGACGAGCCCGGCCGCGGGTGGCCCTCGCCCGGGCGTTTCCGCTGACCTCACAGGGCGCCATTCACCGTGTTGAAGGTGCCGCTGATGCTGCCGCCCAGGGAAGTGATGACGCCGATGCACGCGACGACGATCAGGGCCACCATGACGGCATACTCGACGGCCGTCGGCCCGTCTTCGCTGGCCAGGAAGCGACTCATCGATGCGATTAGGCGTTTCATGGGAACACTCCGGTACCGAAATAGCCGGAGGGGCAAGGGGCCCTCAGAACAGGTGGCCGGACGCGATGAAGTAGCCGATCGATCCCACGGCGATCGGGATGCCGTAGGGGAGCAGCAGCATCGATGGCTTCCGCTTCGCGGCGATCTCCGATAGGGCCACGGGGTCGCGGATGACGAGGATCTCGCGGATGATCGTGCGGAACAACTCCCAGTGGCGTCGCCATTCGCCCGACCAGAGGACCATCGCCACCGCCATGATCGCGCCCACGATGGACAGGACCAGGAAGGCGTGGAGCGTGACGTCCGGGCCCATCCAGGCGCCGACGCCCATGAACAGCTTGACATCCCCCGCGCCCATCCCGCCGATCGCGTAGAGGGGCAGCAGCAAGGCCATTCCTGTGCCGCGGTCCCGAGGAGCCGCCGTCCCGAGCCCCGACCAGCCATGGGCCAACAACCCATAAGCCACGCCCGTGATCACGAACGGGAAGGTCAACCAGTTCGGCACCTTGAGGGCGCGGCCGTCGATCACGGCCGCCACGACGAGCACGGCCGTAACGAGCCACCCAAGCGCATGGTCCGACAACCCCGACATGGCCCTTGACTCCGGCTTTCGATGGTGGATCCGACCGACATCCGATGGCCTGATAGGTCGGCCGGATGGGCGCACGGGCGCGCGGGACCGCGGGGCGGGCCTCGATCTCGACGCCACGCCTGCGGTCCCGGTTCGACTCCCGCAGCAACCCCGGGTCGCCGGCGATGGCCACTCCCGAGGCGAGGCCGCCTCGACAGGAGCACGGCCGCGGGCGGCGCCAGGGCGCCGTTGACCGTGTTGAACGTGCTGCTGATCTTGCCGCCCAGCGAGGTGATCACGCCGATGCAGGCAACGACGATCGCGCCGCGACCATGACCGTGGCCATACTCGACCGCGGTCGGGCCGTCTTCGCTGACCAGGAAACGATGGACGCGCGACTTCAAGGCCGTCATGGGAGTCCTCTCCTTACCTCCAAGACCACCCGCCCGACCGCGTCGGGCTGGGCCCTCCACCCTGCGTGAACCGGACCGGGTCTCCGTCCGCTCGAAGGCGTCCTCACCCTGATCTCGACCACGCTCCAGGGACATCAGAACCGTAGGTTGCGGACGAAACCTGTCAAACGAGGACGAGCTTGCGAAATGCTGCGTCTCCGACGAGCAACATCGCGCCTGGAATAGCCCGGCTTCGCGCCCGATCCGGCGCGACCGGCACGCCCGACAACTTGCATCGGCCGGGCCGCTCCGGCGATGATCGAACCGTCAACGAGCCGGGCGGCCCAGGAAGGGGGACAGGGCATGTTGCGACGGTCGAACCGGGCGGTGTTGCTGGTCCTGATCATGGTCGCGGGGCCGTCCGTCGCCGACGATGGCCCGCCGGCCGATGCGACCGAACCGCCGCCGATCGGCGACTTCCTGGTCATCCCGTTGCATGTACACCTGCTCTCCGCCGACGACGCCCCTGACCTCCACTCCAGGCTGGAATCGGCCGATGTCCGCAGGGTCGTCGGCAAGGTGAACCGGATCTGGAACCTCGCCGGGATCCACTGGGGCCTGGCCTCGATCGATCGCGAGCCGGTCGCCAACCTGGAAGCCTTCCGGGCGCGACGCGGCAAGGATCCGGACGGTCAGGCCCCGCTACCCGCCTACCGGGATCTCCGCCCCGAGGGGACTCGGGGGGGCGACGGCTTGCACGTCTATTACCTGCACAAGTTCAGCGTCAACGGCGTCTATCTGAACGGTAACTATGCCTTCGTCCAGGACTCGGCGAGGCTCCGGCAGGTGGAAGGGGGCATCGACGAGCCGATCCCCCGCGTCACCGCCCACGAACTGGGCCACGCCCTGGGGCTTCGCCACCGCGAAGACCGCGTCAACCTGCTGGCATCGGGTACGACCGGCACCCGGCTCAATGCTCGGGAAGTGGAAACGGCCCGCGACCACGCCCGCCGGTATCGGGGGGCGCGGTCCTGGGCTGAAGTCCGAGACCAGGCCGAAGCCGAGGAGGCCAAGCAACCCCGGACGGCCCGGTTACTCTGGTCCTGGTTGTCCGAAATTCCGGGGGTCGATCGCCCGGCCATTCAGGCCCGAATCGACTCCCTGCCGGCAGACGACGAGCCCATTCCGGGCCGATCGGCTACAGGGCCAGAAGCTTCGCGATGACGTACCACGTCAGGAATATGGCGTTGATCGTCAGGAAACTGGCCTTGGCCATGACGTCTCGGGTCTCCGCCGAAAGCAACATGTACATGCGCAGTCTCCCGCCGATCCGGCATCAAGGGAATTCCTCGTCGTGTCTTCTCGAAACCTTAACGTATTCTTCGCGGTATGCACCCCGTTGTCCAGGGCGGATCCTTTGGATTTCCCCCGGGGGCCGTCGGGCCCGTACATTTGAAGCAAAACGACGGATTTTTGGCGGCTCAAGTTGCGTAGCCTACCCGGCTTGACGCGGGTGTCCCGTTCGCCGGACCATTGACAAGCCCAGGGAGACGCACCCGATGAACGCCCGAGACAGCCGGAGGATCGCCGCATCTCTCCTGATGTTCCTGTTCGGCTGGCCGGCCACGGCAGTCCCAATCGCTTTCCAGGATCCTCCCAGATACGCCCCGGACGAGGCCGACCTGGCGCGTCTCCGGGAAGCGACCGAACGCCTTGGAGCCGAGCTGGAGGACTTTCGCGCGAAGCACCCTCGCCTCGATCCCCGCTCTCGGGACCGCCTGGCGGACGTGGAGGTGGCCCACAAGGCGGCGGCCTGGGTCCTGAAACTGGGCGAGTTTTTCGATAAGGGTGACGTCGCCTCGACGCTCGACGTCCTGGAAAGGGGCCGGGAGCGGCTGGAACGGCTGGAAAACGGCGAGAACCCGGTGACGACCAGGGGCGGCTCGACCCACGGTTTCCGCTCGAAGGTGGACGGATCGATCCAGCCTTACGCCCTTTACGTTCCTCCCACGTTCGAGTCCGACGGTGAAGGCCGGCTCCGGCTGGACGTGATCCTGCACGGCCGGGGCGCGACCCTGTCCGAAGTCCGATTTTTCCGGTCGCACGACGGCAAGCCCTACCCGAAGGATGAGACCGGCCTGGTGCTGCACGTCTACGGGAGGGGGAACAATGCGTATCGATGGGCCGGCGAAACCGACGTCTTCGAGGCGATCGACGCCGTGAAGCGGAATTTCCCCGTCGATGAACGCCGGATCCTGCTCCGCGGCTTCTCGATGGGCGGCGCCGGCGCCTGGCACCTCGGGCTGCACCACCCCGCCGCATGGGCGGCGGCCGAGGCCGGCGCCGGATTCGCCGAGTCGGTCGAGTACGCCAAATTGAAGGGCCTCGACGACGTGCAAACGAAGGCCCTGCGCATCTACGACGCCGCCGACTACGCCCTGAACGCCTCCAACCTGCCGCTCGCCGGTTACGGCGGCGAGGACGATCCCCAGCGACGCTCGTCGGAGTTGATCCAGCAGCAACTGGAGAAGCTGGGATTTCCGATGAAAACCGAGGGCCTCGTCACGAGGGGCGAGGGGATCGATTTCCTGCGGGTGGTCGGGGCGAAGACCGGCCACAAGGTCGATCCCGAAAGCGCCAGGATCCTCCGGGAATTCCGCGACCGGCACGCCGACTCCGGCCGCGACGACACCCCCGACCGGATCCGGTTCGCCACTTACACCTTGAAGTACAGCCAGGCCGCCTGGCTCAACGTCGAGGCGATGGTCGAGCATTACGCGAAGGCGGAGGTCGATGCCCGGATCGAGGACGATACGGCCGTCGTGTCGAAACTCGAGAACGTGGCGATGCTGTCGATCGACCGCCAGGTGGCGCAGAAGGCCCGAATCCAGGGCCGGGATTTCCCCCTGCGCGACGCCGTGAAGGGGCTCTTGCCGAGGGTCTACTACCGGATCGAGGCGGACGGCCCTCGCCTGGTCGAATACGAGGAGTCGCGCCGTTTCGAGGGGAACATCGACCGGGAAAAGAGGCGCCGCCTGCAAGGCCCGATCGACGATGCCTTCTCGGGCCCGTTCCTGTGCGTCCGAGGCACGGGGACGCCCTGGAATTCGAGGCGACAGGCCTGGTCCGACGCGAGGTTGGAACAATTCCGGGCCACCTGGTCCCGTTCGCTCCGCGGCGAATTGCCGATCAAGCTCGACACCGAGGTCACGGCCGAGGAGATGCAATCTCGCAACCTGATCCTCTTCGGCGACCCGGGATCGAATCGGCTCCTGGCTCGTTTCCTCCCGGACCTGCCGATTTCCTGGACACGCGACGAATTCCGGCTGGCCGGCCGGAGCTATCCCGACGCCCAGGCCTCGCCCGTGATGATCGCCCCGAGCCCGGCCCAGAGGCTCCGTTACGTCGCGATCAACGCCATCCACACGTTCGGGGACAAGGATTTCGCCGGCACGAATGCCCTGCTGTATCCCCGGCTCGGGGATTATGCGGTCATCGAGATCGAGGGCGGCCAGGTCCTCGCCAACGGCTTCTGCGACGAGCGTTGGCGGCCGCGTTGATCTCGCCTTGGCCGTCGCTTGACCACGAATCCGAGCGGTGCTCCAATCGATCGGCATCCGAGACGCCCAACGTCGTCAATCGCGCCGGGGGAGGTTGATCGATGCGGACCGCGGCCGGCCTCTTCGCCGCCTGGATTCTGTCCTGCTCGGCCCCTATCGGGGCTCAGGTACCACCCTTCGCCGACCTGCGGCCGGCCATGCAGGGGGGGAAATGGGGTTACATGCGCGAGCCGGGCCGGTTCGCGATCGAAGCCCGGTTCGACGGCGCGGGGCCGTTCGCCGAGGGGTTGGCCCCGGTCCGCATCGACGGCCGATTCGGGTACATTGATGAGCGCGGCGAGGTACGCATCCCGCCCGGATTCCTCGATGCCGACGCCTTCTCGAGCGGGCTCGCGGCGGTTCGGAACGAGGCCGGATATGGCTACATCCGCCCCAACGGCGAGGTCGCCATACCTCCCCGATTCGGCTGGGCCGGCCCGTTTCGCGAGGGGCTTGCACCCTACCGGGAACCTCGCGTCGCCCGCTACGGTTATATCAATGATCGGGGCGAGTCGGTGATTCCGCCCCGCTTCGCCGTGGCCCGCCCGTTCTCGGGCGGCCTGGCCGCAATCTCGCACGATGGCCGTGTGTTCGGCTTCATCAATCGGGAAGGGGTCGAGACGATCGCGTCCACGTTCCTGAACGCGGGCGAATTCCGGGAGAATCTGGCCTGGGTCGAGGTCGCGGAGGGCCGATTCGGTTTCATCGACCCGGGGGGGAAGTTCGCGATCGAGCCTAACTTCGCCGGCGTGGGCCACTTCCGCAACGGCGTGGCGCCCGCCCTGATCGACGGGAACTGGCGCGTGCTCGGACGATCCGGCAAGCCGATCTCGGTGGAGGGCTTCGACTCGATCCGTCTGCTTGGCGGGGATGGCCTCATCGGGGCAAGGGGCCGGGATCTCTGCATGGTCAAGGTGATGGACGTCGACCGAGACGGTGTGCCCGATAACCTGCAAGTCCTCGCCACACTCAACGATCCCGACCTGGTGGATGTCCGCTTCGAATCGGACAAGCCGGATGCAGCGATCTACGCACCGTCCCTCTGGGATTTCGACCACACGCCCGACAAGACCGCCCTCCTGACGCCCGAGTATCGGGTGTCGGCCGGGAATACGAATATCTCCGCCCCCCTGAGCCTGACGCGGGTGTACATGGTGATGTTCCAACGGCAGGGCAAGGTCGAGGTCCGCAAATGCACGCCAGCGATCGACCCGACCGCCCGGGCAAAGTTCCCATGACCCCGTCGCTTCGCCTTCGGATCGCCTCGGCGGGGATCATCGCGGCCTTGCTCGTCGTGGCGGTTGCAAGGTCGGTACCCGATCGGGCCTGGATATTCGCCTTCACGACTTTCATCCTCTGCGGAGGGTTTGTCGTCTGGATGATGATGCGGCTGGCCTGGGTCCGCGGCCAGGCCGATCGGCCCATTGCCTGGATCGTGCCGGTACTGTTGTCGGTTTCCATGTTCGTTGTTTACGAGTTCCTCCACTCTTATTGCGTGGTGCAGCTATCCAGCCCGTCGGGATGGCGAAAGGTGCCCGTCTATTACCCGCTCCGGGATCCTCCGGAACTTGCCGAAGACCTACGACAGGGGCTCGCGCGTCAAACTCGTTCGCCGATACGGCCCGGGCAGGATGAACGAAGTCCTCGAAGCCCTGCCCAACATCGACCAGGAAAGGGACCGTACAACCCTGATCTTGCTGGCGATCCTCGAGGTAGGGTTGGTCTCCGTATCCGTCCTGCTCGTCTTCGCGATGTTCAACCTGGTCGCGGGTGAGGAGAAGCGTACGATCGAACGCAACCTATCGAGTCGCTTCCGAGTCGCCCTCTCGTTCGCCGGCGAGTATCGAAAGTTCGTCGGCGAGGTCGCCGAGTACTTAGGCCGCGAGTTGGGGAGGCCGGCCGTCTTATACGACCTGTGGTATGACGCCGAGCTCGCCCGACCGAACCTCCACCATTACCTCGAGAAGATCTACCGCGACCAGTCCGACCTGCTCGTGGTCTTCCTTTGTGCGGAGTACGATCGAAAAGACTGGTGCCGGCTCGAATGGGGCACGATCCATGGCCTGATCCTGGGCCGCCAGGAGGATCAGCTCATGCTGGTCCGCATCGGCGACGGCGACGTCAGCGGGATTGTCCCGGCCGACGGCTATTTGCCGGTAGGCGACCGTTCGTCACGCGAGATCGCCGGCAAGATACTTGAACGGCTAGCTCTGGTCGGAAGATAGAATCCTTGGGCAGCGGCTGCCGGATCAGCGAGCCGCCTTCACGACCGCCGCGAATTGCCGGGCCCTTTCGCGGATCGCATCGTAATCGCCGGCCGCAACCGCCTTGCTGTCCACCAGCGAACTGCCGGCGCCCAGGCAGAAGGCCCCCGCCTTCAAGAACGCTGCCGCCGTGTCGAGATCCACGCCGCCGGTCGGCATCAGCTTCAACTGGGGCAGGGGGGCCTTGACCGCCTTGATGTACGACGGGCCCAGCGAGTCGGCCGGGAAGACCTTCACCACGTCGGCGCCGGCCTCCCAGGCGGTCAGGATCTCGGTCGGCGTGTAGGCGCCCGGCATCACCGGGATGCTGTATCGCTTGCAGAGCCGGATCACCTCCAGGTTCAGCGTGGGGGCCACCAGGTATTCGGCGCCCGCCAGGATCGCGGCGCGGGCGGTTTCGGGGTCGAGCACCGTGCCGGCCCCCAGCGCGATCGTGTCGCCCAGCTCCTGGCGGACCTTGCGGATCACGCCCAGGGCGTCGGGCACGGTGAACGTGATCTCGATCGCGGTCACGCCCCCCTCCGCCAGGGCCCTCGCCACCGACGCCAGCTTCTCGCCCGACTCGGAACGGACGACCGCCACGATTCTTCCTTCGGCGATCCGTTGCAGGGTGGATTCGCGACTCATCGGCGTCCGGCTCCAGGGGCGTTCGATCGGTTCGGGTGCGGTCGGCAGCCCGATTGTAATCGAAAAGGCGAGCGGCCCGGCGAGATCGGCGCTCGCCCGGTCCGTTGGATCGGGCATACAATCGATGGGGTCCGAACCCACCCCGAACAGGAGGCCGACGCGATGGGCCTGATCCGCAAGGTGCCCGGGCAGCGAATCCGCAACGGCCTGCTGCAATTCCAGGAATTCCTCGACCCGAGCGTGAGCGTCTTGCGCCAGGCGCAGGAGGTGATCGTCGAGGAGGCCGAGCCCGGCGGCGGCGGCGAGCCGATCACGCCCGAGGCGCTGCAGGAAGGGCTCTCGGCCAGCCTGGCCCGATCGCCGATCGATACGGAGGAGGTCCGCGGCTGGCTGACCCTCGCCCGCGACAAGGCGATCGATTGGCCCGTCCTGTTCGAGGAATCGGTCCGCAAGGAACTGGCCGAGCGGCCTTATCGGCTCCCCGAGATGCCGCCGCCGTCGCGGGTCGCCCCGTTGGCCTGATCCGTTGCCCCTCGCCGACCGGCCCGTTACGATCGCGGGGATTGTGCCCGGATCGGATTCGGATCGGAGCCCCGACGATGCCGCAGTCGCAGACTTCCCGACGTTCCTTCCTCCGCCAGGCCGCCGCCGTCCCGTTCGCCTTCCCGGCCATCCGGGTCATCTCCCCGTTCGGCCCGAGGTCGCCGAATGAGAAGCTGAACCTGGCCGTCGTCGGAACGGCCGGCCGTGCCGCCGACAACATCCAGGGCGTCCAGGGCGAGAACATCGCCGCGATCTGCGACATCGACGACCGCTTCCTCGACGCCGCCGCGCAGAAATTCCCGGCCGCGCAGAAGTACCACGACTTCCGCAAGATGCTCGAGCAACCCAAACTCGATGGCATCGTCGTCAGCACGGCCGACCACGTCCATGCGCCGGCGTCGGTCATGGCGATGAAGCGGGGCCTTCATTGCTACTGCGAGAAGCCGCTGGCCCACAACGTCCGCGAGGCGCGGGTCGTCGCCGAGACGGCCAAGGCGAACAAGGTCGTGACCCAGATGGGCACGCAGATCCACGCCGGCGACAACTACCGGCGGGTGGTCGAGCTGATCCAGTCGGGCGCGATCGGCCCGGTCCGCGAGGTCCATGTCTGGTGTGGCAAGACCTGGTCGCAGGGCGAACGGCCCAAGGATACCCCGCCCGTCCCCGAATACCTGTACTGGGACCTCTGGCTGGGCCCGGCCCCGGAACGGCCCTACCACCCCACCTACCTGCCGGCCAACTGGCGGCGCTGGTGGGATTTCGGCAGCGGCACGCTGGGCGACATGGCCTGCCACTACATGGACTTGCCCTTCTGGGCCCTCAAGCTCCACGAGAAGGCCCCGACGCGGGTCGAATCCCAGGGGCCGCCTGTCCACCCCGAGACCACGCCGCTCTGGCTGATCGTGCAGTACCAGTTCCCCGAACGCGGGCCGAACATGCCGGCCTGCAAGCTGACCTGGTACGACCACGACAAGAAGCCGCCCCTGCTCGCCGAGAAGAACCTGCCGAAGTGGAACGACGGTGTCCTCTTCGTCGGCGACGAGGGCATGCTGATGGCCGACTACGGCCGCCGGAAGCTCTACCCCGAGGAGAAGTTCGCCGACTTCAAGGCGCCCGAGCCGACCATCCCCGCCTCGATCGGCCACCACGCCGAGTGGATCAAGGCCTGCAAGGAAGGCTCGCCCACGACCTGCCCGTTCGACTACTCGGGCCCCTCACCGAGGCCGTCCTGCTGGGCAACGCCGCCTACCGGGCCGGCCAGCGGCTCGACTGGGACGGCCCGGCGGCGCCAAGGCGGCCAATTGCCCGGCCGCCGACAAGTTCCTGAGCCGGGAATATCGGAAGGGCTGGACGCTCTGACCTCGATTCCAAAAGCGGGAGATCGCCGATGGGATGGTTCGCCTGGGCCCTCCTGTCGGCCGTCTTCGCCGCCCTGACGGCGATCCTCGCCAAGGTCGGGGTCAAGGAGATCGACCCCGACCTGGCCACCGCAATCCGCACGGCGGTGATCCTGGTCCTCACCTGGGCCATCGCCTTCGCCCGCAGCACACAACCGATCTCGGAAGTCTCGCGGAAGACCTGGCTGTTCCTGGTCCTCTCGGGCCTGGCGACGGGGGCGTCCTGGCTCTGCTACTTCCGGGCCTTGCGCCTGGGCGAGGCGTCGAAGGTGGCGCCGGTCGACAAGCTCAGCGTGGTGTTCGTCATGTTGCTGGCCGCCCTGCTCCTGGGGGAGCAACTGACCTGGAAGCACGTCGTGGGCGGGGGATTGGTGGTGTCCGGGGTGATCCTGCTGGCGCGTGCCTGAGGTCAGGCCAGGACCCCCTCGACCACCTTGCCATGGACGTCGGTCAGGCGGTAATCGCGGCCGCCGTGGCGATACGTCAGGCGGGTATGGTCCAGCCCCATCAGGTGCAGGATCGTCGCGTGGAAATCGTGGATGTGCACCGGGTCTTCGACCACGCGAATCCCGTGCTCGTCGGTCGAGCCGTAGGCGATGCCTCGCTTCACGCCGGCGCCGGCCAGCCAGGAGCTGAACGCCCAGCTGTGGTGCTCGCGGCCGGGGTTGTCGGGCGTGTTGTTGAACGGGGTCCGGCCGAACTCGGTCGTCCAGACGACCAGGGTCGATTCGAACAGGCCGCGCTGTTCGAGATCCTGAAGTAAACCGGCGATCGGCCTGTCAACCTGGGGGGCCAGGTTGCCGTGATCGGCCATGTTGCCGTGCGAGTCCCAGTTGCCGCTCGACCCGGTGTGGATCAATTCGATGAACCGGACGCCATGTTCCACGAGGCGGCGGGCGACCAGGCATTGCCAGCCGAATCCGTCGACCTGGCCGCGTTTCAGGCCGTAGAGGTCGAGGGTCGCGTCCGATTCTCCCGAGAGGTCCAGCGCCCCGGGCACTTCGGTTTGCATGCCGAAGGCCGTCTCGAACGAGCGGATCCGGGCGGCGAGGTGGGGGTCGTCCTCGCGGCCCCGGCGGTGGTCGGCGTTAAGCTCGTTCAATGCTTCGAGTTCCAGCTCCTGGCGTCGTCCGGTGGGCGCCCGCCTCGCCAGGTTGGCGATCGGCTCGGCCCCGGGCACGACCCGCGTCCCCTGGTGGACCGCCGGCAGGAAGTCGGAGGCCCAGACCTGCGTGCCCGCGTAGGGCATCTGAGGGGCCAGCACCAGGAAGGACGGGAGATTCCGGTTGGTCGTCCCCAGCCCGTAGCTGAGCCACGAGCCGATGCTGGGCCTCGCGAACGCGAACGAGCCGGTGTGCATGCCCAGCGTGGCGTTGTAGTGATTCGAGTGGCTGGTATGCATCGACCGGATCAGGGCGATGTCGTCCATCCGGCCCGCGATCGAGGGGAAAAGGTCCGTGACCTGGATCCCGCTTTGGCCCCTCGGCGAGGCGTTCCAGTTCGGCCGCTTCAGGTAGAGCGCCTCGTACCCGGGGCGGTTGCGGGTCTCGGGATGGTCGAGCGTGACCTTCTTGCCGTGGTCTTCCGCCAGCTTGGGCTTGGGGTCGAACGAATCGACGTGCGAGACGCCGCCGCTCATGAACAGGAAGATGACCGACTTCGCCTTGGCCGGGAAGTGGGTCGGTCGCGGTGCCAGCGGGTCGGTCGCGTCCTCGGCGGCGAGCAGTTCGTGGAGGAGGCCGGGCATCAGCAACGAGCCCGCCACCGCCGAGCGGACGAAGCCGCGACGATTCGTCCGGTCGTTCATGGGCCCTAATCCACGGAGAGGAACTCGTTCGAGGCGAGGACCGTCCTCGCCAGGGCTTCCCAGGCCGCCCGGGTTTGTTCGTCGGTCGGCCGGTCGGCCAGTTCCTCCCGGTAACGCGAGAGGAATGCCATGGCCATGACCCGATCCGCCTCGCGGGGCGGCCGTTGCAGGGCGACTCGATAAAGCTCGGCAAGCCGTTCCGGATCATCCCCGCCGGCCCGAATCATCCGATCGGCCAGGTGTGCCGCCTGTCGGTGGAAGGACGGGTCGTTCAGGAAGAACAGGGCCTGGGTGGGGACCGTGGTCCGCTGACGTTCGGGCGTGGTCGCGTTGGGATCGGCGCCGTCGAAAAGGCCGAGGAACGGGTGCCGCCGGTTGCGGAGCGAAACCAGGTAGACGCTCCGCCGTTGCGTGTCATAAAAGGTATTGAATGGGTTGTGCTGGGTGAAATTCCAGGTCGATTCCGGGGGGAACGGGTGGGGACCTCCGGGCGATCGGTCGATCGAGCCACACACGACGAGCAAGCTGTCGCGGATCTCCTCGGCCCCGAGTCGTCGGCGCGGGAATCGGGCCAGCAACAGGTTTTCGGGATCAACCTCGATGGCATCCTTCCCGGCCGAACTCCCCTGCCGGTAAGCGGCCGAGAGCAGGATTCGGCGGTGCATCGCCTTCAACGACCAGCCATCCGCCATGAAACTGTCGGCCAGCCAGTCGAGCAATTCGGGGTGGGTGGGGGGCATGCCCCGGGATCCGAAGTCGCTGGGCGTGCCCACGATCCCCCGGCCGAAGTGGTGCTGCCAGATCCGGTTGACCATCACCCGCGGCGCCAGCGGATTCGAGGGCGAGGCCAGCCAATCGGCCAGATCGACCCGGCCGCTCCCCGAGCCCGGCGCGACTTCCCGGCCGCCGAGCACTTCCAGCCACCGCCTGCGGACGACCGGGCCTCGCTTCTCGGGATCGCCCCGGAGGTGGATCGGCGAGTCGGCCTCGGCCCCTTCCGCGACGGCGTAGGCCACCTCGGGCCGGGGGGCCCGGGCCAGCAATTCGGCCCGCCTTCGGGCCAGTTCGTCCTGGCGTGCACGCAGTTCGGCCAGCGCTTGCAGGGCGCCTCGGCGGTCGCCCCGGATCCGGTCGAACGACCAGGCGACGCCGTCGGGGCCGCCGGGATGGGCGTCGGCGATCTTCCCGGTGATCTTCAAACGTCCACGGATCGGGCTGAGCCAGCCGACCGCGACCGGCCCGTTGGCCGCCGGGTGGACGAAGATCGATCGGGCCGGCAGGCTGGTCCAGACCGGGATGGGCGTCTCGCGGGCATTCGCGAAGACCGACGGGGTGTCGCCGTCCCGCCAGACGTTCAGACCTTTCTGCCCGTTGAGGTCGGCGACCGGCTCGGGCAAGAGGCCCCGGCCCGGCCTGGCGTCGAGGAACCACCAGACGCCGTCCTGGCCGAGCCGATCCGCGTGCGGGTTGCTCGCCAGCAGGTCGTCAATCACGTCGGATCCGAGCGACCAGCGCCGCCCAGGCCCGTCCTCCTCGGCAAGGCTCCAATCGATCCGGGTCGAATCGGCCCCGTGGTTCGCCTGGGGGAGACCACCAGGCGGATCATCGAGCCCGGTTCCACGTCGACCGAAAGCTCCGGGAAGACTTGCTCGCCGCCGTCCGGGATCGAGCCCTGGGAGAGCCCGTCGCGGTCGGCCGAACTCTCCGGGAAGGTCGACCGCGATTCGGCCGCGATCCGCTCGGCGACCTGCCGGATCTCGGAGTCGATCGCGGCCAACGCTTCGCGATGCGGCCGGGTCCGCTCCTGCCACACCGGTTCCGGCAGCATCGGCACGAGGTCGCGGGGCTGCTGCAGCGGCTCGCAGCCGGGGAAGCTGAAGCGGGTGCTTTGCAGGATGCCGGCCAGGGCGTAGTAGTCTCGCGTGGAGATCGGGTCGTACTTGTGGTCGTGGCATCGGGCGCAGGCGAGCGACAGGCCGAGGAAGGTCCGGCCCATCGTGTCGATCACGTCCTCATGGGTCAGGTGCATATCCTTGTCGATGTCATGGCCGAACCGCCGGGCGATCGCCAGGAAGCCGGTCGCAACCACCCCCTCGGCGTGTCGATCGGTCCCGGCGGCGATCCGGTCGCCCGCCACCTGCATGCGGACGAACTCGTCGTAGGGCATATCCCGGTTGTGGGCCTCGATCACCCAGTTCCGATACCGCCACGAATGCGGCGTCGGGTGGTCGGAATTCTCCCCCGCCGTGTCGGCGTACCGGGCCAGGTCGAGCCAGTGACGGCCCCACTTCTCGCCGTAGGAGGGCGAGGCCAGCAGGCGATCCACCACTCGTTCGCAGGCGTCGGGCGAATCGTCGACCAGGAACGCTTCGACATCTTCGGCCGAAGGCGGCAGGCCGGTGAGGTCGTAAGTGGCCCGGCGGATCCAGGTGCGCCGGTCGGCCGGCGGGGCATGCCCCAGGCCTTTCGATTCCAGCGACGCGAGCAGGAAGCGGTCGATCTCGGTGCGGGACCAATCGCGGTCGAACACCTGGGGCACTTCCGGCTTGCGGATAGGCCGGAGGGACCAGAGGCCGGGCCCCTCGGGTGCGGCCGCCGCCGATCCCTTCGCGGGATTGCCCTCGTCGGGCCAGGGGAGGCCCGTTGCGATCCATCGACGGATCGCGCCGATCTCCCCCGGTCTGAGCTTGCCCCCGGGCGGCATCCGAAGTTCGTCGGCCTGCTCGATCGCCCGAACGATCAGGCTGTCGTCGGGATGGCCCTCGATGGCCGTGGGGCCGCTATCCCCGCCCGTGAGCATCGCCGAGCGGGAATCGAGCCGGAGGCCGCCCGAGGCCTTCTCGGCCCCGTGGCATTTCTGGCAGCGCGCCACGAGCACCGGCCGGACCGATTGTTCGAACTCGTCGCCCGCACCCAGGGCGGGGGATTCGGCCGCCATCCAGCAGGCGATCGCCAGCCATCGCCACATCGCGCGACCTCAACGCCAGCCGTCCCCAACGCCCGGAAGGCCGATCCTCGTGCGGGGCGGAAAATTGGAGAAAGGTTGGAAGAAATCGTACGGCAAGTCCGGCCGGCTGTCCACGGGCTCGGTCGGCGCCTGAGCCCCGGGCGGGTACGATGGTGCTTCCCGATGCAGGCCCGAGGACTGGCTGTCGTATGAGCGATTCGCCGATGCATGGCGTGAGGCGGACCCGGAAGGCCGTCTTGCTGGCGGGGTTATTGGGCCTGGGACTGGGCCTGCCCGGGGGGGCCGTCCTGACGAAATGGGCCAGTCGGCCCCAGTTCGAGCCGATCCGCGCCGCGGACCCCCGGTCGACCGGCACCCTGATCCTCTGCGGCGGCGTCACGGCGCCGGCGGTCGAGCGGCGGCTGGTCGAGCTGGCCGGCGGCCCGAAGGCGAGGATCGTGGTGATCCCGACCGCCATGACGTTCGAGGGGTCGCCCGACGAGGCGTCGCTGACGAAGCCGTTCCGCGACCTCGGCGCCGGTTCGGTCCGCGTGCTCCACACACTCTCCCGCGAGGAGGCCGACGATCCGGGTTTCTCGGCGACGATCCGGCAGGCCACCGGAGTCTGGATGACGGGCGGTTCCCAGGCGCGGCTTTCCCGGGCCTACCGGGGGACGCGAGTCGAGGCGGAGCTGCACGCCCTGTTCGGGCGGGGCGGTGTGATCGGCGGGTCGTCCGCCGGCGCCGCGGTGATGAGCGATATCATGATCGAGGGCGGCCGGGACGAGAAGGACGTGGCCGTCGGTCGGGGCTTCGACCTGCTGCCCGAGAGCGTGGTCGACATGCACTTCCTGGAGAGGGGCCGGATCCAGCGGCTCCTGAAGGTCCTGGAGCGGAACCCGGGCCGGTACGGCCTGGGCATCGACGCCGCCACGGCCCTGGAATACCACGCGGGAACCTTCCGGGTCCTGGGCCGGTCCTATGTGATGACCCTGTTCCCCGGCCCCAGGGGATTTCGGCTCGACGTGCTGGTCCCCGACGAGGTGGTCACGTTGGCCGAGATGAAGGACGATGCCCACCGTTCCAGCCTCCACGCACTGCCGTCGGCGGTCGAGTCCGAGGCCGAAGCGGAGATGGAGGCCGGGGCGGACCGCCCCGAAGCCGAGGTTTCCGGGGCCGGCGCCCGTTGACGGACGCCGCGACCGCCCCATAATCGACCGGACCATCCGCGAGGAAGGGGGATGTCGATGCCGATCTTGCTGCTCGGGCTCTGCTGGATCGCCCCGGCCATTGGCGACGGACCCCGGACCCTCGACGAAGCGGTTGGACGGCCGACCGTCCGGGTTTGCGACGATCCCGAGTTCTTCCGGAGGATCTCGCTCGACCTGATCGGGCGGATCCCCTCGGTGCCCGAAGTCCGCGCCTTCCTGGACGATCCATCGCCTTCGAAGCGATCCGCAAAGGTCGAGTCGCTGATCGCATCGGACGAATTCGACGAGCACTGGGGCCGGTTGCTGGCCGAATGGCTGACCGATCGGCGGGCGATCTTCCGCGTTGACGCCGATGGCGAGGCCCTGTCCGAATCGCTGGCCTCGTCGATCCGCCGCGATCGCCCGTATCCCGAGATGGCCCGCGATGTCGTCGTCGGCTCCGGCTCGTCCGAGGAGAACGGCTCGGTCAACTTCCTGCTGAGGTATGACACCGACCCGATCAAGCTGGCGGGGGGCGTGGGCAAGAACCTGATGGGGGTGACGATCCAGTGCGCCCAGTGCCATCACCACCCGTTCGCCCGATGGCAGCAGGACGATTTCTGGGGCCTCGCCGCCGTATTCGCCCGGATCCGCCAGTTCAGCTCGGACGAAGGGGATCGGACGCTCGCCGTCCTCGAATCGCCCCGGGGCGAACTGAGGCGGCCCGACCCCTCGGCCAAGGCGGGCACCGAACCGATGCCGACCCTGCTCGTCCGCGCGCAACTGCCCGACGGCACCAAGATCCCGGCCGCCGCGGACCGTCGGCGGGCCCTGGGCGACTGGCTGGCCTCGGCCGAGAACCCGTATGTGGCCCGGAACCTGGTCAACCGGGCCTGGGCCCACTTCTTCGGCAAGGCCCTGATCAAGAACCTCGACGACCCCGGCAAGGCGACCGAAGCGATGCCCGTCCTCGAATTCCTGGCGGCCGACTTCGGGCGTTCCGGGTATTCCTTGAAGGCCCTCGCCCGCGCGATCGCCCTCAGCCGGACGTACGCCCAGTCGACCTCGGAGGCCGAGGGGTCTTCGCCCTCGTGGAGCCGGCCGGTCGTCCGGCCGATCCCGCTCGACCCGCTCTATGCATCGATCGCGCAGGCGACCGGTTACGAAGCCGACCGGCCCGGTTTCGAGGACGAGGACGAGATCGGCGACGATGAGGACGGCGAATCCCCCGCCGAACCGATGCCGGCGCCGGAACTCCCGTTCTTCCAGAGGGAGGACGACCCGGCGGCCGAACGGCTGGGCGAACGTCCCGCGAGCCTTCAGCGCGCCCTCGTCTTCATGAATGGGGAACACCTCCGCGAGGCGGTCCGATCGGGCGCGCGGGTCTGCCAGGCGGTCCTGGGGCCGAAGATCGGTCATTCGCACGTCGAGTGGGCCTTCCTGGCGACCCTGGGCCGGAAGCCCACCGAGGACGAGTCGGCCCGGATGGCCCGCCTGATGGCGCGCGACCGTCGCGAGGGCCTGGAGGACGTCTTCTGGGTCCTGCTCAACTCGGCCGAGTTCCAGACCAATCATTAGGCCGCCCGCGTCGAGGGACCGAAACCGATGAATCGACCAAGCCTCCGCCTAGGCCGCCGCGAATTCCTGGCCAGCGGCCTGCTGGGCACGATCGGATGGGCGCTCTCGCCCCACGCGAAGGCCCTGACGCCCGCCCCGGAATCGGGCCCGCGAGCGCAGCGATGCATCCTGATCTGGTTGGCGGGCGGCCCCAGCCACATCGACACGTTCGACCCCAAGCCCAGGACCCCCACCGGCGGCCCGTTCTCGGCGATCGAGACCGAGGTCCCCGGCATCCAGCTCGCCGAGCACCTGCCCGGCCTGGCCAAACGGGCGAAGAAGCTGGCGATCGTCCGGTCGTTGACCTCGCCCGAGGCCGATCACGACCGCGCGACGACGCTGCTCCACACCGGGCAAAGGCCGCAGGAGGCGGTCGAGTACCCGTCGATCGGCTCGATCGTGGCCCGCCGGTGGTCGGCCGACGAGGGGATCCTGCCCGGCTACGTCTCCATCGGCGGGATGGGGGCGCCTCCCGGGTTCTACGGCCTCGACTTCGCCCCCTATGTCCTGGGCGACCCGTCCAACCCATTCCAGAACGTGGGCCTGCCCGAGGGCGTGAGCGAACGTCGGCAGACGCGGAGGTTGGTGGCCCTCGACGCCTTCAACGCCGACTTCGCCCGGCGGGGAGATGCCCGGGTCGTCGGCGAATTCTCCCGCCTCAATTCCCGGGCCCGTCGCCTGATGAAGCCGGGGGCGTTGGATGCCCTGGACCTCAACCAGTTGAGCGAGAGCGAGACGGCCTATTACGGGATCCGGCCCGAGCCGACGCCGGAGGAAGGCGAGTCGACCGAGGCGCCCAACGTCGGGAATTTCGCGAGGTCGTGCATCCTGGCCCGTCGCCTGATCGAGTCGGGGGTCCGGTTCGTCGAGGTCGAGCTGGGGAACTGGGACACGCACGACAACAATTTCGACACGGTGAAGGATCTCAGCGCCGAGCTCGATCCGGGCCTTTCGGGCCTCCTCGACGACCTCGAATCCCGGGGCCTGCTCGGCGATACCCTGGTGATTTGCATGGGCGAGTTCGGCCGGACTCCCGCCATCAATCCCCAGGCCGGCCGCGACCACTGGAACCAGGCCTTTAGCGCCGTGCTCGCCGGCGGCGGGGTCCGGGGCGGCCAGGTGATCGGCGCCACCGACGCCCAGGGGGCCCTGGTGAAGGACCGGCCCGTGTCGATCCCCGACCTGTTCGCGACCCTGCTGCAAGCGTTCGGCGTCGACACCACGAGGCCGGTGATCACGCCCGAAGGGCGGCCGATCAAGCTGATCGACGGCGGTAAGGTGGTCGACGGGCTGCTGGCCTGATCCCGGGGTCAGGCCGGGATCCTGGGGCCGAGGCCGCCGGGATGCGATCGAGACCCGGGTCGCATCCCGGCGCGGATCACGACGAGGGCGACGGCTGGTAACGTCGGGCGAATCCGCCGAGCAGGCCGAGACCCAGGCTCGCGAGGACAAGGGATGTGGGTTCGGGCACGGCACGAACTTCCGCGTAGAGGAAATCGTCCATCGCCACCACGTCGTCGTTCGGGTTGCCGAGCACCCCGTTGGCGAGGATGGTATTGGCGCCCGAGGTGATCCGCACCCGGGCGATCCTCTCGCCCGCGTTGGCCACGCCGCCGACGAAGCTGAGGCCCTGGTTGCCGGCCGTCAGGGCGTCCCGGGTGAAGATCAAGTTGTTGTTCAGGTCGAAGAACTGGAGCTTGGTGAGCCCGGCCACCTCGACGTCGGTGAAGACGACGCCGAAGGCGCTCGTGGTGGCCGCGGTGGTCGTGCCGGGCAGGAAGAACGTGACATCGGTGATGTTGCTGCCCACGGCGGTGAAGATCTTCTGGGCGCTGAAGGCCTGGAAGTCGCTGCCAAAGCCGAAGAGGGGCGATGTCGAGCCGCCCGCGTTGGCGCTGACCAGGAAGCCTGTGCCGGGCGTCGAGAACACCACGCCGCGAGGCGAGGTGGTGTTGAAGAAGTTGGACGGCAAGGTGTTCGGGTCGGAAAGCGTCTCGGGCACCCCGTCCCAGTTGATCTCGCGGCGGAGGCCGCCGAACGACCCGTTGGCGCCCGCGACCGTGCCCCCGCCGACGGCGACCCGGAAGGCGTCCCGGACGGTGGTGATGGATGCGGCGGTCGCGCCCGAGCCCTCGAAAACCGTGAAGTCGGCACGGGCCCGGCCCCATCCCGTGAGGAACAAAACCAGCGCGAACGCGCGAACCCCTCCGGCAAATCGCATCATGAGCCCTCTCCCTCAATGCCGACCCCGTCAAGCACTTCGTCGGCCGATCCGGCCGGGGGCGGCACGGCCGCCCCGATGCTAACCTGCGCGGGCCGGTGGCCCGGAGACATTCGATCGGGAGCCTGCCGGGATGAGGCACGACCCCTGCCAGGTCAAACGGACCGGTGGGGGCGTCCGTTTGCTGGCGGGAATCCCGTCTTCCCGGGTTGGGATTCGCCGGTGCGGCCGGTTGCTCAGGTAAACCGCGTGGAAGACGGGGGCAACGGTGACTTGCGGTCGTCCTTCAGTTTCCGGTCGGCTTCCAGGTCCTCCTGGGCGTCCCTGAGCATCTGTTCGAGCATCTCGACCTCGGTCGGGTTGCTCAGGCCGGCGTCGCGCGACTGTCGGGCGAATTCCAGGCGCTTCTTGAGGCCGGCCACGCGGATCTCGCCGTATCGGATCCGCGCCTGGAAGTAGTCGTCGCGGTGCTTCTCGTAAAGCTGCTTCGCTTCGGGCAGCTGCCCGCTGCGGGCGGCCAGCTCCATCGCCACCTGGGCCTGCCGGGCGACGCTGATCTCGACATTGCCGCGGGCCGTCTCGAAATCGATCAGCGCCAGGTCCCGTTGCTGCCGGCTGGTCGCCTTGCGCTCGTACAGGGCCTGCTCCTGCTGGAGCCGGAAACCGCGGTATTCCATCTCCACCCGTGCCATCGCCTCCTGCTTCGAGAGCAACGTCAGCAGCAGCTTCGAGCCGGCCAGGGGCTCGGCCGGGATGCTGCCGTCGAGCGCGTTCCTCTCGTACACCTTCAAGTCCTTGTAGGCGACCATCTCGGCCTCGCGGGCCTCCTGGAATTTCAGGTCGGCCCGCTCGCGTTCGAATTGCTCCCGGCTGACGAGCTTCCGATCGAACAGGCTCCGGGTGTTCTGGAACTGGGCCCGCCGGGCGATCACCTGGTCGTGCTGGCGCCGGATCTCGCGGAGATGGTCGTCCAGCTCCATCGTCCGGTGCAGGGTCAGCGGGAACAGGTTCTCATCGGGGGCGGCCGGCCCGTCGGGCGTCGAGGCCAGGGCGAAACAGGCGATCCACAGCATCATCGGGGTCTGCTCCGCGAAGGGCCCTGGCCGTCATTCGGGGTCGAGTGCGTGCAATTCCTGCGGGACGAATCGGCCGTCGACGCGGATCGGCTCCCCATCGAAGAGGATCGTGCCGCCGCCGTAATCCGAGCGCTGGATCTGCACGAGGTCCCAGTGGATCTTGGAACGGTTGAAGTTGTCGGCCTCGTCGTAGGCGTTGCCGGGGGTCAGGTGGAAGCTGCCGGCGATCTTCTCGTCGAAGAGGATGTCGCGCATCGGGTGCAGGATCCGGGGATTGCAGCCGATCGACCACTCGCCGATGTACGAGGCGCCGTCGTCGGAGGCCAGGATCCGCCGGAGCTTGTCGCGGTCGCCCGCCTCGCAATCGGCCTCGACGATCCGGCCCTTCTCGAACCGGAATCGGATGCCGTCGAAGCTACTCCCTGGTAGATCGTCGGGCAGTTGTAGCGGATCGTCCCCTCGATCGATTCGCGGACCGGCGCGTGAAGACTTCGCCGTCGGGGATGTTCATCTCGCCGGCGCACGAGACGACCGGCACCCCTTCGATCGAGAACCGCAGGTCGGTCCCGGGCGACAGGATGCGGACCTCCTTCGCCGCCTCCATGCGTTCGACCAGCGGCCGCATCGCCTTCTCCAGGCGGGCGTAATCGACGTTGCAGACGCGGAAATAGAAGTCCTCGAAGGCCTCGGTGCTCATGCCGGCCTGCTGCGCCATCCCGGGCCCGGGCAGGCGGAGGACGCACCACTTGGTCCGCTTGATCCGCTGCTCGAAATGCACCGGCTTGAGGTAATGGGCGTTGTACAGGTCGAGCTGCGCGGCGGCGACGTCGGCCATCTCGCTGGCATTCTTCGACCCCCGCAGCGCGATGTACGCCTGGACCCGCTCCATGCGGAACCCTTCCACGGCGCCCAGCGCCTTCATCTGGGGCTCGCTGGCGTTCCGGACCAGTTCGCGGAGGATTCGCGTCGATTTGGTCTCGACCAGCGGATAGGCGCCCAGCGCGGCCGCCTTCTGCACGAGCAGGCGGGGCAGGGCGTCGTCCTCGAGGTCGAAGCACTCGACGAGCAGGGTTTCGCCCGGTTCGAGGCGGGTCGAATGCCGGATGAGGATCTCGGCCAGCTGATCCCAACGGGGGTCGGTCATGGGGGGGCGCCTCGCGCGGCCTTGCGTCTTGTCGCCCGGTTGCGGGCGGTTCGCCGCCCGGTTAGGCTGGCGAAGCATTCGGAACGGGGTCGCGACCCGATCGATTCGGCCCGCGTCGCATCATTATCGCCCCGTCCGCGATCCGACGGCAATCCGAGGGGGCGGCGACGTTGAATCCGTTTGACCTGACCGGCAAGGTCGCCATCGTGACGGGCGGCAACGGCGGCATCGGCCTGGGCATCGCGCTGGGGCTGGCGAAGGCGGGCGCCTCGCTGGCGATCGTCGCCCGGAACGCGGCCAAGGCCGAGGAGGCCGCCCGATCGATCGCGGCCGAGACCGGCGCGAAGGCGATCGTCGCGACCGGCGACGTGGCGTCGGAGGCCGATTGCGCCCGGGTCGTGGAGGGCGTGCAATCGGCCCTGGGCCGGATCGATATCCTGTTCAACAACGCCGGCATCAACATCCGCAAGCCGCCCGATTCGCTCGGCCTGGATGAATGGCGGCAGGTGATGGACATCAACCTGACCGGCGCCTTCCTGATGTCGAAGGCGGCCCACCCGGCCATGAAGCAGGCCGGCGGCGGCAAGGTGATCAACATCGGCAGCATGACCTCGATCTTCGGGTCGGGCTTCGCCCCGGCCTACGCCGCCAGCAAGGGCGGCATCGTCCAGCTGACCAAGAGCTGCGCGATCGCCTGGGCCCCCGACAAGATCCAGGTCAACGCGATCCTCCCCGGCTGGTTCCAGACCGAGCTGACCGACCAGGCGCGGGTCGAGATCACCGGCCTCTACGAACGGGTCGTCGCCCGGATCCCGACCGGCCGATGGGCCCAGCCGGCCGACATGGCCGGGACGGCGGTCTGGCTGGCGAGTTCGGCGAGCGACTACGTGACGAGGACGCGATCCCCGTGGATGGCGGCATTCGGCGTGCTGTAAATCACGCTCGCCTTACCTGAACTCTCCCTTGTCGAAACGGGCCCAGAATTCCTCCGCCGGGAACGCCTCGTTCCAGTCGGTTCCGATGGTCTTGGCGTCCATGTCGCGCAGGAGCTTCAGGCCCTTGAGGCTAAGGCGCTGGGGGGTCAGTCGAATCCGATCGAGCGACAGGTCCTTCAGGGGCGTCAGGTCGGTCGCCTTGATATCCATCATGTCGAGGAGCTTGAGTTTCCTGTGTCCCTTGAGGTGCATCAGCCCCGCGTCGGTCACGCGCGTGTGGCTGATCGCGAGTTCCACCAGGTCTTCGCAATCTTCGAGGGCCGCCATGCCCTCGTCGGTTAATCGCGAGGCGGGGCAGATGAGGTAGCGAAGCGGCATCCCGGCCAGGGGCGAGAGGTCGGAGACGAACGTACTCGCACAGCCCAGCACATTCAGCTTCATCCCCTGGAGCGGCGAGAGGTCGGAGATCGGGGTCGAGGACGCGTCGATCCGGGTGAGCGGCAGCCCCTTCAGCGGCGAGAGGTCGAATACCTTCGAGTTATCGATCATCAATTCCCTGAGCTGGGTACCTTCCAGCCCCGTCAGCAGGGCGACCTTCGTCTTGTGCAGGTGCAAGACCTCCAGCGGCATCCCCTTCAAGGGGGTGAGGTCGTGCACCTCCGTCTTCATGCAGTTCAGGTATTTCAACTGCATCCCCTTGAGCGGCGACAGGTCGATCACCCGCGTCTCGACACACCAGAATTCCGTCAACGGCATCCCCTCGATCGGGGAGAGGTCGCTCACCGGACACTGGGAGATATCGAGGCTGGTCAGCCGCAATCCCCGGAGCGGCGAGAGGTCGGCGATCCGCCCCTTCTGGGGCTCCGTGCCGCCGCACCTGAGCGAGGTCAGGTGGGTCAGCGCACGAACTGCCGAGATGTCGCTCACCTGATCGGATTTGAATTCCAGGCCTGTCACGGCGCCGTGATCGAAGACGGGCAGGATCCTGTCATCGAAGCCGGGATTCAGCTCCTTCATCCGGGCCTCGACGGCCTTGACCTGCTCGGCGGGCGTCATGGAGGCCACGGAGCGCTCCCAGGCGGTTGCGGACGGGGCCTCGACCGGCCTGGCGACTTTCGTTTCCGCCGCGGCGGCGACCGGCCTGGCGACTTTCGTCCCGGTCGGCGTCGCCTCCCGGCTGACGCGCACCACCTGCCGGCCGTTCCTGGCGACGTTGACCAGCTCCCGATTCAGCGTCTTTCCGTCCTTGGTGGCTTCGACCGAGTAGCTGCCGGGCTTCAGGCGGATTTCCCGGACACCCGCCCCGGTGATGACGATCTCCGACCCGTCGATCTTGACGCTCACCTCGGGGTCATCGACCTCGACGACGAGGGTTCCCTCCGGCGACAACAGGCGAATGACCGTGCCGCGGACGTCGCTAGCACCGGTCGCCTCCGCGAAGCCGAGGCCGCAGAGGATCAGCAAGATCACCGCGGCGGCGGCCGCCCAGATCCGGGGGCGACGGCGCGGCCCTGGTTCCGGCGTGGGTTCGGGGATTTTCGGTGTCCCTGTGGGAGCTTCGCCACGACCCGACGCCTGGGCCTCCGCGGCCGCGGGAGCGACCACCGGGAACGACGGCGGACTCGCCGATCCCTGCATCGCCGACAGGCCGCGCCCCAGCAAGTCCGCCACTTCGCGGGCCGAGCCGATCCGGTCGTCGGGCTTCTTGGCGTGCAGCCGGGTGATGATGTCGCAGAGCCACTCGGGTACCTCGGGGATGATCTCCCGGATGGGCCTCGGGTATCCTCGACCACCCGCTTGAGGACCGCCATCGTGCTATTCGCCCGGAACGGCGGCCGGCCAGAGCACATCTTGTAAAGCACGCTGCCCAGGCTGAACAGGTCGGCCCGATGATCGAGAGCGGCATTCCCCGTGGGCCTGCTCCGGGGCCATGTACATCGGCGTCCCGGCGACGGCGCCGGATTGGGTCAAACTGGCGTCGTCGGCCGCGCGGGCCAGGCCGAAGTCGGTGATCTTCGCGCGAGGGTTCGCGCCCTCCTCGATCAGGATATTGGCCGGCTTGATGTCCCGGTGGATGAGTCCCTGGGCATGGGCCGCGGCCAGTCCCACCGCGATTTGCCGGCCGAGTTCCAGTACCTCCAGGGTGTCGAGCGGCCCGGTCCGAATGATCCGTTGCTGGAGGGTTTCGCCCGGGATGAACTCCATCACCAGGTAAGGCAGCGGCTGCTCCCCCACCGCATAGACCTGGACGATGTTCTCGTGCCGAACCTTGGCCGACGACCGGGCCTCGCGCAGGAACCGCTTGCGGGCGGGCGAAGTGGCGGCCAACGCCGGGGCCAGCACCTTGACCGCGACCACGCGGTGGAGCGTCTCATCGAAGGCGCGGAACACCGTGCCGAAGCCGCCCTTGCCGAGGACCTCGAGGACCTCGTAGTGGCCGATCCGGCCCAGGGAATCGGGGCGAGCGGACGGCGTGAGGAACTCGAGCCCTTCGGACGACTCCGTATCCTGGGCCCCTTCGGCCGAGCCGTGCCGATCCCCCGAAGGGGCCCACGCCCACGTGATCTCGCGATCACCGGTGATCGCCCGCCCGGATCTGACCTCGCGGGCCGGATCGGGCAACGTGGGCGCATCCGCGGGCACGTCGAGGATGCTGCCCCCCTCGTCATGGGAACGGAGCAACGCCTCGACCCGATTCCGTAGCTCGTCATCTCCCCCGCAGGCGCGGTCCAGGTAGGCGATCCGGAGGGCTCGATCTCGCCGCTCGGCCGCCTCGAGGAAGATCTCCTTGACGCGATTCGGGTCGGTAGGCATGGTTGCTCCGGGTTGGGGTTCAACCATCCATGCGAGAACCGGCCCGGATTGTCTCAAGGAATCCCGAAAAATCCGCCTTCAGCCCGATTCGCCCGAGGAAAGGGCATCGCGGAGCCAGGCCCGGGCGTAGGTCCAGTCCCGATAAGCCGTGGCCCTGGAGATGCCGAGCGCGTTGGCGGCGTCCACGATGGAAAGCCCGCCGAAGAAATGCATCTCGACGACGCGGGCGGCAATCGGATCCTCGGCGGCGAATCGGGTGAGGGCCAGGTCAAGCGCCAGCAGTTCCTCGCCTTCTACCCCGGCCCTGGCGGGCACATCGGTCAGATCGACCCGGCGCCGTTTGCCGCCGTGCTTCTCGGCCGATTTGCGTCGGGCGGCATCGACCAGGATTCGTCGCATCGACTCCGCGGCGGCGGCGAAGAAGTGGCCGCGGTTCTGCCAGCGAACCTGGCCGGCGGGATCGACCAGCCGAAGGTAGGCCTCGTGGACGAGGGCGGTCGGCTGGAGGGTCTGGTCGCGGGATTCGCCCGCCATGCGCGCGGCGGCGAGTTTCCGCAACTCGTCATAGACGATCGGGAGGAGCTCGGCGGCAGCCTTGCCGTCGCCCGCCGCCGCGGCGTCGAGCAGGAGGGTCACGTCGGGCATGACAGGCTCCCGCCGGAATCGTCCGGGGCCGGCGGTTTCCCCCGCCGGCCCCGTCCGCGGATCAGATCTCGTTCACGGCCCGCTCGATCAGGCTCCGGGCGACCGACTGGATGCCGGTGTGCTCGTAGTAGTTGGTCGAGACGTCGATGAACGCGGCGACGTAGTCGAGCTTGCTTTCGGAGACGTCCACGAAATCCTTGATCTTGGCCAGGACCGAGTCCTGCGTCAGGTGGTTCTTGGAGGCGAATTCGGTCATCCAGGACCCGACGCCCTTGACGGTCTCGGTCATCACGCCGATCTTCTTGGCGTGGTCGCCCGGGATCATGTTGCTGATGTCCTGGAACGTGTCGTGCTTCTCCAACTCCTTCACGCCCGAGCCGGAGAGCGCCCCCAGGGCCTTGCTGAGGTAGTCCGGGCCCAGCGGCAACAGGCCGTCGACGCAGATCAGGGCGGCCATCCGCATCAGGGCCTCGTCCTTGTAGTGGGCCAGGCTCTTGAGGAAGTCGCCCACGCTATCGCCGGGGATGCCGTTGATGTTCGTGAACGCCAGCAGCTCGATCACCACCTTCACGGTGAAATCGAACGCCTGGGCCTTGTCGGCCTTGGGGGTGATCTTGTTGAGCCAGCGGAGGATCTTCCAGCTCTCGCCCGCCTTGTTGGCCAGCGAGGCGGCGCCGACCATGTTGCTCATCCCCTCGGCGGTCTGGTACAGCCAGACGGCGCGCTGGTAGCCCTGCTTCTTGTCGTTGTACAGGGCGACGGCGCGCTCGCCGATCTTCTGGATCATGTCCTCGCTGGTCTCGCCCGTGATCACCTTGATGGTGTGCTCGAAGCCGACCAGGTTCTTGTACTGGCCGGGGACGACCGAATCGAGCGCGCTCAGCATCCGGGTGGTGAGGTTGCTCTCGGGCAGGTCGTCCACCAGCTTGAAAATCGACTTGCTCATTGCGGCGGTTTCCTGATGGGTTGGGCTCGAAGTGGGTGGTCTTCGCCGCCCGGCGAATGCGGGCAGTCGGTGGGCGGGGCCGATTTCAGCGGGTGCGGACCATCTGGGCCATGTTGGCCAGGTCGAACTTGCCCAGCCATTCCTTGCGCTGGTCCTTGCCCAGCGACGCGTCCTTGGATCGGACCTGGACCTGGAGGCGGTCCTGCACCAGCACGGCCGTGCCGAACTCGCCCACGTCGGCGACCGGGAGGCCGCCCAGCATCTCGGTCGATCCCTTGAACTTCTCGGCCGCGTCGGTGTACTGGGTGCTCGCGGTGTCGGCGACGGCCAGGGTGGCGATCACGTCGCCGGAGGACTTGCGCGTGACGTCGGCCGAGGCGAAGCCCGGCTTCTCCTGCGTGAAAATCACCCCGTATTCATCGTCCGGCTTGGGGAAGAAGCGGTTGAACTCGCTCCCCGGGATGGCCGTCTTGGCCACGGCGGCCTTGCCGCGGGTCTCCTGCTGGACCTGGTCGAATCGGTTCGGCTGCTGATAGCAGGCCGTCAGCGTGCCCAGGGTCAGCGCGATCGCCAGCACGACGCGGCGGGGATCGCGGGGCAAGGTCTGGGACTTGAACGGAAGCAACGACATGGGTCGATTTCCTCGAACCGGCGCCGCCGTGCGCCCGACTTCCCCTGACCGGACATGAATCGCCGTTCCTCGAGAACGACACGGAGTGCGGTGCGAAAGGGCGAAGAAGTCCGGCCGATCGCCGGGCGGCGGGGCGGGCGGTCGAAGTCTCCACCGCGAACCGGGGGCAGGACCGGCCTGAGCCAAGCGGCGGCTTCGAAGGGGACGGTACACTGCTATCGGCCAGGCCACGCTTCGCATGGTATCCGCGGCGGCATGATACGAGGCACTGTCCCGATGCATGGTGACGATCGATGGGCCGGCCGGGGCCGGCAAGGAGTTCCCTGGCCGAACGCCCTGGCCGCCCGGCTGGGCTGGAGGAAGCTCGATACCGGGGCGATGTACCGCTCCGTCACGCTGGCCGCGATCCGGCGGGGCCATCGACCTGGGACTCCCCGAGGCCCTGGAACTCTGCCAAACCCTGGAGATCCCGCCTGGGGGACGGCTGCGTCTGGCTCGACGGCGAGGGCATGCGCAGGCGATCCTGAGCATCCGCCGAAAGACCCGCCATGCCGCCGGGTCGCCCCGCCGTCCAGGCCGCCCTGGTCGCGGCCGCGGCGGGCCTTCGCCCTCGATACGACACGGTGAGCGAGGGCCGGGACCAGGGACCATCGTCTTCCCCGACGCGATCCGCAAATACTACCTGACCGCATCCGCCGGGCCCGGGCCCGAAGGCGTCATGCCGAGCTGATCGCTTCCGGCGGCGATATCGGCTTCGAGCAGGTCCTCGCCGACGTCGAGGAACGCGACCGCGGCGACGCCTCGCGTGAGATCGCCCCCCTGAGGCCGGCCGACGACGCCCGCGTCGTCGACAGCACCAACCTCGACGCCGACGGGGTCCTGGACCTGGTCCTGGAGGACCTCCGATCCACTCGGCATCCGCCCCATCGACAGCGACCGAAGGCCCAATCGATGACCGCCAGCCCCGATGCCCGCAGGCTCCTACGAATATTCGAGGATCGGCGAGGCCTGGTACCGGGCCGTGCAGGTCGCGGCTCCGCGGGGTCTTCGCCGGTTCGGGCGGCCTCCGCGACCGGCCTGGAGAACATACCCCATCCCGGAGGCGCTACTGGTTTCCAACGTCAGCTTCTCGGTATCCCTGGCTGGGAGTTTCAGCCCCCGCGTTGTCGTTTTCGCGGCACGATCATCCCTCTTCTTCCCGCCCCTGGGGGCGATGGTCCGGTCGGTCGGGGCCCTTCCATCGAGCGCGACGGCGTGGGCAAGCAGGGCCTGATGGAACGCTCGGCGGTCGAAGGGAGGATCGTCGCGCTCTTCCCGAAGGAACCCGCAGCCCCGACGGCGAATTCGAAGCCCCTCAAGCCGGGCATCGCCGTGCTCGTGAATCGGGCCAGCGCTGATCGCATCCGTATCCGGGGGTCGCGGGGACTTTCGAATCGTGGCCCCGGCACCGGCCGATGCCCCGTCCCCACCCGCTCCGGAGTCCATTTCGGCGAGCCGATCCGGCCTCGGAACTCCAAGGGCTCGATCGCCCCGCCGTGACGGCCGTCGTGCATCGGCGAATCGCCGAAGCGATCGCCGAGGCCGCCACCGCCACCTGCAAGGCGACCTCGACGCCTAGGCCCGGAGCGTGGGGGCCCGGCTCGGGACCGAACCGACGTCGGTGCGGCGAGAGTGAGCCCATGCCGGGAGCCGACGCCGCGGTTATACTATTTCCCGGCGGGATTCCCGATCCGACGAGCGAAGGGCGAACTTCGATTTGACGTCCCTCCGTAACTCGTGGGAGAGAGGGGGCCATTCCCGGACGCCTGCGCGTCGGACCGTACCGCCTCCAGTCGTTTCGGCCAACCGGTGGTGCCATGGTTCCCGATCGGATCTCGATCGCCTGCCCGCACTGCGACGTCGTGATGAAAATCCGGGGCGAGTACGCCGGCAAATCGATCCGCTGCAAGTGCCGCGACGTCTTCCCGGTTCCCGTCTACTGCGAGCAGCGGGCCTGCCCCGGCTGTCGCGAGAAGCTCCGGTTCCGCTCGGTCTACCTGAACCACACGGTGGCCTGCCGGAAATGCGAGGCCCAATTCTGGCTCGACCCGATCGACCGGCGGGCCGCCTCGCGCCGATCCCCGAGCCTGGGCAGCTCCTCCGAGATCCCGGCGGTCCCCGGCGCCTCCGCTGCGACAGGCCCGCCCCCGAGTCGGGAAGATGCCCTCGAACTGGGGCGACAGCGGGACGCCGCCCTCGCCGGACTTGAGGCCGCCGAACGCCGGCTCGACGACGCTCGCAAGGCCCTGGCGCTCCGCGACCTCGACATCGAGAAGCTCCGAGGTCGGATCGCCGCCATCGAAGACGAGCGGACCATCCTGGCAGGCTCCCCGTCGCAAGCCCGACCGCAAACGCCGGTGGATGCCGAAGGCACCCTGCTCGACTCCGAACTCGTCACGATGGCCCTGCCCCCGGCCTCCACCGCCGAGCCCTCGGGGAGGTCCCCCGGGTTCGACCCCGCCGAATGGCAGGCCGAGCTGGCCACGATCCGCCGAAATTTCGAGTCCGAGCGGAAAGCCCTCGTGGCCGAGGCAGACGGCCTGCGGATGGCCGCCGATCGAGAGCGGGCCGAGCACGATTGGGAGTGTGACACGTTCCGGGGTCGGATCGCCCAGGCGGAGGCCAAGCTCGCGTCGATGCAGGACGGGATCGCGTCCATCCGGGCCGAGAATGACGCCCTCAGGGCCGAGATCGGCTGCCGTCATGCCGAAATCGGCGAACTCCACCGGCAGCTCGCCGACCTCGAATCCGATCGAGACGAAGCGGCGCGGTGTCATGAGCTGTCGCTCGCGGAGGTATCCGCCACCCTCGACGACGCCCGCAGGCTGGGCGAAGATCGCGGACGCGAGATCGACGGGCTGCTCGAGAAGGTCCGGTCCGCCGAAGTGGATCGGGCCGAGATCGCCCTCCTCCGGGAGGAGGCGGAATCCTTGCGATCGAGGCTCGAAACCGCCGAGGCGGAACGGCGGGGATTCCTGGACGCGCGGGACGCCGAGGTAGCCCGCCTGAACGATCGGTTAGCTACCCTCGAGGCCGAGCGGGTCGCCGTCGAGGACCTCCGGCGGCAGGTCGCAAGCCTGAGCGCCCGCCTGGAAGGCGCCGATCGGGAACGCCAGGAACTCGCGGAACGGCACGAGGCCGAAATCCGGTCGAGGGATCGGGCGCTCGCCGAGGCCCTGAAACAGGCCGAACGGCAAGGCGAGGAGAGCCGCCAGGCCCTCGCCGCCCGCGACGCCGAGCGTGCAGGTTTCCTGACCCGGATCCAACAACTCGAGACCAGCCATCCCGAACTGGAACTGGCGCGGACCCGGATCCAGGAAGTCGAGCTCGACCGCGAGGGCCTGTCCCGGGAGGCGGAGCGCCTTCGGCAGCGGATCGTCGGCCTCGAGACCGACCGCCTGGCGCTGACGAACCTGGGCGAGAGCCTCCGCGGCCAACTCGAAACCCTCCAGGCCGAGCGGGAATCCCGCCCCCAGGGGCCGGGGACGGGGCCGGGGTCGGAGGGCTGGAGGGTGCGGACCCGCCTCTGGGAAACCGAGCGGGAAGGCCAACAGGCCGAGGTCGAGGAACTCCGCGAACGTGTCGCCGCGATGCTGGCCGAACGCGACGCCTTGATCCGCGAACGGGATGGACAACGGCGGCGGGGGGAAGCCCTGGCCGGCGAGAAGGCCGCCTGGCAGGCCGACCGCCTGGCGATGCAGCAGCGGATCGCCGACGCCGAGGCCGAGGCCGCCCGCCTGAAAGGCGAGGCAGCGCGGCTCGAGGGAAGCCAGGACGGCGGTTCGGACCGCGAATTGGCCCTGCTCGAAATCGAGCGGGATCGCCTGGAACTGGAACTCGAACGGGCCCAGGCCACGATCCGCCAACTGCGCGAGGACAAGGATCGGAAGGCCGAGCCGTTCGCCGGATTCCTGGACGAGGAAGAAGACGGTTTCGGCCGATTCCTGCCCCCCGAATCGCCCCGGGTTGCCCAGCTCGAAAAGGAGTTGAAGGCCTCCCGGCAGACGATCGAACAGCTTCGATCCCACCTCTACGGCTTGGGGATCAACGCCAACGAAGGCTTTTGAGGCCCGACATCCTCCCCGGGTCGGGCAACCCTCGCTCAAGCATCCCCGCCGAACTCATTCGGCCCTGGCTAGCAGGGCCGCGACGCTCTCCCAGAAGGCCCGCCATTCGACCTGCTCGGGCTCGGCCAGCCTGGCGAGCGGCTCCTGATCTCGGACGCTCATCAGGTCGGAATCCATCCCCCAGTAACGGAGCGTCTTCGCGACCTCGACGCGGGCTTGTGCCGCGCCTGCTTCGAGGGCTTTGGTCCAGGCCGCCCGTTCGGATTTCAGCCAATCCAGGGCCCGGCTACGAAGCCGGGCCCTTTCGTCCCGCGCAGGCGGATCGATACCCCGGCCGTCCGCGGCCAAGGCGGCCGCACAGGCGGCGTTGTAACGGTGCTGAGGGCTTCTTCGGTCGGCGAGTCCCTGGTCGGCTTCGAAGGCTTCGGACCAGAGCCGGGCGGCCGACGCGTAGTGGCCCTTGTCATAGGCCCGCTGGGCCATCGCCAGGCGCTCGGCGTTGTCCGCGGGTTCCCCTCCTTGCTCGACGGCTTGGAGGCGCCGATCGAGGGCCTCGAATCGCGGGTCATTGAGCCGAAATTCGGCCAGTTCGCCCTCGGCGAGGTCGGCTTCGTCCCCCAGGTTCAGGCCCCGCAACGCCCGGATCAAGCCGGCCTGGTGGGACTCGTAGAACCTGCGATATCGGGCGTGCCTGGGGTTGGCCGCCAGGGCCTTCTTGTGCCATGGGTCCGCCTGTCGGAATTTCTCCAGGGCCTCGGCGTATCGCGCGGCCGTCAGGTCGATCGCGGCCATGTTGTCCCAGGAGAAGCCGAGGGTGTTGGCATAATCCGGCACGTCCGGGTGGGCCTCCGCCAGGCGCCGGTGGATGTCGCGGGATTGCTCGTAGACCCGGGATGCGTCCTCCGTGCGGCCGATCTCGCGGAGCACCATGCCCAGGTTCACGAGGCTGGCGGCCAGGTCGGCCTGGTAACCGGCGAGGTCGGGGTGGGCTTTCGCCAGGCGTTCGCGGATTTCCCGGGCGCGCTCGTACTCTACCAGGGCCTCTTCGGGGTGCTTCGTATCCTGGAGGAGCACGCCGAGGATATTGTGGCAGGCCGCCCAGTTCGACTGGTACTGGGCCACGTCGGGCTGGTCGGTGGCCAGTCGCTCGAAAATGCGGGTCGCCCGAGTGTAAGACGCTCGGGCGTCCTCGAATCGGCCCTTCTCGGCGAGCTGGGTCCCGAGGTTGTAATGGCAACCGCCCAGCTGGAATCGGTAGAGGTTGACGTCGGGATGGTCGTTCGCCAGTTGCTGCAGGGTGTCCCGCCCTCGTTCGTACGCGACCAACGATTCGTCGTGTCGGCCCGTGGCGCCGAGGATCACCCCCAGGTTGTTCTCGCTGGCCGCCAGCTGGGCCCGGTACAGGGTGACCTCGGGATGGTCGTGGACCAGGCCGTCCAGGATGTCGCGGGCCTTCTCGTAGGCGACCCTGGCCTCGTCGGCGAGCCCCCGATCTTGCAGGAGGTTGCCGATGTTGTTGTGGCTGGCGGCCAGGTCGGCCCGGTAGGCGTGGACTTCGGGGCGGGCGGCGGCCAGTGTCTCGCGGGCGGCCCGGGCCATTTGGTACTCTTTCAGGGCCTCGTCGTTGCGGCCCTGGTCGCGCAGCAGATTGCCGAGGTTGTTGCGGATGGTCGCCAGCCTGGCCCGGTGCTCGTCGAACTTGGGATCGAGCAGGCTCAGGTGTTGCCGGAGGTCTCGGGCGCGGCCGTAGGCCGAAAGGGCCTCGTCGTTGCGGCCCCGGAGACTGAGCAGATTGCCGAGGTCGTTGTTGCTATCGGAGAGGTCGGCCTGGTAATCGGCGGCCCCGGGGTTCTCCTCGACCAGGCGCTGTCGGATTTCCCGGCCCTTCTCGAAGGCCATCAGGGCCCCGTCGGTCCGGCCCGTGTCGCGGAGCAACAGCCCGAGATTATGGTGGCTATCCGCCAGTCGCGAGCGGTACAGGGCGACTCCCGGATGGTCGCGGGACAGTCGTTCGAGGATGTCGCGGGAATGTTCGTAGGCCTCGATCGCGTCCTGCTTGCCGCCGACGACGTTGACCAGGAAGGCGTGGTCGAAAGCCACCCGGGCCAGCTCGGCCAGGGAAGCGGGGCGGGTGTCGTCGTCGGCCTCCAGGCGGTCCCTGAGCTTGCCGAAGAAGTTCAGGGGTTCCTGCAGCAGCGCCTTGCGGAGCGGCTCCAGCGCCGGGTTCTTGCGCAGCTCGTCGTTCTCCATCACGACGTCCTTGAACCGCCGGACGGCCTCGATCGCCTGGGTTTCCCGCTCCTCGGCGCGGCCCCGCTGGATATCCAGGGCGCGGTTGCTGTCGGCCAGCTCCCGGTTAGCCCGTTCGAGTTCGCCGTTCTTGGCGTCCAGGTCCAGCTTGGCCCGGGTCTGCACCGCCGAGACGATCCCCAGGCCGACCAGGGCGACCAGCCCCGCCGCGGCGAGGCCGGTCACGGCCGTCCGGTGCCGGGTCAGCCAGCGATTGAGGCTGCGGGTCCAGGGCTCGGGATAGGCCCCCACCTTCTCGTCGGCGAGCCAGCGGTCGACCTCCGTCGCGAGCTCCCTCGCGGATGAGTACCGATCCGCGGGTTCGCGGGCCATCGCCTTCAAAGCGATCGCCTCGAGGGCCGGATCGATCGATGCGTCGAGCTCGCGGGGCCGCCGAAATTCGCCCCTCTCAACCGCCTTCAAGATGGCCGCCGGGGGGCCTTCGAACGGGGCCCTGCCGGTGATCAGGCAATGGAGCGTGGCCCCCAGCGAGTAGACGTCCGATCGAGGCCCGAGCGAATCCAGGTCGCCCCGGGCTTGCTCGGGGCTCATGTACGCCGGCGTGCCCATGGCCTGTCCGGGCAGGGTCTCCGACGAGCCGTCGGAGGACGAGGGGACCAGGGCCCCCTCGACGCCGTCGCTCGAAGATTCGCCGAGCGCCTTGGCGAGCCCCCAGTCGACCACCAGCGTCTCGCCGTGCTTGCCCACGATCATGTTGGCCGGCTTGATGTCGCGGTGCAGGACCCCCCGGCTGTGCGCGTACTCGATCGCGTTGCAGGCGTCCGTGAACCGCTTCAGGAGCTGCCGGAATCCCAGGGAGCGTTCCGGCCCGGACCTCGGCCCCCGGTGGAATGCGTCGATCGCTTCCTTAAGCGATTCGCCCCGGATGAATCGCATCGCATAGTAAGGCCGCCCGTCGTGGTTCGTGCCCAGGCCATAAACGGGCACGATCCCGGGATGCTCCAGCCCCCCGGTGATCTCGGCCTCGATCAGGAACCGGCCCCGGCTGCGGGGGTCGTCGGCCCGGTTTTCGAGGATCTGCTTGAGGGCGACCTCGCGGTTCAGCTCCGAATCCAGGGCCACGAATACCGCACCCAGCCCGCCCCGCGCATGCGGCCGGAGCACCCGGAAACGCCCTCCATCCGAGGGGGAGGGGCTCGACGGGGCCCGCTCCGGGCCGTTCCGATCGGGGCCCATCGAGGTGCCTAGGGCCTGGGAGAGGGTGGCTTCGAGTTCCGGATCGCCCAGGGATTGGAGGTGCTCCCGCGTCGAGAGGTCCGCCGTGATCGAGGCCAGGCTCTGCTCGGGGTCATCCGCGTGGGCCTGGAGGTGCAGCTTCGCCAGCGATTCGACCAGGCCCTGCCGGGTCTCGTCGATGTGCCTGGCGTCGATCAGGAGATCGGCAAGGGACCTCGAAGGGTCCCGTTTCCAGGCCCTGGTCGCGTCCGCCAGCGCCGAAGTATCGATGAGGCCGTTCCTCAGGGCAATCAGGCCGAAGAGGAACTGTCGCGCCGCTTCCCTATGCATGGAGCAACTCCGAAAGGCGACCAAGGGCGTCCATTATGGCGGTTCGGCGGGCCCTTGCCACCATTCCTCCGGCGGCCCTGGGCCTCGCTTGACCCGCGCCACGTCACGCCCCTAGAATCGCCACCTCTCCCCCGCTCCCTCCCGGCAGCCTGCCGGACCGATCCAACCCCACGGGCCGATCCATGACACGACGCGCCGTCAAGCAGCTTTCCAACGCCGACGTCGTGGAGGAAGTGCTGCTCGTGGTGGACAAGCAGCTCCGCACCAACCGCCAGGGGGGGCAATACCTCCACCTGGAACTCCGCGACAAGACCGGCAGCATCGGCGCGCGGCTCTGGAACGTGCCCGACCACCTGGCCAACGCCTTCGACTCGGGCGACTACCTGCGGGTTCAGGGGAAGACCCAGCTTTTCCAGGGGTCGCTGCAACTGATCCTGTCGCGGATCGACCCGGTCGATTCGTCGTCGATCGACCCGTCCGAATACCTCCCCGAGGCGCCCGCCAACCTCGGCCACCTGACGTCGCGGCTCCGCGCGATCCTGCTCGACATCGGCGACCCGCACCTCCGGGCGCTCGCCGAGTGCTTCCTGATCGACGACGCCTTCATGGCCAAGTTCACCGCCGCGCCGGCCGGCATCCGCAACCACCACGCCTACCGCGGCGGCCTGCTGGAACACGTCGTCACGATGATGGAAGCGGCCCTGAAGATCGCGCCGCTCTACCCGGAGCTGAATCGCGACATCCTGCTGGTCGGCATCCTGCTGCACGACGTCGGCAAGATCGACGAATTGAGCTACGACCGGACCTTCGGCTACACCGACGAGGGCCAGCTCGTCGGCCACATCATCATCGGGGTGGAGATCCTCCGCGACAAGGTCGAGAAGACGGCCGACCTCACCGGCGAGCCGTTCCCCCGCGAGATGCTGCTCCGCCTCAAGCACATGATCACCAGCCACCACGGGCCCGCCGAATTCGGCAGCCCCAAGCTGCCGATGACCCCCGAGGCGATCGCGCTGCACTACCTGGACAACCTCGACGCCAAGCTCCACGTCTTCATCCGCGAGATCCGAGACGACCCGGCCAGGGATGCTACCTGGACCCCCTTCCACGCCAACCTGAACCGGCGGATCTTCAAGGGCGGGGGCCCGTCGTCCCCCACCGAGGACGACGCCTGATCCCGACCAGGGGAGGCCGAGGATGGACCTGGAAAATCCGCTCATCAGCCAGGCGATCTTCTTCCCGACCCGCCAACCCTGCCCGGACGCCCTGCTCGTCCCTCTGCCGGGCGGGGGAAACCTCGCCTGCGCCCGAGGCGCCCTGAAACCGGGCGCCGGCACGGTCATCTACTGGCACGGCAACGGCGAAACCGCTCCGATGAGCGCCGATTTCCTGGGCGAACTGTTCGACGAATGGGGCGTCAACGTCGTCTTCGCCGAGTACCGAGGCTACGGCGCCTCCGACGGCACGCCCCAACTGGTGGCGATGCTCGACGACGTGGACCGGATCATCGAAGCGGCCGGCGTCGAAGACGAACGGCTCGCCTTCTTCGGCCGATCGCTGGGCAGTCTGTACGCGGTCGAGGCGGCCGCGAGGCACCCGAACGCCGCCGGCCTGATCCTGGAGAGCGGCATCGCCGACCCGGTCGACCTGCTCCGCAGGCGGCTGCCGTTGCTGTCGAACCTCACCGCGATCGCGGGCCTGGAAGCGTCCGCCCGCCGCTCGTTCGACCAGCGGGCCAAGCTGGCGAAATATCCCGGGCCCGTGCTGGTGCTGCATACCGAGCGGGATGAGATCGTCGATCGGAGCCAGGGCGATCGGTTGTACGAATGGGCTGCGGGACCCGTCAAGGAACTTTGCATGTTCCCGAAGGGCGGCCACAATAACATTTTGAGCGTAAATTCTCGCGAATATCGGGATCGGGTCGGCGCGTTCCTGTCGAAAATCAGCCTGGCGAGCTGAACCAAATCCTGGCGAGCGGCGTATCGGTTCGCGTCGAGATCGACCCGGAATGCCGAGAGGCTCGCGCCATGCGTTGGAACCGATGGCTCCTCGTGCCGATCCCGCTCGCCATCGCGATCGCCGCGAGCTGTCTCATTTGGGCCGAATCGCGGCGTGAGTGGACCGAGGATGAGGCCCGCCGGGAACGGATCGAGGCGGCCTTGAAGCTCAATGACCTGGGGCCACCCCCTACCGCGTTGCCCGACCTGGCCGAACCGATCGAACTCCTGTCATGGCCACCATCGGAAGGGCAGGGCGGGCCTTATCCCGCGATCGGTGACCTGGATGGGGACGATGTCCCCGACCTGATCGTCGGCAACAGTTCGGGCCGGATGCTCTGCTACCGGAATGCCGGCACCCGCGAAACGCCCGAGTTCGAAAAGCCGTTCTGTTTCGACGAGATCTGCCCCGGCGGGCGGATCCCGACCGGGTCTGGTGGCGCAGACTTTCGTCCGCAGTTCGTGGACGTCGATGGCGACGGGCGGCTCGATTTGCTGACCGGATCGGGCAACCCTAGCGACCGTATGCCCGGATTCTACTGGTTCCGTCGCGAATCCGACGGCCGCTTCTCAGCCCAACCCAAGGTGAGGGTTCGGGTCCAAGGGGAAGGCCAGCCGATTCGGTTGGGGACGACTCTCCTCGACTGGGACGGTGATGGAAAACTCGACGTCGTGTCCGCCCCTTACGGTCTTGTGCCTATCGCATCCTTATATGTAAGCAGCGGCCCCTGGTCGCTCGATGGCGAGGTTGCCACTTCCCTTGAGCTGAAGGCCGGCCCCGGTTCTGGCACATTCCTGGCTTGCCTCGTCGATTGGAATCGGGAGGGTCATCTGATAGCGTTCGCCGCGTACCAGCGGGTAGCACGCCGGCTGGATCTGGAATGCTACCCGCACCTCGGCAATCCCAGGGCCTTGGTGAAGGTCGCCGGGGATCAGCTCCTGAGCTTTCCGGAGAGCGATCATCCGACCGGATTCAGTACGGGCGATTGGGATGGGGACGGATTTCCGGATCTGGTCGTCGGTTTGTGGCGTACGAGCGAATCACCAACCGGGACCGTCGGCATTCAATCCGGCGTGATCCAAATCTACAAGCGAAGGCCAGGCGGGACCGCCCGCCTTACTTCGGCCGGCAGGGCCGGTTGAACCGGGCCAGGGCCGATCCTCAAGGTCCTGGTCAAAATCCCGCGACGACGGTCGTATTGACTGGCGGAACGCCGGTATCCATCGGATACTCGCGGTGCGTGTTCTGATTCTAGGATCTCCCGAATCGTCGGAGTCCGGGACCATGTCGCATCGCTATAGGACCATCCTGCACCGATGGTTCGACGAGGTCTGGAACCAGCGGCTTGAGAGCTCGATCGAGGAGATGGTCTGCGACGATTCCGTCTGCTACGCCGACGGCAGCGCGATGGTCGGGCCGCGTGAGTTCCGGGAACGCCAGTTCGCGCCGTTCATCGCGGCGTTCCCCGACTTGAAGGTGGAAGTCCTCTCGATCCTGACCGACAACGACGAGGCGGCCGTCCACTGGAAGGCGACCGGCACCCACACCGGCGAAGGGCTTGGCTTCCCGCCCGCGGGGCGATCGGCCGATTTCAGCGGCGTGAGCTGGATCCAGTTCCGGGACGGCAAGTTCTCCCTGGGCTGGCAGTACACCAACATCGGCGACGTCATCCGGGCCCTCGCGACGCCGGTCCCGGCCTGATCTCGCGACCGAATCGGGATCGATCCGTCATTCCCCGATGACCTTGATCAGCACCCGCTTGGGCCTGCGGCCGTCGAACTCGCCATAGAAGACCTGCTCCCAGGGGCCGAAATCGAGCTTCCCGTTCGTGATCGCCACGACGACCTCGCGGCCCATCACCTGGCGTTTCATGTGAGCGTCGGCGTTGTCCTCGCCCGTGCGGTTGTGGGCGTAGCGTTGCGGCGAGGCGTCGAACGGGGCCAGGGCCTCCAGCCACTTCTTGTAGTCCTGGTGGAGGCCCGGCTCGTCGTCGTTGATGAAGACACTGGCGGTGATGTGCATCGCATTCACCAGCACCAACCCCTCGCGGACGCCCGACTGCCTCACGACCTCCTCGACCCGGGGCGTGATGTTCAGGAAGCCCATCCGCTCGGGGAGCTGGAACGTCAGGTACTCGGTCCGGGATTTCATCGCGGGCGTCCCCACGGGTTCGCGGGTCAGGCGGCGGGCGGCGCGGACGACCACAGGAAGTGGCCGATCATCAGGCCGGCCAGGAAGGCGAAGAGCAGGGCGAGGATCGCGAACGTCGAGTAGGCGACGACCGCCGCGCGGGGCATCACCACGTCCCGGGTTCGCAAGCTGCCCCGTTCACCCCGGATCGATGCCGTCTCGCCCGATGTCGGGGCGATCGCGACCGGCCTGGCCTCGGCCGAGACCGCCGGGATCGGTAGGGGCACGGCAGGCGTGGCGGCGGCCTGGGGTTGCGCGGGTGCCGACGGGGTCGTCGGTGGCAACACCATCTTGGTCTCGGCCGCCCTCGGGTTCCGGGCCGACGGGGGGTCGTCGAGGCGGAGGTCCAGGTTCAGGAAGCCGGCGCCGGGGGGGGCCGCCCCCGCCGCCGAGAACGGGGCGGGCGCCGCGATCGGCTCGGGCCCGGTGGGCACGGCGAAGGTGCCGCCTTCGGGGGCGTACGCCGGGGCCGCGTCGGCCCGGAGCCCCTCGTCCGCGGGCGACCGGCCGCCGGGATCGGCCGCCGAGGATTCGGGGATGGTCAGTTCCAGGCCACATTTGGGGCAGGCCACGCGGCTGCCGGCCTTGCCTCCGGCGACCTTCAGCGAAGAATTGCAGCGGGTGCAGCGGAAGCGGATCAGGTCGTTCATGAGGCGAACCCGGGTCTCGATCGGATCGGGAGGGTCGTCCCGCCGGGCGATTTCATCGAAGAAAGGGGGGCGGATCGGCGTATTCTAGCCGGGGCCCCGCGCCCGGTCGATGGACTGGCGGCGGCGTCGATGCGCTTGACGGGCCGACGGCTTGCGTCAGAATGGGGCGGAATGATCGAGGGAGCAGGTCCGGCCCGCGCGGATCGCATCGCATCGCGACGGTACGAACCGAGAGGAGGGACCCGGGGATGGATCGAGGGCGTCGGGCGGTTGCTGCTGGCCTGATCCTCCACTTCCTGATCGCGTTCGCCGCACTCCCCGCGGGCGCGGACCGCGTGCGGATGCGCAACGACCTCGTCTACGAGGGCCTCGTCCAGCACGACGAGACGATCGTCACCATCACCGACGACCTCCGCCGGATCATCGTCCGGGACGGGCGGGTCGCCAAGATCGACAAGAACGCCGTGGCCCGCACGTCCGAGAGCTTCTTGCTCGAACAGCCGATCGAGGTCCGCTCGGCGCCGGCCAGCCTGCCGTCGATCGTCCTGGGGGTGCAGGCAGGGCCGTTCGACGCCTACGGCCAGCGGCCCTTCTCGTATCTCAATAGCAAGCAGAAGGCCCTGAAACTGACCCAGGCGATCGTGGAGATGACGCCCCACCACGTCAAGCTCCGCGGGATCAACGGCCCCTGGATGTCCACCCTGGCCCTGGAACAGGTGCCGCGCGCGATCATCCAGGGGTTGCTGGGCCGGGTCGAGCAGGAGAACGAGAACGAGCGGCGGCGGGTCATCCAGTTCATGATCCAGGCCGGCTGGTACGCGGAGGCCAGGGAGGAGCTCGACCGCCTGGCGAAGGACTTCGCCGATGCCGGCGAACTGGCCCGGGGGGCCCAGCTCTCGGTCGTGGCCCTGGAAGCGGCCCGGGACCTTCGCGAGATCGACCGGGCGCTCCAGGCCCGCCAGCCCAAAACGGCCCTCCTCCGGCTCCGGTCTTTCCAGGTCGAGGGCGTCGAACCCGACGTCCTGGGCGAGGTCCGCACCCGGCTCCGCAAGGTCGAGGACCAGGACCTGTCGGCCCGGCGCCTCGCCGAATCGCTCCGCAAGTCGGTCGGCGACCTGCCCGAAACGTCCCGGGGGAACTGGCCCGGCCGGCTGCTGACGATCCTGCAAGCCGCCTCCGAGGCCCCCGACGTCGCCTCGTCGCGCCTGGAGGCGTTCGCCAAGGCCCAGGAGGAATCGGGCCTCTCCGACGAGGCGAAGCTCGCCCGCGCGTTCTCGGGTTGGGCGATCGGCCCGGATCGGGCCGTCTCCGACCTGGCCGTCGCCGACACGCTCTGGGCGGCCGCGGAGGGGGTGCAAGCCTACCTCGCCTCCCGGCCCGAAGCCGACCGTGGCCTGATCCTCCGGCAACTCGAAGCCCTTTCCTGGCCCGACCCGAACAGGCCGGGCGAGGCGCGGTCGCTCGACCCCGACCTGGCGACCCGGATGGCCCGACTCCTGCCTCCCCCCCGCGCCGGCGAGGCCGACCTCGAACCGGGCCGGGGCAAGCTGATCCGCGTCCTCGACGACGACAATCCGGCGCCCACCGAGTACGCCGTCCTGCTGCCGCCCGAGTACCACCCGCTGCGGTCGTACCCGATGCTGGTCGCGCTCCACGACGGCAAGGGGCCGATGGGGGCGCTCGAATACTGGGGCGTGGAGGCTTCCCGGAGGGGCTACATCGTCATCGCGCCCGAATACCTGCTGCCCGGCGCGACGGTCGATTATCGGTACACGTCTTCGGAGCACGCGGCCATCACCCTGGCGATCCGCGACGCCCGCAAGCGGTTCGCGATCGATGGCGACCGGGTTTACCTGGCCGGCCTGCTGCTGGGCGGGAACGGCGCCTGGGATTACGGCCTGGCCCACCACGATCAGTTCGCCGCGATGGCGGTGGTCAACGGCATCCCCGGCAAATACGTCGGCACGATCCGATCCCACGCCAAGTTCTTGCCGACCCTCAACATCCTGGGCGACCTCGTGCCGGGGGCCAACGAACTGATCTTGCCGTTCGGCAAGGATTTGATGGTCAAGAACTTCGACTATACGCACGTCGAATACACCCGGAGGGGCCTGGAGCCGCTCCCCGAAGAGAACCCGGCGATCTTCGATTGGCTGGAGAAATGGAAGCGGCCGGCGCCCCCCCGGGCCTTCAAGGGGAACTCGGCCCGAGCGACCGACGACCGCTTCTTCGGCGTCGTCGTCCGCGAACTGCTCCCCGGCCGGACGATCGAGCCCGAGGCGGCCGACATGCTGGGCAACAACATTCCCAGGCCGCCCAATATCGAGGTCACGATCAGCCCGCTCGCCAACCTCGTCCAGATCAAGACCGACGGGATCAAGCGGCTCGATTACTGGGTCGGTCCCGAGGCGCTCGACTTCTCCAAGCGGATGGAGGTCCGCGTCAATGGCAAGGCGATGCTCAAGGGCAACGCCCGGCCCGAACTGGCCGACTTCCTGGAAGACCTCCGCGTCCGCGCCGACCGCCAGCAGACCTACTGGCTGAAGGTGGCCGTCCGCTAGATCGGCCGCGGGCCGGAGCGGCCGACAACTCTCGTTCGTTCCGCGATGGGCCGCAACCGGGGACCGATGCCGCTGGGAATCCGCGCAACCATCGGCGATACTCGACCCATGCATATGCAAGCCGTAAGCCTCGGGAACTGGTCGGGAGGTCACGATGCGAGAATCCCCCCGATGCTCGGCTTGCGGCGAAGCCCTGGTCGAGGCGGGCCTGGTCGGGCTCTGCCCTGGCTGCATGATCCATCGGATGATGGAGGGAGGGTCGCGAATGGCATCGGCCGATTCGGACCCGGACCTGGACCGTACCGAATCCGGGATGTTCGGCGGATCGACCATCGCGATCGACTCAACGAGGCATGTCGACCCCCAGGCAAGCCGCAACGGTGATCGGCCCAGCGACCGCGGCTTCCACGCCGCGGCCCCGGCCGACGACGAGGTCCGGGCCCACTCGCCGAAGGAAACGGTGATCATCGGCGACTATGAGGTGCTGGGGATGCTCGGCATGGGCGGGATGGGCATCGTCCATTCGGCCCGCCAGATCAGCCTCGATCGGCCGGTGGCGCTCAAGATGATCCGCCAGGGCGTCGCGATCGGCGAGCACGAGTTGCGGCGGTTCCGCAACGAGGCGATGGCGGTGGCCCAGCTCGACCACCCCGGCATCGTGCCGATTTATGAAGTCGGCGAGTGCGAGGGCCGGCCCTTCTTCAGCATGAAGCGGGTCGACGGCGGCAGCCTGAATCAGCGGCTCGACCCGTACATCCGGGAGCCCCGGGCCGCCGCCTCGCTGATGGTCGCCATCGCCGAGGCGGTCCACCACGCCCACGTCCGCGGCATCCTGCACCGCGACCTGAAGCCGTCCAACATCCTGATCGAGAAGGATGGCCGCCCGATCGTCACCGACTTCGGCCTGGCCAAGCGGATCGAGGGCGACGCCGAGCAAACCCAGCACGGCGCGATCCTGGGGACGCCGGAATACATGAGCCCCGAGCAGGCGTCGGGCGACCCCGCCTCCGTCACGACGGCCAGCGACGTCTACGGCCTGGGGGCGGTCCTCTACGCCACCCTGGTGGGCAAGGCCCCGTTCCGCGAATCGACGATCCTGGAGACGCTCGAAGCGGTCCGATCCCGCACGCCGGTCCCCCCCCGGAAGCGGAATCCGGGCGTCCCCCGCGACCTGGAGACGATCTGCCTGAAATGCCTGGAGAAGAAACCGAAGCTGCGATACCCCACGGCCCAGGCCCTCGCCGACGACCTCCGCAACTGGCTGGAAGGCCGGCCGATCTCGGCCCGGCCGGCGGGGCGGGCCGAGCGGCTCGCGATGTGGTGCCGCCGCAACCCGGCCGTCGCGGGGTTGGCCGCGGCCCTGGCGGTCGCCGTCGTCGGGGGATCGGCGGGGATCGTGTCCAACGGGTTGGAGGTCCGCCGTCAGCGGGATTTGCTCGTCGTGTCGGACAGGGAACGCGAGGAGCAACTGCGGATTTCCCTGGCCATCAACGACCTCGTAACCAACGGCTTGCTGAACTTCGCCTACCCGACCAATCGCGACCTCACGGTCGTCGAACTGCTGGACCGGATCGCCCCCACGATCGAGGAGACATACAGGGGCCAGCCGGAACTGGAGGGGCCGGTCCGGCAGGTCATCGGCGACGCCTACCGGGCCCAGCGGCGATTCGACCGGGCCGAGGAGCACCTCTCCAGGGCGGTCGAACTGAGTCGATTGTTGCCGGCCCACGACGAGTTGCAACGAATCCACGCGTTCCACAAGATGGCGTCCCTGAAGAACGATCAGGGCCGCCTGGCAGAGGCCGAGGCGATGGCCAGGGCCTCCTACCTCGGCTATCGCCGGATCCTGAAGGAGACCGACACGCGCACGATCTACTCGGCCAACTTGATGGCCAGCATCCTCAAGGCCAGAGGGGAGCCCGAGCGAGCCGAAGCCCTCCTCCGTCCGTACTCCGCGCCGGGAAGAAAGGCCCTCGGCGACTTCCACCAGGCCACGATCCTCACCGATTCCAACCTCGCAGCCCTGGAGATCGAGCTGAACCGCCTCGACGCGGCCGAGGTACGTGTTCGCGATGTGCTCGTTCGCCTGGGTCGGGTCCTGCCCGTGCCCGGGGCGCTCATCGCGCAGGCGAGGAGCAACCTCGGCGGCGTACTCTACCGGACCGGCCGCCTGGCCGAGGCCGAGGCCGAGTACGAGGCGGCCCTGGACTGGGCCTCCAGGATACTCGGCGAAGGCCAGCCGTTCCTGGCCCAGGCCCGCAACAACCTGGGCGCGGTCTTGCTCGCCGGCGGGCGGATCGACGCGGCCGTGCAGCTTCTGGAGGAGGGAGGCGAGCCTCCCGGCCCGGACAGCCCCGAATCGATCGAGCTGAAGAACACGCTCGCCGTGGCCTTGGTCCAGCGGGGGGATTCCGCCCAGGCCGAGCCCCTCTTTCGCCGGGTCATCGCCTGGAACCGCGAGCGCCATCCGGGGCGGCCGGAACTGGGCCGTTCGCTGCTGAACTACGCCGCATCCCTCGCCGAGCAACGGCTCTGGGACGATGCGATAGCCACGGCGAGCGAGGCCCTCTCGATCTTCGAACGATCGACGGCGAGGGACGAAGCCAGGATCGCCGAATGCCGCTCGCTGCTCGGCTGGACCCTCCTCGAGACCGGCAGGCTCGACGAGGCCGGGCCTCTGCTCGAGCGGGCGCTGGAACAGCGAACCTCGGACCCGTCGGCGAGCGCCTGGAAGCTCGCGCTGACCCGGTCGCGATACGGCGGGATCCTCGCAGGGCAAGGTAAACGGGAGCTGGCCGAACCGCTCCTGAAGGATGGATTCGAAGGCATGGACAAGGACGCGGGGGCGCCGCCCACGAAGCGGGAGGAGGCGCTTGCAAGGCTGATCTCCTTGTACGAAAATTGGCCCGGCCGAGAGGCCGAGGCGGATGCCTGGAAAGCCAGGGCCGCTCGCTGAGGACGCCCCCCGGCACCGCCGGGGATATCCGCGAGAACCGCCGGCGTATCCCGGGGCAACGGCCCGATCGGCGGCGCCAACCGTGCTCGAGTCGCCTCGAAGGCTTGGGGGAAGAAGATGACCACGGAACCTCGTCCCGATGCTCCCCAGGGCGCAGCGGCCGCGCTGGACGATAAATTAATCCGTATGAATTTGACATACGATAGCGATATCCCTGGCGGTAAAAAGAAGAGATACAAGGGCGTGTTCGATGATCTCGGTCCTTTCGTGGGAGGCTACATTTCAAGGCGTTTTGAGTGCCATGTCGTGCTGAACAACGGCTCCATCGCCGGCAAGAATAACTATGAAAGGAGGTATGAAGGAGATACTCATGCCGTTAAGCCTACGACAATGGAGGACCCTAACACGACGGAGGAATCACCGGATTTCAAGTTCAATGAGAATATCGAACCAGAGATACCTAATATGTGGCCTGACAGGATCACGTATACTGTTCTTGTGGATGTAGAATTCAGCTTCGTGTAGCTGGTTGGCCCTCGGGGCCCGGCGACACGCGAAAGGGCGGTGCCACCAGCGGCCGGGATCGGCGGGGGGGCCCGGCCATCACGCGCGCCAACGCTCCTCCCGTAGCGACTCCCCGGCATCGGATCACTGATGCCGCGTCCCGAACAGATCGCCCGGAAGTGGCCCCTCCCCGAAAATTTGCGAGGACGGTTCCCAGCGGGTTGCGCATGGGCACCCGAGTCCGGTTCGAGGGCAGGCATTCCTGGCAGCCGGTTGCTTGAATCTCGGCGGGATTGGTCAGGACGGAATGCCTACCCCCCCTTCTTTCGTGATCGGGGTAGGGCCTGATGTGCCCGCAAACCGCTCGAATCCGCATCTCCGTCGCCTCCACCCGGTGAAACGCCCCTGGACGCTCCCGCTTTGCTGGGGAGCCCGGCCTCCCGATTCCTCATCCTCCTCAATATCTGGGAACGATTTGCGACACGGATTCGGTAACACGACGAGTTGAGGTGGAACGCCAGTCCAGTATTCAGGGATTCCGCCCCCACCTCTGCCCGGCGAGAGAAGTGGCTTTCGCCCGAATATCTGATCGCCCAGACCCCCCGGTTAACCAGGACTCCCGGCATGGCCCCAACAACCCGCGGCTTCGTTTCAAGCCCGACGATCGGAAAAGTCGATACACCGAGCATATGGGTCGCCGCGCGCCAGTTCCGGCTCGTGATGGCTTGAAGCTGGGCGGTCTGGGGGCGAAGGAGGAAGCGGCGGATGCCGATTCCGATGCAGTGGCCTCGGTGGTTGCTCGGGCTAGGATGCTTCCTGGCCCTCGCCATCGGTCTGCCACGCGCCTCGGCCGCCCTTCAGAAGCCGCCCGCGGCCACCGCCCAGCCGAACGAGCCGGCCCCTCGGATCTTCCATAAAGCCAGGTCGTTCAAGATCCCCTTCAGCATGGAACAGTCCGAGAGGGCCAGGCTCAGCGAGGTCCAGCTCTGGTTCTCGGCCGACCGGGGCGGCCGTTGGGAGCCGAGCGACCGGGCGACTCCCGATCGGACCACCTTCCAGTTTCATGCCCCCGGCGACGGCGAGTACTGGTTCGCCGTCCGCACCAAGGACACGCGCGGCCGCCTGTATCCGTCCGACGAGGAAGATGTCGAGCCCCGGCTCAAGGTCGTGGTCGATACGACGGCGCCGACCCTGGTGCTGACCTTGAAGGAGCGCCGGGGGAGCATCGTCCACCTCCATTATGAGGCCCGCGACGAGAACCTGGACCTGACCAAGCTCCACCTCCAGTACCAGGCCGAAGGCGCCACGAGCTGGCGGAGCGTCCCCCTGAAGGCCCGAATCCTGCCGGCCAACGACGTGGTTTTCGATGCCGCCACCGCCGACCTGCTGCGGATCCGCGGCACGATCATGGACCGGGCCGGCAACGGCACGATCACCGACAAGGTGGTCAAGGAGGGCCTGCCCGGCACCGCCGAAACCGAGCCCCCCGGCCTCGACGAGCCGGACGAAGCCTCCGGGCCGCCGCCGATCACGCCGATCGTCCGCCCGGCCAATCGCTCGGGCCCGAGCCCCTCGCCCTCTTTTCCGAGGGCCCGCCCCGCCCCAGGACCCAGGCCCGGCGAGCCGCCGCCGCTCTCCGAGGCCGCGGACGATGAGGAGCCGATGGGCCGGAACCCGTCGGCCGCGAACCCCAGTTATGGCCCGTCCGGCGGCAACGGCGATGCCCCGCAACTGCTCGTCGGCAGCCCTCGCTTCCCGCTCAAGTACGCGGTGGACGACGCAGGGCCGGGCGGGCCGGCGACGGTCGAGTTGTGGATGACCCGCGACAACGGCCGGAACTGGGCCTACGTCGGCCAGGACCCCGACCGGACTTCCCCATTCCTGGCCGAGTTGCCCGGCGACGGGGTCTACGGCCTGCGGATCGTCGCCCGGTCGGCCTCGGGCCTGGGCGACCGGCCCCCTCAGGCCGGCGAGCCCCCCGAGGTGGTCGTCGAGGTCGACACCACCCCGCCCTTCGTCCGCATGGGCCCGGCGCAGTTGATGCCCGGCAACGAGGCGGCCGTGAAGATCACCTGGAAGGCCGAGGACGCCCACCTGGGACCCGCCGGTGACTTCCGTACCGCCCCGATCGCCCGGACGGCATCCGGCAGCAGGTCACCCCACCCTGGCCGGCTTCGCCAGGCACAAGTCCGGAAGTTGCCGCCCAACCTGCCTGGCCGCCCGCACTTCCGCATCGACGTGATCGACACCCTCGATAATCGAGGGTGGGCTGAAATCCCCGAGAACTCCCTGGTCGTGATCGACTGATCGAAGCCCAAGGGCAAGATCCTGGCCTCGACCAGGTGCCTGGGGGCAAACCCGGGGCCGCTATGGTTGAGCCAGCCCGGTCGGGAGACTTCTACTTCCGCCTGGCCTGTCAGAAGTTCTTCTCGCTGTACTTGCAGCGGGCGACGTGCTTGCGGATCATGTCGCAAGGCTGGCAGCGGGAGACCTTGCTCTGGCGGACCTTCTTTCTTGCGGGGGCGGAAAGCCATACGGCAATTCGAAGTTTCATAATTGATCGGAGTTGCGAATACGGAGACGTACCCAAAATCCAAGGCATTTTAGGATAACGCCCGACCGCATAACTTTCCAGGGGGAGAATAAGGGGTCGGGGACCCCATTTTTACCGGCAAGATCGATTCCCGACCCCTTTTTCTCCCCCGACCCGCTTGTCCGCGAGCCCTCTCTGCGGCCGATCGGCGACCAGGAATTCCAACGGCCGGGGAGACTTCACCGCCGAGACATGCGCCACTTCCTGGTCGCTCACGCCCACGCCTGCCTCTCCCACCGGAAGGCGAGATTCCGACCGCGACCCGTCGGCGAGGTCCTTGAGGTCCACGACGCCCTCGACGGTTCGACCTTCGCCCCGCTGGCGGCCGACCTGTCTGGTGAGAATACCCGCGAAACGACCGTTCGATTCGACGGTCGATTCCGCTCTGGCTAAATGAACCACCTGCAGAGGAGCCCCTGCGGACGACCTGACCTCTTCGCCGAGGCCCTGAATCGGAACGACCTGGTCGAGCGGGCCGCATTCCTCGACCGGGCCTGCGCCGGGAATCCGGGCCTGCGCCGACGCCTGGAGGAACTCCTGGCCGTCTACGCCCCAGCGCCGGCCCGTCTTCGACCGGCCATCGCTTGCGACCGCGGGGACCGGGCCATCGGGCCGGCGGGGGCGATCGACCGCGCCGATCCCGAGGCGACCGTGGCATGCGAATCGGCGCTGCCCCTGACCGACGCGACCGGGGAGCACCGGCCCGCCGGCGGGACGATGACCCTGGCCCGCCCCGATCCCGACGCCACCGAGGCGAGGCAATCCGAAGACACCGCGCCCCGCGCGGCCAGAACAGCAACGGACGAGGCGATCGGCACGGTCATCGCCGACCGCTACACCCTGCTGGGGATGATCGGCGAGGGCGGAATGGGCTCCGTGTACCTGGCCGAGCAGACCAAGCCGGTCCGGCGCCAGGTCGCCCTCAAGCTGATCAAGACCGGGATGGATTCGCGCGGCGTGCTGGCGCGGTTCGACGCCGAGCGCCAGGCCCTGGCCCTGATGGACCACCCCAACATCGCCCGGATCTACGACGGCGGCCTCACCCCGGCCGGGCGCCCGTTCTTCGTCATGGAACTGGTCGAAGGGATCCCGCTTACCGATTACTGCGACCGGCAGCGGCTCACGTGAAGGCCTGGCTGGAGTTGTTCGTCGTGTGCCAGGCGGTGCAGCATGCCCACCAGAAGGGGATCATCCACCGCGACCTCAAGCCGGGCAACGTGCTCGTCACCGAGGTGGACGGCCGGCCCACGCCCAAGGTCATCGATTTCGGCGGCCAAGGCGACCGAGCAGAGAAGCTCACCGATGCGAGCTTCGCCGATACCAGCGCGATCGTCGGCACGCCGACGTACATGAGCCTCGAGCAGGCCGATCCGACCTCGATGGACATCGACACGCGGATCGACGTGTACGCCCTGGGCGTGATGCTCTACGAACTCTTGACCGGCCTGCCGCCCCTGACGCCCGCCAGTTCCGCGCGCCGCGATCCTCGGCAAATGCTCCGCATGGTCCGCGAGGTCGACCGCCCTGGCCGAGCACGAAGCTCAGCACCGCCGAAGCCTTGCCCAACATCGCGGCGAATCGGAGTATCGAACCCGGCGGTGGCTGGCGAAGCTGTTGCGGGCGGTTTCGACTGGGCGGTGACAGCGGCCCTGAAAAGGACCGCAATCGGCGTTACGACACGGCCAAAGGCCTCGCCCGCGACCTCCAGCGGTTCCTGGACGACGAGGTCGTCGAGGCCCGCCCGCCCAGCCGCGGCTACAGGTTGAAGAAGTTCGCGCGCCGCAACAAGACACAGGTCGCCGCCGCGTCCATCATCCTGCTCACGCTGATCGGCGGCGTCCTGGGCACCACCTGGGGCCTCATCGAGATACGCCACCAACGGGACGATGCGAGGACCGCACGCAATCTGGAGGCGGGGCAGCGCAAACAGGCCGAGGAGCAACGCGACCGGGCCACGCTCGCGGAGCAAGCGGCGAACCTGGAGCGGGACCGGGCGAACCAGGAAGCCGCCCGTGCGACGGCCTTCAGCGGCTTCGTCGCGCAGATGTTCGAGTCGGTCGACCCCTCGATGGACGGCTCCCGCGAGGTGACCGTCCTGGAACTGATCAACAGGGCCTCGGACGACGCCGACAAAACCCTCAAAGATCAGCCGAGAGTGGATGCGGCGGTGCGCACCTTCCTGGGCCGGACGTTGAAGTCGCTGGGGAAGAACGAGGAGGCCATCCGGCAGCTGCGGAGGGCGCTGGCCCTCCGCAGGGAGGGAGCCGACGCGAACACTATCGGCCACTTCGAGACGCTCAGCGGCCTGGGCTCGGGCGTCTTCGACGAAGGGCGAGGAGCAGGAGCCGCTGGCAGTCCACGAGGAGGCGCTCGGGATTCTGGAGGGCTATGAGGTCGACATTCCGGCGCTCTTGAATCAGCGGATGAAGATAGCATTCACCCTGCTGAACCTCTCCCGATATGAGGAGGCTGAGAAATACGCCTTGCAGAATGAGGAAATGCTGGATCGTCTGCCGAAGGCCTCGCCCCGCGATCGATCGACGTCGCGGACCTGAAATCCAGGCTGGCGGAGTACTGGAAGGGGGACCGGAATCGGCGGAGATGCAGGTGACCGACTTGCCCGCTTCTCCGTGAAGAGGGCAATGAGCCCAGATCGCGGATGGGCTGAACTCGCTCGCCGTGAGCAAGATGAAGCTCGGCAAGGTCGACGAGGCGATCCCGCTCTACGAGGAAGGCATCGCGATCATCCGCCGCCTGATGGGCGAGGTCCACCCGGAGCTGGCCGTCAAGCTCGGAGAACCTCGCGAACGCGTGGTTTCGCAAGAAGGACTACGAGAAGGCGACCGGCCTGCTGAATCAGGTGGCCGCGATGCGGGACGAGATCTTCGCCGTGGGACTCTCCCGGGGGCACGGACCCGATTCAACCTGGCGGTGGTGGTTTCGACAGGGCGATGATCGGAAGTCCGTCGAGATCTACGACCAGGTCTTGCTGGTTTTTCGCCAGCAGCTCGCGAGAACAGCATCGAGGTCGCGACCGTCCTGGTAAGCCGCGGCATCTGCCGGCTCGATCTGAAGGAGTACGACGCGGCCCTGGAAGATTTCCAGGCGGCCTTGAAGATCGCCGATGTGATCAGCAAGCCGACCGCGAACCTGGCGCATCAAGACCTGTACGAAATGGCCTATCTCCATCGCCTGCGAGGGAACAAGGAACTCGCCGACGAAGCCATGGGGTTTCTGCTCGGCGTCCTCGATCCCGCCAAACCCGACCACGACCTGGATCAAGAAGTTCGAGGCCGTCGGAAGCCGGCAGACGAGGAGAAGAAGCCGTAGTCACCCGACGCCGGCCACTGGCCAGCCATCGATCGTCCCCACGGCGAGGAAAAGGGGTTGAGAACCGAGTTCGCCGCCCGATCGGTTCCTGGCTCCTTACCCTTGCCAATCCCCGGAGTGCACCCGAAATGTCCTTATTCTTCAGCTTGCCGGCAATGCCGTTCGGCTTCCCCGAGGATCCGGCCGAATCGGCCATGTTGATCGTCGTACCGTCGAGGTTCGCCGAGGCCCTGGGCCCATACGTCGAGTTCAAGAAGGCAATCCGGCCGACCGAGTTGGTCACGCTCGAAGACGCCCTCCGGCAAGGGCAGGGGGGCGACGACCCCGAGAAGCTCAAGCGGTTCCTGTACGACGCCCGAAGGCCTCGCAAGATCGGCTACGGCCTTGCCAGGGCGACGCCGATTGCCTGCCCGTCCGCCAAGGCACCACCGCGTGACGCCGCCGGCCTTCGACATGCTGCTCCTACCCGAGCTTACCTCGAAGGCATGTCGACCTCGCCTGCTCCGACGGCCGTTCGACGATTGGAACGCCCGCAAGGACGGGTTCCATGCCGGCTACTTCGGCGAGGTCCGCGGCGAGAAGAACAAGACGACCGTGATCGACTACGACGATCGACGACGCGCCGATGTCGCCGGGACGCTGGCCGGCTGGCGACCTGGACCAGCTGGTGACGATCTTCGGCCGGTGTCGATCGGCTACGAGAAGCGATCGCGACTTCCGGCGACGCCCCTGGATGTGGCGGCCGCCTTCCTGCTGGTCGGCGGCTGGTCGATAGTCGCCTTCGATGCCGACAAATCCATCGCCGAATGTTCTCCGGCTGGTCGGCCGACCGTCGATGACGCCGGCCTGATTCCCACCGATGAAGCCCGGTTCGTTTCGCTGATGAACCGGGGGCGTGGCCTATCCGGCACGCCGGCCACGGCAGTGATACATTCTCCTTGGGAAAGTTTACCGGTTTCGATGGCCTGCTCCCGTGTTGAACAACGCCGACCGTTCGCCGATCGCGAGCGGCGTCGGCCGGCTGCTCGACTGCCCGAACGGCCGGTCATCCCTTGCCGAGGTGCTCGGCATCGACATCCAGGGCCTCGACCAGCAGGACAACTTCGGCGAGGTCTTCACGGAACCGCCGCCCCTGCCGGCTCCTCAACAATCCGGCCCGCACAACCCGGACGGCCTGGGGGAGGGCCTGCTCCGCCGCGGCCTGAATGGGCCGTCGCCTACATCGGCTGCAACACCGGCAGCCAGCCCTGCGGCCTGACCCTGATGGAAGGCTTCATCCTGGGCCTGAAGGCCCGCGAGGAGCCGCTTCTGGGCGACTGCTGGTCGGACGCGATCGCCCACTACTACGAACGCGAGAAGCTCGCCACGATCCGGCCCAACGCCGACTGGTACCCCGCCAGCATCTTCTTCCAGGGGATGAAATTCATGCTGTTCGGCGACCCCTCGCTCCCCATCGCCGGGCCGTCCAAGGGCTGAGATGGGTCGACGGCGGACGGTTTAGTCGAGTCGTTGCATCATCGGAGGGAGACTTTTTCTCCCTCGAAATATGGAAGTTCAATCCTGCTGGGGTGAAGGATTGCCTTGCTCGAGGGTCTATCAAACCACATCGCCATCTGGGGACGATCGATCATCCGTGCCTCGCGAGCATCGTAAGGCTGCCTCACTTGCGATGCGCAGGCTCGATCTTGTTATAGGAAAAAAAGTCGTTGGATTATATGCAGTTTATTTTTCGGCAATACGAATCAAATGGGCGGCCCGTTCCCACAGGGCGATCCAGGAGGGTCGTTCGGCCGCCGACAGCGACTCCAATGCCGCCTGATCCCGCACGCCGGAGAGATCGACGTCGGATTGCCAGTGCCGGAGTGCCTTGACCACAGCGGGCCGGTCTTGTGGTCGGGATTCCGCGATCAAGGACCAGGACGACAACTCGGCATGCAGCCAATCGAGGGCCTGCGCCCGGAGCCTTGTCCGCTCGGCTTCGTCGGTCGGCGGTTCGTCCATCCCTACGCCGGCGGCGGCCAGCGCCGCGGCACAGGCGGCGTCGTAGCGGTACGAGGGTTGGCGAGACTCGGCGACCTGGGGATCGACCTCCATCGCCTCGGCCCAGAGCCGGGCGGCGCCGGCATGGAGTCTCGTGTCGTAGGCCATCTGCGCGAATTCCAGGCGTTCGGAGTTATCCGTTGGGGACTCGCGGCCGCTGAGTACGAACCGCAGCCTCCGCTGGAGCCCCACCAGTCGCTCCGCCCTCGCGAGCCACTGCGCCGACGCGTATCGCCAATCCGGCCGCCTCGATCCGAGTTCGTGCCCTATGCGCAACGCCTCGAGAGCCTCGGGATATCGGCCAAGCCTCCTCAGGATCTGGCCCTCATTACAGTGGGCCTCGGCATAATCGGGCTGGAGACGAATTGCTTCCTGGTATTCAACCAGGGCGGGTTCGACAAGGTCCTGGGCCGCCAGCACGACGCCCAAATTGTAGTGAATTTGTGCGTCGAGGGGCTTGAGCCGGGTCGCCTGGCGATAAGCATCCGCGGCTTCATCGAGCCTACCCTGCCCGGACAGGGCACGGCCGAGCGAATGGTAGTTGTCGCCCGAATTAGGTTGCAACTGGATAGCCTTCCTGTAGGCGGCCTCAGCCTCGGCGGACCGGCCTAGTTGGGATGAGGTCCAGCCGAGATGGATGTGAGCGTCGGCAAGATCCGGATCGAGGTCGATCGCCCGGCGAAAGCTGACGGCGGCATCGTCGAGCCTCGTTTTGTCGTTCAGGGCGATGCCCAGATTCAGGCGGGCGAGGGCGTCATCGGGCTTCAATTCGATCGCTTTATGAAACTCCGCAATCGCCTCATCGAGTTGGCCGAGATCCCGAAGGCAATTGGCGAGATTGAGGTGGGAGGCATAATGGTCGGGCCGCAGTCGGATGGCCTGCCGATGGGCGTCGACGGCCCCTCCGTACTGCTTCAGGGATCGCAGCACGATGCCGAGGCCTTGAAACCCTTTCGCAAAGTCGGGCCGTAGGGAAATCGCCCGCTTCATCGCGTCGAGAGCCTCTTCGAGCCGCCCCTGGGAACGCAAGGCGAGACCGAGGCTGTAGAGGATCGCAGGATCGCTGGGTCGCAATCGATTGGCCTCGCGAAAGGACTCGACAGCCTCGTCCAGCCGTTGTCGGGCCTCGAGGGCGATCCCGAGGTTATGATGGGCCGAGGCGAGGTCGGCCTTGAGTCGAATCGCATGGCTATGTGCGTCGATCGCCTCATCGATCCGTTCCAAGGCCCGCAGTGCGAGGCCAAGGTCGTTGTACGTGCTGGCTTCTCCGGGATTTATTCTTATCAATTGATTGCAATAGTCAATTAATTTATTGAGATAAAATTTCGCTTCGGCCGATTTGCCATGTTCCTTGAGAAATATGGAAAATTTGTAATAATTGCCGAAATCGATCTTGCTTCCTTTGATGGATTCGCGATAGATCATTTCGGCTTCGATCCCTTGCCCCCTTTGGTCAAGGAGGTCGGCGAGGGCCCGGCCCGTGCCCGCTTCGATCTGCCGGGCCACCCGATAGTATCCGATCGCCTCGGCAAGACCCTCGGGGCCGGTCCTCTCCAGCCGGCTGGCCAGGCCGTGGTTCAGCCAGAGGTCGTGAAGGTGTCGTGCGACACCACGCCTGAGAACCGCGATGGCAAGACCCCGGTCGTCGCTTCCTTCAACCGTCCGGGCAAGGAGTGCGATGGCGGCGGGGCTGAGGCGATCGATTCGCTCGAGGTCGCGGGCCATCACTCGCAATCGTCCCTCGTCCTCGCCGAACCAGGCGGCCCGAACTTCCTGGCGGGCCTCGTCGGGGTCGATCGCCGTGGCGAGTTGGCTCCATCGCCCCCATTCCCCCGAATCCCAGGAGATCTCGCGGGCGATGATGGCGGCCTCGTCCAGGCCGGACGCGAACGCGATTCGCACCGATTCCGGCCGCTGCCGGAGGGCCGTCGCCACAACTTCGGGGTCGATCGCGGAATCCAGTCCATACACCAGGAACAACCGGCGGAATCCCTCCAGACTTCCTTCGTCGCCGACCTCCTCGCGGAGGTTGCGGACGCTCACGATCCCCTTGAACAGGGCCCGATCGCGCTCGGCCGCATGGGCCTCGGCCTCGATTCGGGCGAGCAGGTTTTTGGCCGAACGATGCGTGCCTTGGCCGATCGATGCGTGGTCAATCCAATCGCGCAGGGCCCGCGCCTGCTCCTGAACCTTGACCCAGGGCTTTTCGTCGGCCTCGGCCGCAAGGGCTTCGTTCAGGGCCGCGGCCGTGAGCGCGAACAAGCGATCCGTCTCCCGCTCGTCGACTTGGATCTTCCGGAGGCTCCAGAGCACCAGGCCGCCGACCAGCACGATCAAGGACAGCGAGGCGGCGGCCAGCGCGGCCGTCCGGCGGCGACGCGACCGTTCCACCGAGGCCCGGCCCCTGGCTTCCCGCGCGAGCTCGTCGGCCACGATCCGGCGCTTCCCTTCCTCCTCGGCGCGAGACTGGGCCTCGACCTGGGCCAGCTCGGCGTCGTGCAGGCGCCGGCGGACGGCTTCCTGATAGCCGGCCATCCGCCGCGAGACTTCGGCGGCGCAGCCCGGTCGGGCCGAGGGCTCGGGGGCGAGGCATGCCTTCGCTAACGCGATCAACTCATCGTCCGCGCCGCTGCGATCGAGGCGATCGTGGGCATCGGCGAGGTCGCCCCGGGCTGCCCGGTCCAGCAATGCGTTTCGCGATCCTCCGATGTAGGCCGCCTCGCCGGTCAGGATCGCGCACAGGATCGATCCGAGCGCAAAGACGTCGCACCGTTCGTCCAGGCGCGCGGCCTCGCCTCGCGCCTGCTCGGGAGGCATGTAGGGGATCGTGCCGAGGATGACGCCCGTCCGGGTGGCGTCTTCGTCGTCGTAGGCCGTGTTGGCGTGGCAGCCATCCGGCTCTTCCTCGTTGCCGTCGTCTAGATCCCTGGGGCCGAGCGACTTGGCGAGCCCCCAATCCATCACCTGAACTTCGCCGAATGCGCCGACCATGATGTTGCGGGGCTTCAGGTCGCGATGCACGACGCGTTCGCTGTGGGCGTAGGCGATCGCCAGGGCGACCTGCTCGAAGATCGCGAGGAACCGGGGCAGGTCGGCCGATGGGCCGGAGCGGCCCTGGAGCAGGTCGAAGAGCGTCTGGCCCTTCACCAGCTTCATTGTGTAATAGGGCCGGCCGTCGGGCAGTGTGCCGAGTTCGTGGACCGGCGGTACGCCGGGGTGCTGCAACTGGCTGGTGAGTCGGGCCTCGCGCCAGAATCGGCCGGCCATCGAGGAAGTAAGCAGGTACTGCGGCTTGATGACCTTGAGGGCAATCTCGCGGTGGAGCCACGGATCCAGGACACGATGGACCGTCCCCATCCCTCCTTCGCCGATCGTGCCCAGGTCGAAGTAGGGGGCGAGGTTGCCGGTCGGGTGGTCGGGGGACGGCTCGGCGGGGTAGACGGTCGTGAGATCCTCGACGGCGGGGCCAGCCCGGCGAAAAGCCTCGGTGACGGCCGGCTCAAAGCCCGCGAATCGTGCGGCGTACTCGCCCAGTTCGGGGCTCTCGCCCAGGCCGCGGCGGACTTGGATCTCGACGATCAACAGGTCCAGGAAAGGCGAGACTGTCAGATCCAGGCCCTGGACCAGATAGCCTTCGAGCCGAGGGCGATGGCCTCCCCTCCACGAATCTTCGAGGGCTTCGCAGAGTTCATGGATACGCAGAACCTCGCCCGCCGTCCGCGGCGGCTCATCCCAGACCGTCGATCCGGCCATCGTGGTTTCTCCATGACCGGGGGGTAGGCTCCAGCTTTCCCTCTCACTCATCAAAAATGGACAAGCCAGCCCGAAACGCAAGGACAAACTTGGGATCGGGGATGGCGATGCCAGGGTCGACGGATAGCCATCCGACCGGGTTGTAGAGTTTGCCCTTGGGGAGCGGCGATTCCGGGTGGCAAGCCTCACGGGGCGCATCGGTCTCGGCTCACCGGCATGCGGGCGGGGTACGCCCGCGCGGACGCCTCAAGGCGATGACGATCTGGGCCGCCGAGCAGCATGGCGAGGATGCGAGCAAGGGCAGCCTCGAACCCGGCAAGCTCGCCGACCTCGTGGTCCTCGACCGCAACCCCCCGAAGGTCGAGCCGATGCCGATCCGCGACGTCTGCATCGAGGAGACCCTCAAGGAAGGGGAAGACGATCTTCCGCCGAGAAGCCGCCCAGTAGCCCCGGTCACCCCCTCGTCGGCCGGCCCCGCCCCCCGGTCTCTCCGGACCGACCGATCGATGCCCACGGGTCGACCCGATCGGCCCCCTGGCGCCTTCCACGAAGGTGCTGGCCCATTCCCGGCTCGGGAAGCACGCAAGGCTCCCACGCCCAACGCATCGGGCAAAATTCGACTTCCGAGAATTTTCGTTTGACCCGCGGAGTCCACCCGCGCATGAATGCGGGTGAGCATGGGATCTTGTCCGTCCCGGCTCGTCTGGTTTGATCTGTTTTTCGTACGCGACGTAACGAACCCGAGGGATCGGAACCTGGCGACGGGGGGACGGCCATGGGCGGGGTGCGCATGCGGATCGGTCGCGGCGGCGTGGGTCGGCCGCGAGCGTTCACGTTGATCGAATTGCTGGTGGTCATCGCGATCATCAGCGTGCTAATCGGCCTCTTGATGCCGGCGGTCCAGCAGGCCCGCGAGGCGGCCCGGCGGGCCCAGTGCACGAACAACCTGAGGCAGATCGGCCTGGCGTTGCTCAACTACGAGACGGCCGTGGCCGCGCTGCCCCCGGCCAAGATCCGGTCGGGCAGTTGCCAGCGAATCAACCCCAATAGCGGTGAGGTGTTGAACACGACCGGTTTCACCCTGCTGCTGCCCTACCTCGAACAGACCGCCCTGTTCGACGCTTATAACTTCAGCCAGGCGTCGGCCAATTCGGTCTTCGGCTACGATCGTGCAGGCCCGAATGGCAACCTGATGGGAAGTTCGCTTGCGAATACGACGGTGGTTAGCCGCCTCGTGGGGGTCTACGCCTGCCCGTCGGATGACAGGCCCGAAATCGCCAGCAACCCGGACCCGTTCCCCTGCTGCCGCGAGACGTTCTCGATCCAGGAAGGGCGTCGGAGTAATTACCTACTCTGCTCGGGCTATTACACCGACTTCGATTGCCCCGGCGCCGCCCAGATCATGCCCGATCGAACGCTCCGGGGGGCCTTCTACAACGACCTCTCGACCTTCCTCCGCGAGATCCGCGATGGCCAGAGTTCGACGATGATGGTCGGCGAGTCGCCGCAGTACCACATCTCCCCCGCGATGGGGCCCTACTGGGGCGCGGGGACCCATACCTCGACGCACGGCCGGGCCGCCCGTCCCGGGATCGACCCGGACTATCCGATCTACCTGCCCAACGCGGCCTACAAGGCCCCCAGCAGCTCGGGCGATTCGAACCCGAACAAGCTCCTCTACGCCTACGTGATGGGCAGCATGCACCCTTCCGGCCTGAACGTGGCGTTCGCCGACGGCAGCATCCATTTCATCAAGAACAGCATTAACCCCAGTATCTGGTGGGGCCTGCAATCGATCAACGGCCGCGAGATCATCGGCGCGGACGAGTTTTGATCCCGCGTGCGGGAGGAGAGATAGCCATGCGCCAATCGATGGCCCTGCTCGTGGCGGCCTCGTCCCTTGCCCTGGGGATGACCGTCGGCTGCGGCGGGGGCAAGCCCGGCCTCGTGCCGGTCAGCGGGACCGTGACCCTGGAGGGCCAGCCGGTCTCCAGGGCGCATATCGCTTTCGAGCCCCGCGCCGAGAACGCCGCGACCACGCCCGGCGGCGACATCACCGGCGCCTCCGGCTACTACAAGGCGATGCACGAGGGGCGGTCCGGCCTGTCGCCGGGGAAGTACGTCGTCCGCGTCTCGATCAACGGCCCCGAGTCCGCCAACTCGGCGTCGGGCGGCGGCGACGAGTACATGCGGTCGCTCGCCGAACGCTCCAGAACGGCCGACGACCCCAACACGATGCGCCACCGGATCGAGGAGAAGTTCGACCGCGAAATCCCGAGCGGTGGGGGCACGTTCGACTTCGACCTCAAGAAACCGCCCCCGCCCGAACCGGTCGAGCCGCCCACCAAGCCCGGCACCAAGAAGAAGGCCGCGCCCGGCAAGAAGGGGCAGCCCCCGGGATCGCCGCTCGACAAGATGTATCGCAACGGCTGAATCGGCCAACGCCCGTGCTATCGGATCCCCAAGGGAGGGGGGTAGCCGCATTGCCCCTCAACTCAACGGCTCCCGGGCCATCCCGAACCCGTCCCGCTTCCTCCGAGCCCGACTTCGCCCGGATGTCTTACAATTGACTGAGGGTTCCGGCGCGGATAGGATCGGGGCGGAGAATGGAGCGTGGAGCGACCCCCGGAGCCCGACGATGCGAGCCCTACCGCCCCCGAAATCGAGTACCCGCCGGACCGGGGGGTTCACGGTGATCGAGCTCCTGGTGGTGATCGCCATCATCAGCGTGCTGCTGGCCCTGCTGCTGCCGGCCTTGCACCTGGCGAGGGCCTCGGCGATGCGCGTGCAGTGCCTGAACAACCTCCGGCAACTCGGGCTGGCCCTCCACAATTACGAATCGCGGACGGGGGCCTTCCCGCCCGGTTACATCACCGGTTTCGACGTGGAAGGCGACGAGACCGGGCCGGGCTGGGGCTGGTCGGCTTTGATCCTCACCCAACTCGAACAGACGCAGTTGTATGCCGCGATCAATTTCGAAGCCGAAGTGACCGATTCCCTGAACTGGTCGATCCGGCTCAGTCAGATCCACACCCTCGTTTGCCCGACCGACCGGCCGCCCCCGACCTGGACGGTCTTCGATAATTTCTCGCCCGGCACGGTGCTGGCGGAGGTTGGCTCGTCGAGCTTCGCGGGCGTGGCCGGCCCGGGTCCGATCGGGCGCGATAGCGGCGGCTTCTTCGCCCGCAACAAATCGCTCCGGTTCGCCGAGGTCCTCGACGGGATGTCGCAAACCCTCATGGTCGGCGAGCGATGCAAGACGCTCGGCCCGTCCACCTGGACGGGCGCCGTGGCCGGTGGCCGGCTCGGCCAGGACGATAGCACCGGCCCGACCAATTCGGGGGCGGCCATGGTGCTGGGTTGGGTCTCGGGGGAAAAGAAAGAGGGCGTTCCGTGGGGGCCCCAGGGATTCCGCGGCAACCACTCGAACCCCGGCGCCCACTTCGTCTTCGGCGACGGCAGCGTCCGGTTCCTGGGCGCCTCGATGGACCCCGCGATCTGCCGGGCCCTGGCCACCCGCGCCGGCGGGGAGATGATCTCCGACGATGACTGAAGGCCGGCGACGGGCGGGGCCGGGCGGGACGCCGGCAATCGCGGGACGACCGGGCACGATCGGCGCAGACACGCCCGGCTCCCGAGCACCCGCCATGCCCTGACCCGCGGAAGGCCCGTTGCTCTCCGGCGTGCTCGGATTGCAAACCGGCCCGATCGACCGATCGACGCGATCGAAGCGTGGAACGACGACCCGACGGGGCGCTCCCCGAGCTTCTCCGCTTCCGAGGCCTGAACGACGGCGACGTCTCCCAAGGGAATGCGGCCTGGAAAGCGCTGCCGGCCGCTTGCGCCTTGCCTTTTGCGATGGGTCGCGGACAATCATCGACGCCCCCGGGATCGCCGGTGATCTGCATCGGGATCCGGCGCCGAGGCGAGCAATCCAGGAGCCGAGGCCTCCCATGAACCCCCCCGAACATGCCGCCGATCCGGGCCTGACCGGCCTCCCCGAGACGCCGACGTCCCCCGCGAATCCGGCCTCGCCGGTCGCGGCCGAGATCGCGCCGCGATCCTCGCCCCGGGCGGTGATGCTGGCGGCCGGTGCCGGGTTACTGGCGGGGCTGGCCTCCTGGCTCGTCGGCGAATTTACCGTGACGGCGTTCCGCCCGCCCCTCCGGCCGGTCACGGCGATGGGGGTGACGATGATGCTCCCGACGCTGGAAGACGAAATGGCCAGTGATACCAGGAACGCGGCCCTCGCCTACGGCGTGCTGGGCGGTTTCGTGGCCTCGGCGATGGGGCTGGCGGGGGGCTGGCTGGGCGGCTCAACCGTTCGGGGACTTCGCGCCTCCGGGATCGGTGCGATGCTGGGGACGGCCGCCGGCGCAATCGCCAGCTTCTTGATGGTGGGCCTCTACTTCGCGAGGCACGATACCGGCGAGGGGGATCAGAACCTCCTCCTGCCCCTGGTTTGCCACGGAGGGATCTGGGGCACGATCGGGGCGGTCGGTGGGCTGAGCTTCGGCCTCGGCCTGGGGGGGCGTGGGAAGGCGGCCCAGGCGATGCTGGGCGGATTCCTGGGCGGATGCGCGGGCGCCGGGCTCTACGAGGTCGCGGGCGCGGCCCTCTTGCCGTTCGCCAGGACGGTGCAGCCGATCGCCACCTCGCCCTTCGCCCGGCTCCTGGCCCACCTGGCGGTCGCGATCCTGGTGGGCCTGCTCGCGGCATCGGCCGTCGGCGAGCGGCGCCGCGGCGTGAAACAACCGGCGATCGCCAGGGCTTGATCCTGCCGCACCCGCCCGTCGCCTGAAAATGGGTTCGGTCGCACCGGGCGGGACAGCCGTGCCGGTGCGACCGAACCGCCCGGCGGATCGGCGCGTCAGCCGTCCGCTCAGTAAGAGTCGGAGCTGATGACCTCGCCGCCGTCGCGGGTGCCCAGGCCCCACCAGGTCTGCTGGTTGATCGAACTCTTGATAAAGCGGACGCTGCCGTCGGCCATCGCCGCGTTGACGCCGCCGGCGTGGTAGCTGGCCGCGCCGATGCTGTAGCTGCTGTCGGGCCAGTAATCGGGGTTCCCGCCCAGCCGGCAGCCGCCGAAGTTGTCGTTGGGGACCTGCACGGTGTTGAACATCGAGAAGCCCGCCGTGCCCTGCGACCACCGCCAGCCCTTGAAGTCGGCGATCTGGCCGTCGGCGCTCGACTGGCGGAACTCCGTCCGGCAGCCGTTGAGGGCGTTGATCACGCCCGCCGCGTTCTGCGAGGCGTTCAGGACGTTCGGGCCGGTCGCGGATGAGGCCATCAGGAGGTTGCCGCGGTGCCGTTGCGGCGGGGTGTAGTTGTCGTAGAACCGGCCGCCGATGCCGACCACCCACTCGGAGAACGCGACCGTGTTCGAGGTGCCGTCGATCACGTCCCGGATGCCGTAGGACCGGCCGAAGGTGAAGACGCCGGACGAATCCGCCGGGCGTTGGAAGTTCGCCCACGCCGGGACCTGGTCGGTCCAGTCGAACATCCCGGTCGTGCAGGCGCCGAACGAGGCGGCATAACTATTGATGTTCTTCTTGCCCACGTTCGGATCCGACGGGCACATGAAGGCGTCGAGCACGCGCAGGTAGACCGTCGGGTCGTGGGCCCGCGTGGAGGGGCTCCAGGCGAAGTTGATCGCGTTGTACAGCGCCGTTTGTTCCAGATAGGGGAGCATCAGGGCGTGGGCGCTGAACGAGTTCCACATCGCGAAGTCGCCGCCGGCGGGGTAGTTCTGCTGCTGGAACGAGGCGCCCAGGGGGAACGATCGCGTGGCGCCCTCGTAATTGTGGATCGCCAGGCCGATCTGCTTGAGGTTGTTCGTGCACTGGATCCGGCGCGCGGCCTCGCGCGCCTGCTGCACGGCCGGCAAGAGCAGGGCGATCAGGACGCCGATGATGGCGATGACGACCAACAGCTCGATCAGGGTGAAGCCGCGAGATGGTCGGCGAATCATGGAGGAATCTCCTGGGAACGAAGGGGGGAGAGGTGGGTGACGCGGGCGCGGGGGTCGGTCCGCTAGATCGGGGCCTGACCGCCCGCCTTTAACGCTTCTTCTTGGCCTGCCTGGCCTGGTCCTTGTAGAACTTGCCGTACTCCTTGTTAAGGGTTTCGATCTGCTTCTCCTGAACGCCGGGGGGAGGGGGTTCGGCCATCTTGTTGCCGTCGCCGCCGCCGCAACCGGCCGCGAGGAAGGAAACGCCGAGGGCGATCGCCATCGCCGACATCCCGGCGCAGGCGGATTGGAGGACGCGCATGGACTGGCTCCGGGTGCGACGGGGCATGGATGCCACGCGGCCATCGACGGCCCCCGGGCCGATCGAAGACGGCGCGTACGTCGGCGACCCGCCCGTGAGGTGACGCGGCCGAGGACCGAAGGTCCGCGGGGATCAGGGACGAGGCACGACCTTGGAAACGTCGGATGGAGAAATGTGGCATCCCCGAAGGGACGAGATCGGCGCTATCTTTGCGGCGCGTCCGGGCCGTTGCAAGGGCCTTCAGCGGAAAATCCGGGCAGCGCTCGCGGCGGGCCGTCCCCCTCGCGAAGGAGGTAGGCCCTATCTCCCCCGACGTTGGAGTGACGCTCGACGCGGCCCGATGGCCATGCCACCTCAATTTCATCCACGCGCGTGGCGTCGCCCAGACCGAAGTGCAGGCGGGGGTCGCCGGCCGATTGGTAACTCCCCCCTCCGAAACGCCACGCGGACTGCCGGCGGCCGCCGGCTACCACCCGGACGCGCGCCCCGATCGCGTCTCGGTTCGAGCCGGTGCCTTCGAGCCGCAAGATTAGCCAGTGGCCGCCCCCCTCGGTGTCGTTCCGCAGGTAGGACAGGGGCTGGCCCTGGGGCAGGATCAGCACGTCGACCCGCCCGTCGTTGTTCAGGTCGCCCGCGGCGAGGCCGCGGCCCAGGCGGGGCACGGCCCAGGCGGGGCCGGCCGTTTCGGAGGCGTCGGACCAACGGCCCCTGGGCGTGCCCAGGAGCAACTGGGAGGGCATCTTCCAGGGCTCGTCGGGCCGGAAGTCGTCGACGTGGCCGTTGGTGATGGCGAGGTCGGGCCAGCCGTCGGCGTTGGCGTCCAGGAACGCGATGCCGAACCCGAGCTGGTAGCGGGTCCGGGACATCAGGCCCGTGTCGTTCGAGTGGTCGGCGAAGAGGCCCTGGCCGAGATTCCGGTAGTAGGTGGTCCCCTCGTTGAGGAAATTGGTCACGACCAGGTCGGGCAGGCCGTCGCCGTCGCCGTCGCCGCACGCGATCCCCATGCTGGCCTGGTACAGGCCGTCGGCGCTGCTGGCGACCCCCGAGATGGCCCCGACCTCCTCGAACCGGAAGCCTCCCAGGTTGCGGAACAGGTAATTCGCCGACTGGTCGTTGGAGACGAACAGGTCGACGAGGCCGTCGCCGTCGAAGTCGCAGGCGACAACGCCCAGGCCCCGTCCATGGGGGTCGACGATCCCGGCCTCGGCCGTCACGTCGACGAAGCGGCCCCCGTCGTTGCGGAAGATGTGGTCGGCGAGCGAGCGGAACCGCTGGGGCCCGCAATACACGTATTGCCGCTTCTTCTCGTCATAGCAGAGTTGCGGGTCTTCGGTGTTCCATTCGACGTAATGGCAGACGTAGAGGTCGAGGTCGCCGTCGCCGTCGAGATCGGCGAACGCGGCCGAGGTCGGCCAGTCTCGGTAGCCCGCCAGGCCGGCGCGGTCGGTGGCGTCCTCGAACGTGCCGTCGCCCCGGTTGCGGTACAGCGCATAAGCCCCCCATCGGGTGAGGAACAGGTCGGGGTGGCCGTCGTTGTCGTAGTCGCCCACCAGGACCCCGTGGCCGTAGCCGCCGGGGAAGGCGGCCAGGCCGCTCGACTCGGTGGCGTCCTCGAACGTGCCGTCGCCCCGGTTGCGGAACAGGCGGTCGGCGGAGGGTCGGCCGCCCGGCTCCGGCGGGAATTTACCGCCCTGGATGCAATAGACGTCGAGCCAGCCGTCGCCGTCGTAGTCGATCAGCCCGACGCCCCCGCTCATCGTCTCGGGAAGGTGGTGGCGCGCCGAAGGCCCCTGGTCGAACGCGAACGCCAGGCCGGCCGATTCGGCCACATCGGCGAAGGCGGGGATCGGCCCGGTCGGCCGGGCCATCGCCGGGTCGGCCGCCCGCACGCCCGAGGTGTCCAGCTCGCGGAGCAGGGCGGCCAGCGAGTCTCGGCCCGCCAACCCCGGCGGTGCGGGGGTCTCGAGGCGGGCCAGCGCCTCGGCAGCTTCGGGGTCGTTGGGCCGACGGGATTGGACCAGGCCCCAGAGCAACCGCGCCTCCACCGGCCGGCTCAGCCGATCGGCGAGCTGGGCGAGCTTCACGGCGTGCGACGAGGCGTCCGGGAGGAAGAGGAGGACCTCGTACTCGGCCTTGGTCAGGTCGAGTTCGGCCTTGCGGGCGCGGAGCCGGGCCGCCTCCGCCTCATCCCCGGCTCGGAGCTCCAGTTCGGCGAGGCGCTCGATGGCCCGCAGGTTCATCGGTTCGAGGGCGAGCAGCTCCTTGAGGGCCGCTCGCTCCGTCGCCTCGTCGCTGGAACGGGCCGCGAACCATCCCCGCAGGGTCAAGAGTTCGGCCACCGTCAGGGACCCGGGCGGGAGGCGACGGAGGGCCTCGCGGGCGGCGGACGGATCGAGCCGGGCGACGGCCAGGTCGAGCCGGGCCCGGACCACCACGGCATCGTCGGGGCGCCGGCGCGTGCAGGCGTCGAGCCATCGGGCCGCGTCCTCGAACTGGCCCCGCCTCGTCGCGAGGTTGGCCCACCCCAGCCAGATCCGATCGTCCTCGGGGGCCGCCTTGTAGGCTAGCAGCAGCCCCGATTCGACCCGGTGGATCTCGAACGGGTTGTGCGAGGCCAGTTGCGCCAGCTCCTTGAGCAGGCCGATCACCTCGGGATAACGCCCCGCCGCGTCCAGGACCAGTCGCCTCGCCTCGGCGTATCGCCCCTCGAGCTTGAACAGGGTGACCAGCGTCTCCCTCGCCTCGATCGCGTGCGGGCCCTCCTCATCGAGGGCCCGGGCCATCAGCGGCTCGGCCTCGGCGAACCGATGCCGCCGCAACGCCTGGCGCGCGAGCTGGACCGCCGCGCGGCCGTAGAACGGCGAACGCTCCGGGACGCGTTCCCAGCAGCCCCGCGCCTGTTCTTCCCGATCCCGCTCCGATTCGCAGATCCCCAGGAGGAACCAGGCCTCGCCATCGCCCGGCCGCCGGCCCGTCAGCACGGCCAGTTGGTCGGCCGCCGAATCGAAGGCACGGCTCGCCATCGCACGGCGCGCCGCCCCCATGCCCAGGCGATGCCTCGCCTCGACGAACGACCATCCGGCCGCCCCGAGGATCAACAGGGCGACCAGTCCCCTGATGGCGACTGGGTTGCGACGCATGAATGATGGGAACGCGCGGGCGGATCGAAGGGAATTCACGGATCATAATCCAGCCGGTCCCGTTTGTCATCCACCCGCGCACCTGCCCGGGAAAGTCGGCGGACTCCAATCGTCCTGCTGGGATGACGCAGGGGCCGGGCGATTCCATCCCCGGCGATACCGAAACCACTGGATTTTGGGATTGTGCGAAAACCTGGGCGAGCTGGAAGGAATAGGATGGCTTTGGCCTAAGAATGCGTGCTAGAGTCGAGGGAGTCGTGCTCCCCGTCGCGGTGGCCTGGGCGACCTTTCCCGGGTCCCCGAGCGATCCTGACGGACACCTAACATGATTCTCCACCACTCGCCACGCCCGGGTCGCGGTTGCCCCGGGACGGCCCGCCGGACTCGGCTCGCCCTGGAACCGATCGAGTCCCGGATCCTGCCGGCGTCGCAGCCGGTGGCCTCTCTGGTCGTGCCGCCGAGCCCCCTGATCGGGGAGTCGGCCACCTTCTCGGTGGGGTTCCGGAATGCCTCGCCGACCGACACCGGCTACGCGCCGTTCCTGGACCTGACGCTGCCGGCCACCGGCATCGATGGCGACGACGGCATCGCGTTCCGGTCGGCGACCTACCTCGGCACGCCGCTGGCGGCGACCGTGCTGACGTTCGACGCGGCCGGCGTGGTTCTGCATCCGCTGGCGCGCGACTCTGCCGGCGCGCCGGTGGTGGTCCGCGGGGCTCCGGGCGACCAGCTCGTGGTGCTGGCGCTGCCTTTCGGCAGCTTCACCCCGGGCCAGCCCGAGGCGGTGGTGCAGGTCGTCACCTCGGTCAGCAATAAGGCCGACGTGGGCGCCAGTTTGCCGGTGCAGACGCAGGCCGGTTTCGCGCTGGGCGACTCGCCCCAGGATGATCCGGCGAACGATCCCTCGATCCTGGGGCCGGCCCTCAACGACCAGTCGACGCCGGTGCTGATGCGCCTGACCAAGGCCTACATCGGGCCGGAGGGGGAGACCGCCACGGGGCCGACCTTCCCCCGGGAATACTTGCTGACCCTCGACGTCGCCGACGGCCAGACCTTGACCGACGTCGACCTCACCGACCTCCTGCCGGCCAACCTCCAGTTCGCGGGCGTGGTCGAGACGCTGGTCCACGGCGTGCCGGTGTCCACGACGCCGATCAGCACGCCCAGCACGACCTCGCCCGGCGGCACCCTGACCCGCCGGTTCGCCGCCGTGGTCGGCGACCCCTCCATCGACGACCTCTCGATGCTGTTCCGGTTCTACGTCCCCGAGAAGGACGCGGACGGCCTGCCCGTGCTGAAGCCGGGGATCGGCCTGCCGACCACCTCGCTCGACGCGGCCGATGCGCGGGGGGAATGGACGCCGATCGACTCCCACGACCCGCCGGGGATCTACGCGAGCAACACCGCCACCCACACGCTAACCGACCGCTCCATCGCCTTCCAGAAGGCGGTCGTTGACGTGATCCCCACCGGGGCGGCGGGCACGATCAGCCCCGGCGATACGCTCGAGTACACCATCAACTTCCAGGTCTCGGATTTCTTCGCGTTCCAGGACCTGGTGGTAGGCGACCTAGTGTCCGACGGCCAGCTCCTGGACCCGAACTTCGTGCCGACGCTGCTCTACCACGGCAACGGCTTCTCCTTGCCGACGGCCAACTTCCACGACGGCAACTACTCGACCACGCCGCTGCCCGACGGCTCCAGCCGGCTGTCGCTCCGCGTGTCGGACGAGATGGTCGCCCGTGGCCGGAACGGCCAGCTCGTCGGCGGTATGGTGAATCCTTCGGGCGGTTCGCTTCCCTTCCCCGGGCAGGGGCCGATCACCGGCGTGCTCTCCTTCCGCACCGTGATCCAGAAGACATTCGCCGCCACGCCGGCCCCCGGGGCGGTGGTGGGCCAGGGCGACAGGCTCAACGACTCGATCACCGCCACGGCCGCCGTCCTGGACAACGCCACCTTGCGCCCGACCGGCAACTCGGTGACCGACGACAGCCACGCCGAGGTGGTGATCTCCTCCGGCTCGCTCGAGAAAACGATCTACGCAATCAACGGCGACACCGGCGTCCCGGGCAATCCGCACGTGAAGCCGGGCGATGCCGTGACTTACCAGCTGCACTACTCCCTGCCCAACAGCAACTTCAATGACCTGATCCTCGACGACTTCCTGCCGCTGCCGATCTTCGCCGCGACCTCCGTGACCGCGTTCCAGTCGATCGTCTCGGCGGCCTCTCCCCCGGTCGGCACCGCCTGGTTCGGGCCGGGCGACACGTTCTTCAACCTCTCGGGGCTCAGCCCCTCCCTCTCGACCGACGCGGTGTCCAACCGCGTCCGGTTCGACTGGCCGCAGTACATCAACCCCGGGAACGTCACCTCGTTCGTCGAGGTCCTGTTCACGGTGCAGGTCAGCAGCCAGCCGTTCGCCGACCAGCTCCTCCTCACCAACCAGGCCCGATCGACCGAGACGACCACGAACAACCGGCCGATCGTCGACACGCAGATCGTCCAGCTGATCCTCAAGGAGCCGTCCCTGACGATGACGAAGGCGGTGGTCGCAACCGACGACCCGCTGGCCCAGTTCACCGGCCCGCGCGGGCCGGTCACGTTCCTGACGCCGCCGGCCTCGCCGATCGCCTTCGTGCCGTCGATCACCTCCGCCGGCCTGGCCGCCCGCCCGCTCGACTCGAACCTGGTGCAGGCGCAGGGAGCGACCTGGTCACGTTCGCGATCGTGATCCAGAACACCGGCACCGGCCTCGCGGGGCCTTCGACGTGCGGTTCCGCGACGCGATCCCGGACGGCTTCCAGGTCCCCGCCGGCGGCCTGAACCTTCACGTCACCGACGGCAACGGCGTCGCCCTGGCGTATCTCGGCATCGACCTGTTCGGCACGGGCCTGGAGCTGGTCGACCCGACCGATACCCAAGGGGCGCTCGTCCGCTACAGCGCCGACGGCGGCACCAACATCGCCGTCGTCACCTACGACCTGCAACTCCGCCCGACGGTCGTGATCGGCTCCAGCCAGATCAACACGGCGAAGCTGAGCAACTACGCGTCGGTGCCCGGCGGCCCCAACTTCCTGCCGAACGACCTGACCGACGACGCCTCCGTCGGCGTCAAGGGGATCTCCGTCGTCAAGCAGCTCACCGCGACCGACCAGCCGTTCACGACCGGGTCGAACCTGGCGATCGGCGAGGTCGGCACGTACACCGTCACGATCACCGTGCCGCAGGGGACGACCCCCTCCGCCCGTCTGGTCGATACCCTGCCCAACGGCCTGGCGATCGTCGGGCTCGACTCGCTCTCCACCAACTCGCCCGGCCTGGTTTTCGCGTCGGCGGGCACGTTCGACGCGATCCTGGCGACGGCGCAGGCCACCGGCGTCACCCCGGGCGGATTCACCGCCACCTTCGATTTCGGCGACATCCAGAACAACGACCAGCAGCCGGCCAACGTCAACACCATCACGGCCGTCTACCGAGTGGTGGCGCTCAACGTCTCGGCCAACACCAACGGGCGGTCGCAGACCAACCAGGCCCGCTTCTACTACAGCAACACCTCGACCGCCGGCCAGACGACCGCCACGATCCGAGTGCCCCGGATGCAGGTGTCCAAGGAGATCGACGATCCGACCGCCGACGCCCACGACACCGTCACCTATACCGTGACGATCAACCACGCCGGCAACAGCGGCACCGACGCCTTCGACGTCAGCCTGGCCGACATCCTCCCCGCCGGGGTAACCTTCGTGGCGGGCACCCTGCAAGAGGCCCCCGGCAGCACGATCTCGCCCTCGGCCCTCGGTTACAACCCGCTCACGAACACGATCGAGGCCGCCTACAACTCCTTCCCGAGGGGCCGGGTCGGCATCCTCCAGTTCCAGGCCCTCGTCGCCCCCGACATCCAGGCGTTCCAGACGGTCATCAACACCGCGCCGATCCAGTACAAGACCCTGCATCGGGACAATCCGGAGCCGATCTCGCCGTACAACCCGAATTCGTACGAGCGGACCGGCAATCCGGCCGACCCCGGCGGCTCGGCCAACAACCTGAACGCGTCCGCTTCGGCCTCGTTCACGCCCACGCCCGCCATCCTCAAGGAGCTAATCGGCACCGACCAGTCCTTCACCACCGGCAACGACGTCGCCATCGGCGAGTCGGCGCAATATCGCGTCACCCTGACGATCCCCGAAGGGGTGGCGCCGAGCTCGTTCCTCACCGACACGTTGCCCCCGGGGCTCGCGCTGGTGCGGATCCACTCCCTCGTCGCCACCGCGTCGCTCGGCACGTCGCGGGGCAGCTTCGACACCGTCAAGGACTCGGCCGACGTCGAGGGCGCCGGCCGGCTGGTGACGCTCAATTTCGGCACCCTGACCAACTCCGCGACCGACAATTCGCCGCAGACGATCACGATCGTCTACGACGTGGTGGCCCTCAACGTCGGCTCGAACGTCGACGGCGCGAAGCTCGCCAACCTGGCCGAGTACGCCTCCGGCTCGCACCAGATCGCGATGGCCGCGCCCGAGCTCAACGTGGTCCTGCCCCGGCTGGCGGTCGACAAGGTGGCCGGCGCGACCTGGACCGACGCCGGCGTGCCGATCACCTACCGGATCACCATCCGGCACGACGCCACCAGCACGATCGACGCCTTCAACGTCTCGCTCGTCGACCCGCTCCCGCCCGGCCTGACCCTCATCGCCGGCACGCTCCGGGCCGTCTCCGGCACGAAGCCGACGAGCCTGACCGTGGTCGGCACCTCGATCGTGGCGAGCTTCGATCAGCTCCCCCTGGGCGAGTCGAGCACCCTCGAATTCCAGGCGGCCGGCAACGCATCCAGCGTCCCCGGTTCGACCCTCACCAACATCGCCGACATCCAGTACACCACGCTACCAAACCCGGTCGTCACGCCGATCTCGCCGCACAACCCCTTCTCCACCGAGCGGACCGGCAACCCCGAGGATCCGGGCGGGACCGTCAATAACCTGTCGGCCAGCGACAACGCGCCGGTGCAGCTCCGCAGCAACAGCCTCGCCGGCGTCGTGTTCGTCGACCCCTTCAACACGGGCGTCCTGCGGCCCGACAGCCCCCGAATTTCCGGCGTGACGATCACCCTGAGCGGCACCGACAGCCTGGGCCTCGCGGTGCTCCTGACGGCCCAGACCGGCGCCCTCGGGACCTATTCGTTTACCGGCCTGCGCCCCGGCAGCTACGTCATCACCGAGGCCCAACCCTCGGCGTACCTCACCGGCAAGAACACGATCGGCACCCAGGGGGGTATCGCCGCCCCGCCGCCGTCCGACGTGCTGTCGAACATCGTGCTGCCGTTGGGGGCCTCGACCGACGGCACCGGCAACAACTTCGCCGAGCTGATCCCCTCCAGCCTCGCCGGCGGCGTGTTCGTCGACGTCCGCGAGAACGGCATCCGGGATCCCGGCGACCCCGGCATCCCGGGGGTGATGATCACGCTCACCGGTACCGACGACATCGGGTCGGTTCGGATCGTCGTCGCCACCGACGCCGGCGGCAACTACGCGTTCCCGAACCTCCGGCCCGGCACCTACGCCATCGGCGAGACGCAGCCGACCGGGTTCGTCACCACGATCAACACCATCGGCACGCAAGGGGGGGCCGTACTTCCCGACGACGTGCTGGGCAAGATCGCGATCGGCCCGGGGGTGGTCGGCACGGGGAACAACTTCGGCGAGCGTTACGCTTCGAGCCTCGCCGGCACGGTGTTCCTCGACTCCAACAATAACGGCCGCCAGGATCCCGGCGAGCCCGGGATCGCCGGCGTGGCGATCGCCCTGGGCGGCACCGACGTGCTCGGGCAGCCGGTCTTCCTGACGACCGCCACCGACCCCAACGGCCACTACCTGTTCGCCAACCTGCGATCGGGGGCGTACGCGCTCACCGAGACGCAGCCAGCCGGCTACTTCACGGGGATCAACACGATCGGCTCGCAGGGGGGAACCGCCGACCCGCCGCCGGCCGACTCCCTGACGAACATCGTGCTGCCGGCGCTGGCGACGAACAACGGCGTCGGCAACAACTTCGGCGAGTTGCTGCCCGCCGGCCTCGACGGCTGCGGCTTCTGGGACGTGAACCAGGACCGCAAGCTCGACTCCCCCGACTTCGGCATCGCCGGCGTGACGGTCACGCTCACCGGCACGAACGACCTCCGCGAGGCGATTACGCTGGTCACGACGACCGACGCGAACGGCCAGTACGCCTTCCACGGCCTGCGGCCCGGCGCCTACACGATCCGCGAGACCCAACCGGCCGGCTTCCGGAACGGCGTGGTTCTGGTCGGCACGCTCGGCGGGAAACGGGGTCGGAACCAGGTGACCGACATCATCGTCCGCTCGGGCAACGCCGGCAACGGCTACTGCTTCGGTGAGATCGTCCCCAACCCGCCCCCGACCGGCGGCGGCTGCTGCAGCCCAAGGCGGCCCCGGTACGCGCCGCTGTTCAACCTCGCGTACTCCGTCGGCAACAAGGTCTCCACCGACCTGGCACTCCGCGCCCAGAACCCGGCCCGATTCGACCGCCTGCACCCCGAAGTCGGCCCGCTTCTGGCGCAGGGGATTGTCCCCCGGGGCGTGGACGGCTACCCCAAGGCACCGAGGGCCTATGCCGCGATCCCGACGCTCGGCACCAAGCGGTTGATCTTCGACACCAACCCCCGGACCGGCCAGGTCGGGATCCAGGGAAGGCCCAACTTCCCGCCCACCGGCCGACTCGCCGCGGGCCATTTCCGGGTCGCCCGGCCTTGAAACGGCGACTCCCCCCAATCATCCTACCCCCGGCGTGCCGGGATGGCCCTTGAGCGAACGGGAATGGCCCCGACAATGCGGTTGCGGTTCATCGAGGAAGGAGGCGGCTCAGTATAGCCAACGGGGCCGGACCCCGGCAGCCGCCACCTCCCGCCTGGCCCATCGCACCTCCGCCCCGAGCCCCTCCCCGAACCTGGCCACGTCCAACTCCCGGTACAACCCGGCGAGCGACTCCCCGTCGACTTCGTAAAGGAAGATGCGCTCCGGGAAGAACGCCGACTCGAAATGAACCTTCGCCGAGGCCCAGAGCAACTTCTTGAGGAGCCGTTCCTCCAGCTTGGCGAGGAAACGTTCGGGCCAGTCGGTCTCCTCCGGGTCGTCCTTGGTGCTCGCCGCGAAGTGGATGATGGAACCTCGATACATGCCCCGGTCGATGCCGCCCCGGAACGGTCGGGCCGCGACGCCGAACATCGGTCGGGTTAAGAACGGCCATTGGTCGTCGCCGTCGGGCAGCCCCTCGACGACCGCGCGGTTGTACTCCGGGACGATCGGCCAGCGGGCGCCTGTCCCCTCCCAATCTTCCTGGATCCGCCCGTAGAGGATCGCCTGATAACCCAATTCAACCTCCAGACTGCGCCCTCGAGGCCTGAATACCAGGGCCGGCGGACCCGCTCCGCCGAGTCAACCTTTACCCTACCACGGGCAGAGGGTTCAGGATTCACCACTGCGAAGAGCAAGGCGGTTTGGCAACCGTCCTCGGACCTCGCGAGGGCATCCGCCAGGGCCAGCCGATGGATCCGGTCGCCCCGCGGAAGGCGGTCCCGGGCAGCGATCCCGCGAGGAAATGCGTGGAGTTGATCCCGTTTCCGGCCGTCGGGTGACTTCCAGGTCCGGGCCCAGGACGCCCATCAGGTAGGACGCCGGCTGGGCGCCGCCTCTCGGCGACGTCGGCCGAACGAGAATCCCGGGAGGCCCGCCCTGCAGGGGATATCAGGAAGCCCCGTGTGCCGCCGACGGAGGAAGGACACGATCGCCGTCCAGGCGGTTCAATCGGCCAAGTCGCTCGACTCCGGGTGCCAGGGCCGCCCTGCGGGTCGATCGACACGTCGGGCGGCACGCCGGTTGCGGCCGACAGATCGCGTTGCCAGGCGCGGACCGTCGCCCCTGGGTTCCGACCGAAACCCGTCCCCGAATCGGAGCTTTCCCATGATCACCCCGCGTATCCGACCATTCGCCGCATTGCTGGGCATTTTGGTCGTTGGTCCGCCGATGGCGGCCTCCGCACAGGATGGCCCGCTGCAGAAGGCGGGGCGGGCCCTCGACAAGGCCGGTAAGGCCATCCGCAACGAGATCGAAGGCGCCGTGAACCGCGAGCACCTTTCCGCCCAGGAGCGCGAGCTGATGGACCGGATCACCGGCCGCCTCGTCTGGGACAAGAAGCTCGTCGGCTCCGCCCTGAGCATCGAGGTCCAGGCCGACGGCACCGCGGTCCTGCGAGGCTCGGTCGCCAGCGAGGCGATGCGCACGAGGGCTGCCGACCTGGTCGAGAATACCCTGGGCGTGACCAGGGTCGTCGACGAACTGGGCCTGGCCCAGGGCGCCCGCGTCATCGAAACAAAACCGGGCGACCCCGCGCGGGTGATCGTCATCCAGCCGAAGGCAGCCACCGCGCCCGCACCCGCCCCGGTCCCGGCCACCCCGGACCCGAAGGTCATCCCCAGGCCCTGATGTTCCGCCGCGATCGGCCCGGGTCGCGGATTTCCACGCGGCCCGGCCTCGGAGTTTGGGGTGGAATTGCGTATACTGGCCACATGGACGACGCCCCGCTCCGATGCACCGATCGCGGCCTCTACTGCGAGGCGGGCGATTTCTACGTCGATCCCTGGAAGCCCGTCGATCGGGCGGTGATCACGCATGCCCATTCCGACCACGCCCGATGGGGGTGCGGCCGGTATCTCTGCTCCTGAGGAGGGCCGCCATGTCCTCCGGTGCGAGATGGGCCAGCAAGCCGTCATCGACGCCGTGCCGTATGGCTCGGCCGTCGACCTGAACGGAGTCCGCGTTTCGCTCCACCCGGCCGGCCATATCCTGGGGTCGAGCCAGGTCCGCGTCGAGCATCGCGGCCGGGTGATGGTCGTCTCGGGCGACTACAAGGAGGAGCCCGACGCCACCTGCGCGGCGTTCGAGCCGGTCCGCTGCCACACGTTCCTCACCGAATCGACGTTTGGACTGCCGATCTACCGATGGCCGTCGCAGGCCGCCGTGTTCGATGAGATCAACGCCTGGTGGCGATCGAACCGGGAGGCCGGCAAGGCGAGCCTGCTGTTCGGCTACGCCCTGGGCAAGGCGCAGCGGCTGCTGGCGGGCCTCGACCCTTCCATCGGGCCGATCTACACCCATGGCGCGGTCGAGCCGCTCAACCGGGCCTACCGAGAATCGGGCATCGCCCTGCCCGACACGACTCCCGTCTCGTCGATGCCCAAGGGCACAACCTGGGCCGGCGCCATGATCGTCGCGCCGCCGTCGGCCCTGGGCTCCCCCTGGATGCGCAAGTTCGGCGCGGCCTCGACGGCGTTCGCCTCGGGCTGGATGATGATCCGCGGCACCCGTCGCCGCAAGGCGGTCGACCGCGGCTTCGTGCTGTCGGACCACGTCGACTGGCCCGGACTCCAGGATGCCATTCAGGCCACCGGGGCCGAAAGGGTGCTGGTCACGCACGGCTATTCGGCCGTCGTCGCCCGATGGCTCAACGACCGGGGCATCGCCTCGGAAGCCCTGCGGACCGATTATCGGGATGAGGAATCGCTCGACGCCGAGGAAGAGCTCGGCCCGTCGGGCGTGGGCGCCCCGGAGTGAGGCTCTGATGGGACGATCGCTATTCCGAGCCCGAACCATCGCGATCCTGCTCTCTGTTGCCACCGTTCTGGGCTTCGTGATGGCATTTACCGATCCCCTCTCCGAATGGAATATCCTCGTCCTTTTCGCCCCGCTCGCGGTCGTGCAATGCCTGTCGATCTACGTCCTCTCGGTGGTCCTCCCCTTCGCGATCCATTTTCGGTTCCGCCGATGCCCGTGTTGCGGCGCCCGCGACCTCGCGCCCGAACGCCTCAGCATCGTGCCGACCCGTCTCCACGCCAACTGCCGATGCCGAGCTTGCGGTGCATCCCTGGTTAAGTCCCCCTTCGGCCCCTGGGAGGTCATCAATCCGGCGATGCCGGGACTCTGGGACGCCGTGGACACGGCCCATCCGAGGCCCGGCAAGGACCGCCCATGAAAGCCTTCGCCGACCTCTACGCCGCCCTCGACGAGACGACCAAAACCAACGAGAAGGTCGGGGCCCTCCGCGCCTACTTCGCCGCCGCCGACCCGGCCGACGCGGCCTGGGCCGTCTATTTCCTGATCGGCAGGAAGCCCCGCCAGGCGATCGCCTCGCCCAAGTTGCGGACCTGGTCGGCGGCCGAGGCGGGCGTGCCGGACTGGCTCTTCCAGGAATGCTACGACGCCGTCGGCGACGTCGCCGAGACGATCGCCCTGCTGCTCCCCCAGCCCGAGGCTTCCAGCGACCGGAGCCTGTCGGAATGGGTCGAACGCCTTCTTTCGTTCAAGGCCCTCGATGAAGACGCCCAGCGGGCCCAAATCCTGTCGGCCTGGCGCGAGATGGACCGTCGCCAGCGGTTCGTCTGGAACAAGCTGATCTCGGGGGCGTTCCGCGTCGGCGTGTCGCAGCAACTGGTGATCCGGGCCCTGTCGCAGGTCGTCGGCGTCGAGGCCGCGACGATCGCGCATCGCCTGATGGGCGACTGGCAACCGTCGCCGCGGTTCTACGAATCGCTGCACCGGCCCGACCCCGGCGACGCCGACCTCAGCCGCCCCTATCCGTTCTGCCTGGCCCACCCCATCGAGGGCGAGCCCGGCAACACGCTCGGCGAAGCGACCGCCTGGCAAGCCGAATGGAAGTGGGACGGCATCCGCGCCCAGTTCATCCGGCGAGGCGGCCAGGCCTACCTCTGGACCCGCGGCGAGGAACTCGTCACCGAACGCTATCCCGAGATCGCCGGCCTCGGCGCCTTGCTGCCCGACGGAGCGGCGATCGACGGCGAGCTCCTCCCCTGGAAAGGGGACGCCCCGCTGCCGTTCGCGCAGCTCCAGCGCCGGATCGGCCGCAAGACGATCGGCAAGAAGCTGCTGGAAGAGGTCCCGGTCGTCCTGGTCGCCTACGACCTGCTCGAACACGAAGGCCGCGACATCCGCGAAGAGCCGCTCGAAACCCGAAGGTCGCTGCTGGCGACGCTCATCGAAACGACCGCAGTCCCCTCCCGATTCCGGCTCTCGCCGGTCGTGGCCGGTTCCACCTGGGAGGATCTCGCCCGGGCCCGTGCCGAATCGAGGGCAATCGGCTCGGAAGGCCTGATGCTCAAGCGGCTGGGGTCGCCGTATCGGGTGGGTCGGGTCCGCGGCGACTGGTGGAAGTGGAAGATCGAGCCCTACAGCATCGACGCCGTCCTGACGGCGGCCCGCCGGGGCAGTGGCAAGAGGGCCAGCCTCTACACCGACTACACGTTCAGCGTCTGGGACAACGACCGCCTCGTCCCGATCGCCCAGGCCTATTCGGGCCTGACCGACGACGAGATCCGCAAGGTCGATGCCTTCGTCCGTACCCACATGGTCGAAGCCTTCGGCCCGGTGCGCACGGTCAAGCCCGAGTTGGTCTTCGAACTGGCCTTCGAGGGCCTCCAAACCTCAACCCGCCACAAATCGGGCATCGCCGTGCGGTTCCCCAGGATCCTGCGCTGGAGAACCGACAAGCTCGCCAGGGACGCCGACACCCTGGAGACCATCCGGGCCATGCTGGAAGCCCACGCCGGGCCTTCCCGGGACCGCTAAGCGGGCGGACAGGGTTCCTCCCGACTTTCCGTTTTCGGGGCCCCGGAGGGGCCGCGGTCGATAGCCCGGGGTGCAAACCCCGGGGATCGAAAGGCCGTCCTATTTGGATACCAAGCCCCGAAGGGGCGGCAGCCCGCTTGCGCCGGCGAACTGTCGTCCCTCCGGGACTCCATTCTTTTCCTCGGCCGGTCGGCTGCCGGGGCTGGCGCCCCGGCCTATCGACCGCCGCCCCTGCCGGGGCGAAAATGCAGGAGAACCACGGCCACTCGCTTAGGAGTCTACTCATGATATTTCGCAAGCCTTCGCTGTTTGTCTCTTGCGTACTGTTCGTGTTTGGTCTGGTCGGTTGCGGAGCGAATTCGCATGAAGCGGAGAAGGCGAGGCGTTTGGAAGCTGCGAAACTGGAGTGGAGTCGGGGGGGGGCCGGGCTGACGAGGGCCATCGACGAGGCAGAAGTGCTGACCCTTTATTCGATCGATGGAATCAGTGGTTATGAGTACCCTGAGGACGTAGAACGCCTTCGCTCGATACCTGTTTTGGGAAGAATGGACATCTCGCAAGGCGATAGCCGGGCTCAGATCCTGTCCGCGATAAAGCAAGGTTACGAACCATCTCGCATCACGAGTGGCAACTCTTGTTTCGACCCGCGTCACGCGATTCGAATCGAGAAGGGTGGCGAGACGAGCGACTATGTCATCTGCTTCGAATGCCATTGGGTTCGCATCTTCATCGGGGACTCGACCAACTTTCGTAGTTTGACGATCAGCGAGGCCCCCCGGCAAGCGTTCGACGATCTGCTCACTTCGAAGGGAATTCCTCTCCCAAGGCCACCCGGAAAGCCTGATCCCCCCGGGATTGATATCGAGGGGATCGCCTTCCATGAAGCCCCAGACGTAAAGCTCCCGTTCGAGGAATCCGCCCGAGTCCAGACTGACCGACGGTGGGTGCGGCAATGAAACGGGCCCGGGCGGTAACGGGATCATCGGGGCGGGCGACGCCCTTGAACTGGCTTCGGCCGGGGCCGAGAATGTTCGTGATTCCCGCGGCTCCTTCGGGGGGTCTCGGGATGTGTGGAAACCTCAAGGCCAGCTTGAGAGGGCCATGCGGCTTCCATGGATTCTTTAGGCGTCACGGGACCTCGCGATGGCTCGCCGCACCCCTGGAGAAGCCGAGGCACGTCTACGACGAGTCTCCTATGTGCGGCACGAGTTCCATGGGCCGTCGCGCAAGCGCGATGCTTCGCTGCTCGTCTTCGTTTATGACGCCAGCTTCGACGCTTGCGGCGTCTTCCCGCCTTTGCACCTCCTCAACGAACTTCTCCTTAAAGGCGGATCGACCGGCGGGATGAGCCCCGGCACGACCTGGGAGCCCTTCTCCCTCTCGGAGTCCGAATACGAAGACCTCCAGATTGCCTTGCGGACTGTTCCGCCAAAGTCGCTGCGGCGAGAGGCTCGATGGCCCGGAGTGGGGTTCAAATTCGACCCGTCCTTCGATCACCACCGCGACTACTTCGCCTGGATGGCCGATGTCTGCGACAAGTACAGGGACGCCCATCACGAGGAATTGAGGCGTGCGGGGCTCATGGGATGACACCTTCTCTGAGCCCACAGACGTCAAGCCCCCGCCGAAGAATCCGCCCGCCGAGTGACCCCGCGACGGTGGGCGAGTGGAACGGGGGGCTTGCCGACCAGCGTCCGCGTCAGGCTCCCATGAGCCAGGGTGGGCAAGCCACCCGTGCGACCCGCCGATCCCTCGCTGGAATCCTTGATTGACCCCGAAATGACGCCCCGATAGGCTCTTGAGGTGTGGGATGAACCGGGATCATCCTACCTGGCGTATTAGGCAGATGGGATGCTGTTCAGGCAGAATCCACTCTGCCTAAACCTCGTTAGGCGGCGGAAGATGCACCCGCACGAGGAGGCGACGGTCCAAGCGTTCATCAGCCGACCCAGGCGGCCTCGGTGGCTCGAATCGCTGGCGTCCATGGACCGGCGCGCGAAGTTCCTCGACCGACTCAACCACTGTCAGGACCTCGACGAGCGCTACGTCAAGTCCCTGCCGTCAAACGCCGACGTCGTGGCCATCCTGAAAGCAGGTGGCGCTCCGGCTTCCTGCTATGTCATGTCTGCGACGGAGGCGCTCGACGGGCGGGAATTGCCGCTGGAACAGGCCGTGGCGGAGGCGAGCCAAGGTGGTTGGGGGACGATCATCAGCTGCTTGCCGGGGCAACTGGCATACTATTACGATGAGTGCGGTGAGCGTCGATTCCTGCTGGAGCGAAGTCCCTCCTAACCTTGCGCTGCAGCGGACCCGGCCCGCCGTCGCGCTTCCTGGTAACATGGGGGTTGTCCTCGGCGGTCCGGGCCGCTGAGCTTTGGCGTTAGGCGGATCCCCATGGGTGAAATCCATACGAGTCGTGCGGAGCCCTCTCAGCGGTTCGGCACTCGGTGCTACCGGTGCGGCGCTCCCATCGACCTTCCCGGCCGCGTCACTTGCCCCGGATGCCCGGACGTTCCTGCACCGCTAGGCGTACGACTGTTCCGCCTGTCGCGCTACAGTTTGACGGCACTCCTAATCCTCGTTGCCGTTTCGGCCCTCGCGTTCGCCGGGGTCGACCGCCGGGCCCGACGTTCTCTGGCCGACGACAGCCGTGACTTCTACTCTCATGAGGAGAAGATCAGCTATTTCGCATTCCTAGAGTCTGTAGCCGTGAGCGTCGCCGAGGAGGCCGAGGCCAAGGCACGGGCCGGTGGCCCGGAGGCGATCCGCTGGGAGAAGGAAGCGTCCGAGAGCCGAGCGCGGGCCGCGGCGGCGGCCCGGGCCAGGAAGAAGTATGAGTACCGCGCTTCCCTCAAACAGCGAGGTTGGTGAAGGCGGCGCCTTCTATGAGCCCGCATCTGTCAAGCCCCCGCTGAAGAATCCACCCGTCGAGTGACCCCGCGGCGGACGGCGAACGCCTCGGCCTGCTCACGACCCGCGCCCGTCCCGTGGGCACGCGGGGCGCGGCGTCGCCGCACGAGGGGCCTTCGGATGGGCCTCTGGCCGCCGCGCTTCGCCGCGATCCGGCTCGACACGAACCGACTGCGGCGGTTCCGGTGTTGCCAAGGATGCGGGATCTCTCCGCGGCCGGAAGGCCGCCGATCGCGGGCGCGGATCCTCGGTTGCTGGTTTGCCTGGGCCTTTCCTCTCGCATGGTGTGTGGGTGCGGAGCCGGTCGGGAGTGCCGCGAAGGTTGGGTGGGAAACCGGCCGGGGGTTCCGTAGATTGGCGGGAAGCCGGGCCCGAACGGTTCCCGGGTGCGCGATCCGCGATCGACGATCGTCCGAGCGAGAAAGGTCCCTGTTTGATGTCCGATCCGACCGAGCCGTCCGGGGCCGAGGCAGGGCCGATCCTCGCGCGGCTGCGGGCCGTGTTCCGCCGGCTGGCGGCGTGGTGGGCGACGCCCCAGATCGGCCGGGTGGCGATCTGCAGCCCGATCGTGGGGGTGATCGCGGGGCTCGGGGCGGCCGGCTTCCTGCTGGCGCTGCAGGCGACGACCTCCGCCTTGCTGGGCGGGTTGCTCGGGTTCCAAACGCCGCCGACGGGCGAGGGGAAGCGCATGCGGTCACGTACCCGGCCCCTGGTGGCTGGTGTTGTCGCAGCCGACGGTCGGCGTGGCCTGATCTGGGCGTGCTCGTCTTCACGTTCGCCCGAGGCGAGGGCACGGTCGACTCGATGATCCGGGCCTATCACCGCGGCGGCGGCCGGATCCGCGGCCGGGTGCCGCTGGTCGGTGGTGGCGTCGATCATCACGATCGGCAGCGGCGGCTCGGCCGGCCAGGAGGCCGATCGTAGCCAGATCGCTGCCGGGTTCGGTTCGTTCCTGGCGGGCCTCCTGAAGCTGACGCCCACCGAGCGGCGGACCTTGATGTTGGCTGGTGCCGCGGGCGGCGGGGCGATCTTCCGCGGCCTGCTGGGGGCGCCCTGTTCGCGGGCGAGGTCCTGTACCTGTCGTCGGCGTTCGAGTCGGGGCGCGTTGCCGTGCCTGGCGGCTTCGATCGTGGCCTACTCGACGTTCGCCCTGTTCATCACGCCTGCCGGTCTTCATCCTGCCCGACCTGGCGTTCCTACGGACTCGCGAATTGCCGCTGTTCGCCGGCCTGATCAGCAGGTGCGCGCTCGGCTGGCTGCGCAATGCGGGTCTTCTACGGGGTCCGCTGACCGCATCTTCAAGCCGATGCCGCTGCCGAGGGCACGTCAAGCCGGCGGTCGGCGGCCTGATGCTGGCCTGATGGGCCTGGCCTATCCGCAACTGATGACGGGCGGCTACGGTTGGTGCAGTGGGGGGCGATCGGCATGCCGTCCTCGCTGGCGATGCCGGGGGAGGCGGTCGGCAGGCCGCAGATGGGGGTGATGCTGCTGCTTTCGCTGGCGGTGCTCAAGACGCTGGCGACCGGCCTGGACGATCAGCTCGCGGTAGCGGCGGCGTGTTCGGGCCGTCGATGTTCATCGGCGGGATGCTCGGCGGCCTACGGCCAGTTCGTGTCGTGGTGGCTGCCGGGCACGCCGATCGACCCGGCCGCGTTCGTGCTCGTCGGCATGGGCGGGTTCTTCGCGGGCGTGTTCAAGACGCCGCCGTGCCGGCCTCGATCGTGATGGTCAGCGAGATGACCGGCTCGTACAACCTTGCTCGTGCCGCTGATGCTCGCCTGCGGCCTCGAACAGCGGCCTTCCTGCCGCTGGACGATCTACGAGGAGCAGGTGCCCACGCTGATCGACAGCCCGGGCGACCGCATCTTCAAGCCGATGCCGCTGCCGAGGCACGTCAAGCCGGCGGTCGGCGGCCTGATGCTGGGCCTGATGGCCCTGGCCTATCCGCAACTGATGACGGGCGGCTACGGCTGGGTGCAGTGGGGGGCGATCGGCATGCCGTCCTCGCTGGCGATGCCGGGGGAGGCGGTCGGCAGGCCGCAGATGGGGGTGATGCTGCTGCTTTCGCTGGCGGTGCTCAAGACGCTGGCGACCGGCCTGACGATCAGCTCGGGCGGTAGCGGCGGCGTGTTCGGGCCGTCGATGTTCATCGGCGGGATGCTCGGCGGGGCCTACGGCCAGTTCGTGTCGTGGTGGCTGCCGGGCACGCCGATCGACCCGGCCGCGTTCGTGCTCGTCGGCATGGGCGGGTTCTTCGCGGGCGTGTCCAAGACGCCGCTCACCTCGATCGTGATGGTCAGCGAGATGACCGGCTCGTACAACCTGCTCGTGCCGCTGATGCTCGCCTGCGGCCTGAACATGGCCCTCTCCCGCCGCTGGACGATCTACGAGGAGCAGGTGCCCACGCCGATCGACAGCCCGGCGCACCAGGGCGATTTCGTGGTCGACGTGCTGGAGGATATTTTGGTGAAGGACGTGGGCGTGAGGTCGGCCGGCATCGAGCGGATCGCCGCCGCCACGCCGTTCCGCGACCTGATCCGGCTCGTGGCCAACTCGACCGAGACCCTCTTCCCGGTCATCGACGGCGACGGCAGGCTGACGGGGGTGTTCACGCTCCGCGACCTGCGGATCGCCCTGCTGGGGTCGGACTGGGGGCCGCTCGTGCTGGCCGACGACCTGGCGCACCGGCCGGTGGTGGCGGTCACGCCCGAGGACAACCTGCACACCGCCCTGCGCCGCCTGACCGAGCTGAACATCGACGAGATCCCGGTGGTCGCCCCCGACGACCCGGCCCGGCTCCTCGGCCTGCTCGGGCGCCGGGAATTGACCGCGGCCTACACCTCGCGGATCGAATCGCTGCGGAGCCCCGCGGGCCAGGGCGCCTGAGCCGCGGACGCCGGGCGGCCCGCCCGCGCGAGGTGGCTCGCTCGGGCGCCGCCGTTCGGGCCGGGCGGGCGTGATCCCGTTACTCGCCGTTGAACCGGACGTTCTGCACGTTGTCGGTGGGGGCGTGGGGGACGAAGTGCCAGGAGACTTCGCTGCCGATCACGTCGAGGAACCGCTTGCGGAAGGCGGTCCGGCTGAGCGTGACGTCGGCCGGGAGCGAGCCCTGGACGCGGGGGAACGTGGTCTCGATCTCGTCCTCGTGGATCGTCTCGGCTTCCTTGGGGCGTTCCAGGACCGGCTTCCCCTTGGGGTTCTCGGGGTACTTCAGCTCGGTCGCCTTGATGTAGACCCGCGAGTGGCCGGCGTACATGCCGGGGCTGTCGGGGCTGTCGATGCGGAACTCGATCAGCTCGAGCTGGATCACCACGTCGGCGTCGAACGCCTTGGCGAGCTCGGACGGGTCGGTGGAGGTGGGGTGGCTTTCCCGCCAGGCCTTCACCTTGGGCAGGTCGATGATTTCGACCTTCTTGGTGTTCTCGCGGATCGACTTGGCCAGGCGCTGGGCGAGCTCCTGGTCGAGCGCCACGTAGTCGCTCTGCGTGCTGGCGGCGGCCCGGGCGAGGATCGCGATCGTCTTGCCCTGCAGCGACGGGCAGGGGGGCTTGATCTGCGGCTCGAACGGCTGGAGGAAGTAGACGGCCTGTCGGGGGTCGCAACCCGCCATGCCGAGGGCAGCCAGGGCCGTGGCGCCCAGGCCGAGGCCGAATCGGATCGCCTCCCGGCGCGAGGGGGCCGTGCGATCGCCGGTGTTTCGCCGAGGGGTCATCCTTGAACTCCCTCCCTTGCGGGTTTGGGGACCGAGTCGAAGGCCGAAGCGGATGGGATCGGCCCTCGTTTCGCCTAGAAGAAAGCCCGGCCGACCCAGACGACCAGGGTGACGGCGGCCGCGGCGACCAGCAGGCGGAGGAACGCGTCGTCGAGCGACCGGACGCCCCAGGCCCGCCCGGAGGCGGCGCCGAACAGCATCCAGGGGATCATCGCGACGCACGCCCCGGCCAGCAGGCATCCCGCGGGGTTCGTCTGCCAGGAGGCGTCGAGCCTCCCGCGGACGAACCAGGCGAATGCCGTGGTCATGCCGCACGAGGGGCACCCGTATCCCGTGATCGAGCGGAAGGGGCAGGGGAGCAGGCCGAGTTGCTGATGCGTCCCGAACCCCGAGGGGTCGGGCCTGAGCCACCGCGCGATGCCCAGCACGGCGAGCACCACCAGGGCCGCGATCAGGAGGCCGATCCGTCCGGATCGGCCGAGCCTGGCCACGGGCAGGGGGAACGCGCCGGCCGGGTGGGGTTCGGGGTGTGGCCTCGTCGGCGAGCCAGCAGACATGCGGGGGGCACCTTAGCGGTTCGTGGGGGAAACGGCAAGGGCAACCGGGCGATCCCGGCGAAGGCCCGCGAATGGCCTTCGCGGGCGGCCCGGGCGATGTTACCATGCCGGCCCATGTCCCAGGCACTGGTTGCGCCCCCGCCACCCCGAGCCCCGCCCCACCGCGACCCCCGGGGACGCCTCCGAATGGAACCCTAACCAACCCGCGGGGGTGGCGATGAGACTCCGAACCAGGGCGATCCTGATGGCCTGCCTGCTCGGCCTGACCCCGGCCGCGTCGGCGCAGGATGGCACGAGCCCGAGCGTCCCCTCGGCCGAGGCGAAGCCGGGCAAGTGGTTCGCCTGGATGCCGTGGAACAAGGGCGAGGGGGACGTCGACCTGAACCGGGCGGTGGCCCTGTCGTCGAAAAAGCCCCGCGGCCTGCAGAAGCTGGGCCAGCGGCTGTTCGGGCCCTCGAAGCCGAAGGAGGAGATGGCCACGTCGTACTCGCTGGGCGACGTCCGCGTGAACGGCGGTTCGGCGCAGGTGCTGGGCCCGGGCAGCTACAAGCTGAACTCCAAGGGCTGGCAGTCGTCGAAGTCGCCCTACAGCCGCTGAGCCGAACCCGGGCCGCATCGCCTCGCGTCAATCGAGCGCTTCGGGCGCGGCGATCCAGACGGCACCCTCGGCGGCCCGTCGCGAGGGATTGTCGAAGAGGAAGGTCGAATCCCACCGCAACGGGTAATGGATCACGCCGTCATTCGGCCCGCCCCAGTGGGCCGTCGACGGCCGGAGGGGGAATACCACGCGCCGCCAGCCGACCCGGTCGATCGACTCGCCCGACGGCTGCCACGTCTGGCCCCGAGAGTCGACCACGCGAATCCGGGGCGAGCCGCCCCGGCCGTCGCCCCGGATCCAGATGGCGAAGCCGGTCGGCTGGCCCTCGATCGTCGCCGGTTCCTCGGGGACGATCCGGGCGAACTTCCAGCCCGGGTCGAATTTGTAGGAGACCTTCATCACCGCCCGATCCGCGGCGGGGAAAGGCTCGGGGGCGTCGGCCCTTTCGATCGACTGGGAGGATCCGACCTGCGGATCGCCGTCGGCGACCGCCTTCGACGCGACGATCAGGGAGTCGGGCAGGGGGGTGATTCTCCTCGGCGGGATCGACAGCACGGTGCGACCCCGGTCGTCCTGAATCACCAGGCCGGCCCGATAAGCGGCCGCATCGCCCGGCCCGATCGCGAATCGGAGCGTCGTTGAAGGTTGGTCGGGGGCCAGTTGCAGGATTTCCGAGGCTGTGGTTGCGTCGTTCCCGTCGAAGTATTGCAGGTTCGCCTTGCCCCGGAAGTCGGTGTTTTCGACGTTCTCGATGCGCGCGATCAGTTCGATACGGGAGCGGATCCAATCGACCCGCAGCCGCAACGCCGCGGGAACTTCGGCCAGGCGGCGGTCGGCGTCGGGGAATTCGAGGTATCGGGGCGTGTCGTCGATCGGGATCGACAGGAAACCGCCCTTTGAACCGATCGCCGCCGAACGCTCGCCGAGGTGGTTGATGACCGGCACATCTCGCGAGTTCGAAGGGATTTCCAGGGTGCCGGGTTCGCCGGTCGTCCAGGCGGCCACGATCGGCCCTGGGCCTTTCTCGAACAGCAAGGCGTGGACGTCGGGCCCGCCCAGGGCGAGCCGTCGGACGAACCGGGCCCCGTTCAGGGAGGTCGTGAGGGCCTTCGCGGCCCGATAGGCAGGCTTGGGGTCGTACACCGGCTCCCGGCCGGCGTGGTAGGCGTGGGCGACCGTGCCGAAGTGGTGCTCGGGTTCCTTCGGGTCGTTGCCATCATCGTGCCAGTCGTACCAGATCGACAGCGGAATGCCGTTTTCCAGGTTCGTCAGGAACTGTCGAGCCAGCATCTTCCCCTGGCGGTCGGCGTCGAAGCCTTTCCAGCCGGCCGAGTAGCCCCATTCGCCGCTCAGGATCGGGACGGACTTCCCCTTCGGCGCAGATCGGGCGATCAGGTGACGGAGGGCCTGGTATTCGTCGGCGACGGTCTCGGGGTCGTTCTGCCGATACGGGTGGACCGAGACGGCGTCCCACTGTTCCAGGAGGCCGGCCCGGAAGCAGGCTTCGAGGAACTTGAGGTCGATCGTGGAGGTCGCCGGCCCGCAGATCCACTCCCCCGGGGCGGCCTGGCGGATCGCCTTCGAGGCGGCCAGCGCCATCGACGTGTACTGATCGGAATCCGGTTTGGGCTTCCAGAACCCCTCGATGTTGGGCTCGTTCCAGATTTCCCAGAGGATTCCGCGGCCCTGGAAGTGCTTCACCGCGGCGGCCGCCCACCGGGCGTAGGCTTGCCGGCCTTCCTCGGTAGCGACCGATCGGTTGGCTTCGTAGAGCCTGTTGCTGTAGTCGAGGATGAAGACGGCCCGGATCTTGTGGGCGTCCAGGGCCTTCATCAACCGGTCGTAAGGCGCGAAGTCATATTCGCCCTTGCGGGGCTCAGTCCGCTCCCAGCCGAAGTCCATCCGCACCCATCGGAAGCCCGCGCCGGCGAGCATTTCGAGCTCGCCCGGCTTCGGGTCGGTGAAGTGGATGTTGACGCCCAGGCCGTCGGGCACGACGGGCGAGGGCAGGTCGGCTTGGGCGATGGCCTGGGCGGGGAGCAGCGCGATCGCCGCGAGCAGGAGGGCCTTCATGGCTCACGACCCTTTGGGCAGGTATTCGGCCGGGATCGGCTGCTGCCTGGTCTCGGCGTCCCAGTAGATGGTGACGACCCACCATCGCTTGTCGTCGTAAAAGAGCTGGATGCTGTTGATGCCGCGGGCGAACGGCTTGGCGTCGGGCTCCTCGCGGCTCTCGTAGGTGCTGAAGGCGTGGGCGATGTGGCCGAACCGTTCGAGCTTGCGGGAGATTTCGGTCTCGAAGAAGCCGAGCTTCTCGAACGCGGGCGTGGCAAGCCGGACGTAATCGTCGGGCGACATCGGCCGGATCGAGGCCAGCGGCTTCTCGTCGCCCACGGCGGCCCGGCACGGGATCAGCCGGGCGTCGGGGGCGAACAGGCTCCGGAAGCGGTCCCAATCGCGGGCCTGCCCCTTGGGCCCGGAGATGACCTCATACAGGGCCTTGAGGATCGCGTCGATCGACTCCACATCGGCCGGCTTCGCGGCGGGCGGGTCGTCGGCGAGGACTGGCTTCGTGGTGGCGAGAAGGCCGGCGGCGAGGCTGCCGGTTAGGAGTTGGCGTCTTGAAAGATCGATCTTCATCAAAGCTCCCCCCCGAATTGCTTTCCGCGACTGTGTATCACCAAGCCACAGCCAGAGCATTCTGCCGAACCTGATCGTTCCCCGAATCAAATGCCTGGCGCCTCGCGGGCGAAGTAGCTACGCAGGGCCTCGACCCCGGCCCGATAGATGGACCGCCACCTCGACTGTGCTGCCTCCGGGTCAAAATCCCGACCATAGGAGCCGCCAAAAATAAACAGCGTCTTGTCCCAGCCTTCATCGGTTGTCGGCGCTTCGTCCAGCTTTCGGCGGACTTTCGCAAGGAGGTCGGGAGGCAGCTGCGAGACGAGTTCCGACGGGTCAGACTCGCCGGCCAGGTCAATGACTTGGCCAACGGCCTCATGATCGGCCATACCACCGCGTTTGTACATCCGAAGCAAGAACTGGACAGGTGTTGGTTTCGGCATCGCCCCTCCCCCAAAAGCCTGTCGATTGGCCGGTAGACGGGGGTCGGACCGACCGAGACGATGGCGATTGCCAGATTGCTTGGCATCGCGGACAGAGTCGGTCTTCGATGACATCTTCGCATCCGCCTTGGCCCACTGCGAAGCGAGTGGCCGTGGTTTTCCTGCATTTTCGCCCCGGCAGGGGCGGCGGTCGATAGGCCGGGGTGAAAGCCCCGGCAACCGACCGGCCGAGGAAAAGAATGGAGTCCCGGGGGGACGACAGTTCGCCGGCGCAAGCGGGCTGCCGCCCCTTCGGGGCCTGGTATCGAAATAGGACGGCCTTTCGATCCACGGGGTTTGCACGCCGGGCTATCGACCGCGGCCCCCCGGGGCCCCGAACCACGGGAAGTCGGGAGGAACCCTGTCCGCCCGCTTAGAGCTTGTTATGCACTTTGCACACCCGCTCTCGCCAGCAGCAGGCCGAGGAAGGCCAGCCAATGCCAACCTTCCAGCGTGTCC
>JAXMBD010000008.1:0-169636 GCA_046350035.1 Isosphaeraceae bacterium | reverse complement strand
GGACGGGGTGGCCGAGAGGTCGCCCAGCACCTGCCCGGTCACCAGGATCGGGACCACCCGGCTTTCGTGGTCGTTGGTGATGACCCGGATCTCGTCGCGGATCAGGCCGGCGGGCACGTCGGGCTTGAGGCGGACGGTCAATCGCTACTGGACGCCCCGGGGGTCGCGGAGGGTCTCGTCGAGCCAGGCGTCGATCGCCTTGCTGGCGGAGACCATCTTCTCGGCCTTCCAGCCGATACTCGCCATGTGGTCGATGGTGAGGGTTTTGGTGACCTCCTGGCCCCGGGCTACCGTGCCGAAGTCGATCGTCCCGGGGTTCAGCACAACGTCGCTGAGGATCTGGGCCGAGATCCCCAGCCCGATCTCCTCCTGCTTGCCCGAGGCCGACACCAGGCTGACGAATAGGGTCGTGTTCTTCTTGTTGATGAAGTTGGTCGTGTCGATGGCCGCCTCGATGATCGCCTTGCCGCCGGGCGGGATCGTCGAGACGCTCGCCCGGCCGCTCGTGCAGCCGCACGACGCCCGCAGGTTGACGATCGTCAGCGCCTCATTGAGCCGGTTGGTCAGGATGAACGGATGGCGGACCGTCGCCCCTCGGGGTACGGGGCCGAAGTCGTGCGAGCGCTCGCGAAACAGGGCCTCGGCCCAGCCGGTATCCGACACCGGCATCGCCCCAACGCCGCCCGCCAGCAGCAACCCCAGGCCGACAACCCTCGCAATCATCCTTGGCCTCCCGCCGTTCCGGCCCTCGACCGCGGTTTGCCCCGGTCAATCCGGTATCCCGGGTAAGATCGTCAAGATCGGGCCCTGGGCTACAGTCGTTCCATGAGGCCGCGACCCGAACCGGCGGGACTTGCACCGTCACGACCTCCCTGCGAAAACGGGTCGTTCCTGGCAGGCGAGGCTCGGAGAAGGGGGGGCGGGATGGCGATGGATGTCGAAGCCGGCTTGCGCGAGCTCTCCGCGATGTCGAAGGCCGAACAGGTGTCGGCCTTTCAAGCGATGCCGGAGGCGGATGTACGACGCATACAGCAAGCCATCCGGGCGGCTTTCCCGCTGCCGAACGCCCGGACGAGGAACCGGATCTGGCTCATCATCATCATCGCGTACGTGGCGTTCATGGGTCTGGCCACCTTGACGCTCTGCGCGACCGTCTTCTTCCCGCCCAAGTCGGGTGCGACCAGTTCATACACCATCCTGATGATCTTCACCACGTCCAGCGGATTCCTGACCGGGTTGCTGGTCTCGAGCCCCGTCGGCGGCCAGGAGAGTTGATAGGGTAGCCGCCCGCTCGCGTGCGGCCATTATCGCGGCGACGGCCCGGCTGCCGGGATTTTCCTCCCCGGCAAGCCCCCGGATCACGCGGGCCCTGCGTTCCTCGGGATGGTTCTGCGACAGCTTGAACTTCCCTGCCAGGCGGGTGATCTCGACCCGAAAGCCCACGATCGCCCGCAGCATCGGGCCGACATGCGGCGATGACTCGTCGAAAATCCAGGGCTCGGCCCGCCCGCCTTCGTAGGTACCCACGGATCGCCGCAGGATCCCCAGCAGCTCGACTTCGTCCTCGATCCGATGGAACGTCCCGTAGGCATGCACGACCGCATAGTTCCAGGTCGGCACGGTCCCCTCGGCCTCATACCACGAGGGCGAGACGTAGGCATGGGGCCCGGAGAAGATCGCCATCGCCTCGCCGCGGACATCCTTCCACTGCGGGTTGGCCCGGGCCATGTGGCCCAGGAGGCCACCGTTCGGCCCGATTTCCGGGTCGAAGAGCAAGGGCAAATGGCTGGCGACCAGGCCGCCCTCCCCCTGAGTCACGAGGGCGGCGAAGCTGTATCGACCCAGGAAAGCCCGGAGTTCCGCCGGATCGGCCTCGGCGAAGGACGGGGGGACGTACAAGTTCGGCTCCGGAGGAAGTGTCTGGGGAAAGGGCGGGTCCCGACGATCGACACCGATGCCGTCGTTCGCGTTCGTCCACTAGATCGCGGTTAGCCCGAAGGATCGAGGCGGATGCTCCAGCAACCAGTCCGGCTAGATCTTTCGGATCGCCCGGACAATCGGTTTGGAATTCGCAGAAAGGCGGATTAGACTTGAGACGCTGGGTTAGATTCTCCCCCCATCTATACCAGATCCCCCAGGATGATCGATGAATCGCCGAGCATTTCTGGCCGCAACGGTCATGGGTGGTCTTGCGAGTCGGGGGTATGCACGGGCGGGCAGCCGGGTTTTCGTCACATCGGATGTGGGGCCGTTGCGTAAGGTCCTGGTGCATACACCGGGCCCGGAGGTGTTCCGCCCGCTCGGCGAGTTAGGCCACGAGATCCGCACCAGGCTCGGCGTGGCCTGGCGGCCGGGTGCGCCCGACGAGCATCTCGGATTCGTGCGGGCGTTGCGGGAGCATCAGGCCGAGGTCCTCGAATTCGTGGACGTCCTGGACGAGGCGATCCTCCACTGCTCGCGGGCGGGGCAGCTTCGGCCGTGGCTCGAAGCCAGCTATCCGTCGCTCCTGGGCCGCAACGAGCCGGTCACCGCTTCGCTGCTGATCGGCCGCCGGGGGTCCGGAGAAGCGCCCGAGGATCGGCCGGACGATTCCCTGCCGCCGCCTTTGAAATGCCTGGTCTTCCTACGCGACGATGCGGTCATGACGCCGCGAGGGTTGGTGCTGACCAACTTCCTCAATCGCGACCGGGCCCTGGAAATGGACCTGGTCCGGCTGGCGTTCCGATGGTCACCCCGGTTGCGCGATTACCCCGTGGTGTTCGACGCCCGCCGCGAAGGGGTTTATCTCCAGGGCGGCGACCTGATGGTGCTCGACGACAGGACGCTCCTGCTGGGGGTCGGCAACCTGACCGCGCCGGCGGCGGCCCGCCGGCTGGCGAGGGGCCTGGGGTTGGACGTGGTCGCCGTCACGCTGCCCGGCGATGGCCGCTTCCGGCATGACGTCGACCCGGCGCGATGGAACCCGCTGCGGACGCTGTCGCTGCACCTCGATTCGATGTTCACGATGGCGGGCCCGAACCGGGCCGTGATCGCCCCCCTCCTTTTCGAAGGCCCGAGGGCGCTGGCCGGGGAGGAGATGCATCACAGGTCCAGGCTCATGCGGCGGTATGGGACCGTGGCGGACGATCCCCGGGCGCTGAGCGAAATCGGCCACGTCCGCGTTTATCGAGGTGGGACCGGCGAGATCGTCCGGGCAAAGCCGGGGGCCAAGCTGGTCGATTTCCTGAACGAGCGCGGGATCGAATGCACCGAGGTGGGCGGCCTTCGGCCTGACGATCCCCTCGAGCACGAAGCCTGGCGAGAACAGATCCTGGCGGAACTGTTCGGCCAGGCGGCCAACGTGGTGGCGACGGGACCCGGCCGGATCCTGGCCTACGCCGAGAATGCGAAGACGGTACGGACACTCCAGGAAGCGGGGGTCTCGGTCCGGCCGGTGGCCGGCCGGCAGCTATCGCAGCTCCACGGCGGCCCGCATTGCCTGACGATGCCGCTGGAACGGGCCCCCATCGCATAGGCCCGGGCCACGCCGGGATCGGAGCCGAGCGGAGGCCCGTCCCAGGTCCGACGCAGGACGGGCGGTTGGAGCCATCGACACGACCGTCGTGGGCCTATTTCGGCCGAGGGGTGCATGGATCAAGGAACAGGCATCCTGGAAATAACCCGGCCTGAATCGTCGAGAAGCGAGATTGAGGGAGTACCGTCCGCCGGGTTGCCTGCCTGGAGGCGCACATGCTCCTTATTATCCGAGAATCGAAGGAGGGCTGAACCCTTCGGCAAGGCACCCATCACAACATGCCCACTCGATTTGGAACCGCTCAAGCTCAAGACGGCCCTCTCATTCTCGGCGTCCGGCTCCCATCCGAGCTGAACTCGCTCAAGACCATCGCTACCATTTACGGCGAAACCAACGGCCTTTCCGGCACAAATCACCCCATCCGCCTTGCCATCTTTTGCGTAGACGGTCACGCTCGCGAGATCGTCCGTGTTGTCGATCTTGAATTGCAATCGGTCCGAGCCGGAACTGTCCAGGAGCGAGAGGTTGGGGTGACCGTCTTCGGCCACCACAATCGAGGCACGTTGCTTCCGGGCCGCATCCAGGAATGAAAGAAACCGGGTTCCGTCCGGCCTGGTCCCCCAAATCGAAGCATGTTTCCTATCGTTGGCAAAATGGGAGATTGCCGCACTTCCGTCGTCAAGGGTTTCTATGCCAACGCGCGGGTTCTGATACCGATCCAACACAGTAATGCTAGCTTCCCCCTTCTCGGCGACGCCTATGGCAAGACGCCACTTTCCATCGTTCCCCAGGAGTGCAAGGGTAGCCGTCCCATCCGGGAGGACACCAAGTCCGCCGCGGGGCTCCCCACGCTCATTCAGAAGGACGAACTTCTTGGCGGAGACGACACCATCATCTCCGAAACCGGCCCGGGCACCGACCACCGTGACTACCACGATCGCGGCCGCCATGAGCAGCCCCGCCCGATCACGCAGGCGCTTCGCCGCATCCAGGCGGCGGCATTCCCGCTCCAGCGAGTCGATCCTCGCAGAGAGCAGAACGATTTCTTCCGAGGCGCTCATCTCGCGTCCCTCCGATGGACATGCGGTGATCCGATCGGGGGATGCTAGCAAAGCGGCGGCGCCCCAGCAATCCTGGGGCGCCGCCGTGTGATTCGAACAGATCAGTCGGCGATGTGGCCGTGGGGCAGGACGTAACCCAGGGCCAGGAGTTTCTCGACGATCGCGTCGACGCACTCGGCGACCGACTGTTCGCCCGTGTTGAGGCGGACCTCGGGATTCTCCGGGGCCTCGTAGGGGTCATCGACGCCGGTGAAGCCCATCGGCTTGCCCTCGGCGAGGGCCGCCTTGGCCTTGGCGTAGAGGCCCTTCACGTCGCGCTGCTCGCAGACGCTCAGCGGCGTGTCGCAGAAGACCTCGACGAAGTTCCCCTTCGACGACTTGCGGGCCTCGTCGCGGACCGCCCGGTAGGGGCTGATCACCGAGCAAAGCACCGTGCCGCCGTGCTGGTTCACCAGGCCGGCCACGTACCCGACCCGGCGGATGTTCGTGTCGCGGTCTTCCTTGCTGAACCCGAGGCCCTTGGAGAGATGCGTGCGGATCTCGTCGCCGTCGAGCAGTGAACAGTTCCGGCCGTACTCGGCCAGGCGCTCGATGAGGGCATGGGCCACCGTGCTCTTCCCCGAGCCCGACAGGCCGGTGAACCAGATCGTCAGCCCCTGCCGGAATTTGGGCGGGCTGGTTTCGTTGAGGATTTCGGCGACGGCCGGGCGGGTGAACCACTCGGGCAATTGCAGGCCCTTGGCCAGGTAATTGTCGCGAACGTCGGTGCCCGAGATGTCGGCCGTCCTGGTCCCCGCTGGGACCTCGTCCACCGGGGCGTACCGGTCCTCGTCCGGTAGGTAGACCATCTGCTTGAAATCGATCATTTCCATGCCGATCTCTTCGCCGTGCTCGGCCATGGCTTCCTGGGCGGCGTACGGCGCGTAGAACGGCTTGCCGCTGGAATCCTTCCCCGGCCCGGCGTGGTCGCGTCCCACGATGAAGTGAGTGCAGCCATAGTTTCGGCGGATGATCGCGTGCAGCAGGGCTTCTTTGGGCCCGGCCATCCGCATCGCCAGGGGCAGCAGGCTCAAGACCGTCTTGTCCTTATCGTAGTGGTTATCGACCAGCGCCCGGTAGCAGCGGACCCGGGTGTAATGGTCGACGTCGCCCGGCTTGGTGACGCCGACGACCGGGTGGATCAGCAGGCCGCCGTCGATCTGCTGAGCGGCCCGCTTGGTCAGCTCCTCGTGGGCCCGGTGCAGGGGGTTGCGGGTCTGGAAGGCGACCACCCGCGACCATCCCAGCTCGGCGAAGTGTCGGCGGAGTTCGGCCGGCGTCCGGCGGAGGTCGACGAAGTCGTAGTGCGGCGGGACCCGGATCACTTCGAGGGTGCCCGCCGCCAGGTGGCTCGGCTGGCGGTTAAGGTGGGCGACTGCAGGGTGCCTGGCGTCGGTACTGCCGTAGGAACCGGCCGCCTCGGCCTGCCTGTCGTACGGGAACAACTCCTCGACGCGGAGGAAGGCAAGCAGGTTGCCGTAGACGTCGCGCAGGGCCAGGGTCTTCCCCTCTTCAACGCCATTCCCGGGCGTCACCGGCAGGGTAACGGGCAATGGCCAGAGCGTGCCGTCGGCGAGGCGGCCTTCGGCCACGACGCGTCCGTAATCGGCTTTGCCCAGGAAGCCCGTCAGGGGCGAGAATCCGCCTACGGCGAGCAGCTCGAGGTCGCACAGGCACCGGTCGTCGAGGGTCAGGCTGGCGTGATCCTTGGCTGTCGCGCGCATCTCGGCCGCGCGGTCGTCGCCGGCGATCAGGTCCACGAGCGTCCCGCCGTAGGGGGTATTCAGGCTCGAGCAGGGATGGGTCTGGACGCTCATCGACACTTCCTCGATTCGGAAAGGGGCCGAAGCCGGGCCCGGCGACGTACCGGGCTGCATCCTGGGCGCTTCGCAGGGAGGATATCGGACGGTTGGATTGCGTTCGGAGGGGTCGGCGAGGATCAGATCACCCATTCCCGGGGCGCCGTACGCGAGGCGATCTGGGCGATGGTGGTCCGGTCGAGCACGTTATATTCGGCCTGGCGAACATCTTGCCAGACCGACGCCAGGGCCATAGCGGCCGGCCCCTGGGGATCGCGAGGGGCGGGCTCTGGACCGTCGATCGCGGTGAGGACCTCGCTGAGCGAGATCCGGTCGGCCGGCCTCGCCAGCCGGTAACCGCCCAGGGCGCCGCGGGTGCTGAGCACCAGGCCGGCCCCCTTGAGCTGGAGCAGGATCTGCACGAGGTACCGCTCGGGGATCGACTGCGATTCGGCGATTTCCCGGATCCGCAAGGGGGGATCGTCGGGGCGGGAACGGGCCAAGGCCAGCATGGCCAGGCAGGCGTACTCGGCCTTGGCGGAGATTTTCATGGGAGGGTCGGGCTCACAACTGGCTGCTGTCGAGGGAATGCAATCCGCACTCGGTCTTGGCCTGTCCCGCCCACCGGCCGGCCCGTTCGTCCTCGACCCCCGCTTCCACCGCCCGGGTACAGGGCCAGCAGCCGATGGAGGGATAGCCGACGTCGTGCAGCGGGTTATAGGGGACGTCGTGAGAGACGATATAAGCCCAAACGTCGCGGCGTGTCCAGCGGAGCAGGGGGTTGACCTTCACCAGGCCGAACTTGCGATCGAGCCCGACCCGATCGGCCCGCGACCGGTCGGCCGACTGCTCGGCCCGGATCGCCGAGATCCAGGCGTCGTACCCGGCCACCGCCTGCCTTAGCGGCATCATCTTCCGCTCCCGGCAGCAACGATCCGGGTCGTGCGAATAGACCGGCCCGCCATTGCGAGCCTCGTACTCGGCGACCGTGGTCGTAGGCCGTATCATCTCCACCTCGATACCATAGCGCTCGGCGATCCGGTCGCGCAACCTGAGCGTTTCCGCGAACTGATAGCCCGTATCCAGGTTGAAGACCCGGACGCGAGGCTCAATCCTCGAAAGCATGTCGAGGATCAAGCAGCCCTCGGGGCCGAACGCCGTGGCCATCGTCAAGCGGGGGAAGAATCGGCTCACGGCCCATTCCAGCACCTGCTGGGGCGTGGCATTCTCCAGGCGTCGATTCGCCTCGACCCACTCCGAAGGATCGGCCTCCGCAACCACCACCGCCTCCGCACCCGCCGATCCCAGCATACCCGTCCTCCACCCCAGGGCTCTATGTTGACCTTGGTATGCTTCATTGTCAACTTTCGGTCAAGCCCGTGCAAGGGATTCCGTCAGGGAGCTGAAGGTGGAGGCTTTGCCCGGTCGGCTTCGGGCTGGCAATCCCTCCCCAACGAGGGGTTGGAATTCGGCGTCCTTCCCGATATGATGAAACTGACGTTGGCATCCCGATCGGGGTCTGCTAACTTTCCCACCGGGCGAATGGATGCCATCCGGGCTCCCGCCTCTGCTACCCTGGGGAATGGTGTAACGGTAGCACGACTGACTCTGGATCAGTTAGTCTAGGTTCGAATCCTAGTTCCCCAGCTCCGAGAGAACCCGCTCCTGCTAGCGGGTTCTTTTTCCTCCATAAGGAAGCCAAGCCGGTGTCACCTACCGCCCCGATGCAGGCGGTTGGCGACACCGACTTGCTTGACCGGCCCGTTTCCCGTGCCTCAAATCAGGGTGCCGATGAACCCCGGGCTCGGCTCGACAGCGCCTTGGGGATGGAGATCGCGGGCGTCACCGGATCCTCGCCCTTGCTCGGACTGCCGCCGCCCCGGCGTGCCTTCTCGGCGAGTTGGGCCGCCGCCTCGTTGAGGCGGGAGAGCCATTCGTCGGTCTGGTCGATTACGACCACGTTGGGCACGATCCGAGGATCTGGGGCCGTGAATGCGAACTTGGCCGGATCGAGCTCGGTGTTGAGCTTCACGTTCGTGTAGGTCAGGGTCAGGCTGCTCACCTGGTCGGGTCGTGGTGCGGGGGTCGCGGCCTTCTTCTCCGCGGCGCCGCCCAGCGACGGGCCGACCCGGATCCGGCCCTTCATCTCCAGCTTGTAGGGCCAACCGTCCTCCTGACCGATCGTCAGGGCGATGACCGAGGGGATGTAGGGGGGCAGCGCCCCCGTCGGGGCCGGCTGGCCGGGTGAGGCAAGGGCGGTCCGGTCCTTCCAGAAGCCGCGGAGAATCCACACCTTCCGGTTATCGAGGCTATCTTCTTCCTTCTGGTCGAAGAGGACGGATTTGCGCAGGCCGGTCAGCAACGCCTCGGGGCCGGTGAAGCCGAACGAGCCGATGATCTGGTCGCGGATCTCCTGCTCGAACTCGGGCCCCTCGATCCGGGCCAGGATCTTGTCGATCGCGAGCCGACGGTAGTTCTGGGCCTGGGCGATCCGCTGATAGTCCCAGAGGACCTTACCGTCGCAGACCTGCAGCAGGGTGCCGTCGGCGTCGCCGAGGTTCTTGAGGTTCAGCTCCATGCGGATCCGATACCCCGGGCCCTTCATGTAACTGCCGGTCACCTGGAAGTTCTGGCCCAGCATCGACACGGCCTGGGTGAGTTCGGCTTCCACATTCTCCAGGGACTTGACCTTGAGGATCGCCGCGTCGAGGAGCAATTCGGCCTCGGTCGGCGGATCGGCCGGCTTGGTGTCGGCCGATGTCTTGATTTGAGGCACGGCCGTACCGTTTCCCGGCATTTGCCCCGGAATCTGGGCAAGCGAGAGAAGCGGCACCAGTCCGGCGGTGGTTAGGGTGGCCAGGAAACGGGTAATAAGCATGGAAGGGTTGGTAAGGCTTTTTCTCAAGGGTCCAGAAAGGGTCACCCGATGTTATCGCTAGACGTCGGGGGCCGCAAGGCGAGCCGATTCCGGCCGGGAACGCTTGAGTTTCAGGCCCGCCCCGACGCGACGTCCAGGCCGATGCGCCCGGGCGGAGCCGAACGTGAATCCCGGCCCAGACCAGTCCATCCCAGCCGACTGACGCATTCTCGGCGGTTCGCCCCCTGGAGGGGGACGAACGGTCGAGGGCGGGAGGGAGCTTGAATGAATACGATTGCCGTGCTGATGCTGGCGGGGACCGCCACCATCAGCGGTTTCGATGACATCAACAAGCCCAGCGCCTACAAGCACTGGCTTCGACCCCATGCCGTGCAGCACGGCGCGCCCCCGCCGGGCGGCATGATCGGCGGGCCGGGCCTGGGCGTACCCGGGGCCGGCGTGGGCGGCCCGGCCGCCCGCCAGTTCGCCAACACCAAGAGCCAGATCTACTTCGTCGATCCACCGGGCATGCGGATCGGCTGGCAGTCGTCGGTGGGCGGGCAACCGAGCTACCTGAACGGCCAGCTCACCGCCCCGGCCCGGTACAACTTCACCCAGGGCTACATCTACCGGCTGAAGTTGACCGAGATCCCGGGCCGCCCCGGCCTGGCGCTGTACCCGACGATCGAGGTGGCGCCGGGTACGCCGGCCACGGACGCCTTCCTGACGCACAATCCGATCCCCGTGCAGTTCACCGAGGAAGATTTCGACCAGGTGACGGCTGGCAACTTCGTCACGAAAGTGATCTACCTGCCCGATCCCAAGTACCAGGAACTGGCGATCGCTGGCGTCGAGACGCTGGTCTCGACCCGCCTGGAGCCGGGAGTGGACCCGATCCTCGAGGCCGACCGCCGGGGCACGATCCTCCTGATCCTCCGCGTCGGTGCCATCGACCTGGAGATGCCGTCGCAAGGCGTCTCGGCGCCGACCTCGATCGCCCCCCCGGTGCTGTCATCGCCCGCCAACGGCGGTGTGGCGCCGCCGACCGTCCTGCCGCCCGGCTCGTTGCCCCCCGGCAACGCCCCGGCGGTGACCCCGGTCGCCCCGCCCGCGACCCCGCCGATCCCCGACAACGTTCCGGTGGATACCGCACCGGTCTCGCCGGCCCCCCCGGGCCCCGGACCCGGCCGGTAAGGAAACGCATCGAACCGGAGCCTGGCCGGCCGGCATACGGGCCGCCGGGCCCCGGAACAACCCTCCGCCCCGCTGGGAAGCGTCGCACGCGTCCTAGCGGGGCGGTCCGCTAGGTCGGTCCCCAACGCGACCGCGGGCAGGACGCCCGGGTCACCCAGGAATTCGGTCGGGAGGCAGCCCGATGCAGACAGGAAGAGCCCCGGGGATCGGGGCCGCGATCCGAAGCGGGTGGATCGCGTTGGCGGGCGGCCTGATCGCCCTCAACGCCGTCGCCCAGCAACCGGGCGAGCCGTTGCCGGTCGCCCCCTACAACCCAACCCCTACGCCGACGCAGGCGCCCCCGACGAACCCCCCGGGCCGCGCCACCGTCGGGGAGCCGGCCCCGGCGCCGATCCCGATCTTGCCGCCCGACCTCCAGGTCGTCCGATTTTCGGCGCCCGAGGGCGTACGCGTCGAGGTAATCACGCCGACCCCCGAAGTGGTGCCCCAGGGCGACGGCCAGGGGACCGCGACGGTCGGCCTCCGGGTCGGCACCACCTACTGGCTCCGGGTGTCGAACCTGCCGGGATATGCGGACGCCGTCCTGTACCCGACAATCGAGATGGTGGGGCACCTCCATCGCCCCGGCACGATCGACCCCGGCCGATTCCCGATCCGCGTGCCGATCACCGCCGACTCGCTCGAGGACGCGAGGGCCCGGAGCCGGATGACCACCGAGGTCGTCTACCTGGAAGATCCCGAGCAGGCCCTCCCGCTGGCCTTCCCCAAGGATGAGATCCCGTCGGTGGACCTTCTGCCGACCGAGAATCCGCTGAAGGTGGCGGCCTCGCTGGGCCGGGTCATGGCCATCCTGAGGATCGGCGGCCGCGTCCCCGACGCGGATGAACTGTCGAGGGCTCCCGGCCAGTCGCCGCTGCTCCGGGGGCCTTGCCCGTTCGTGATGACGGGCCCGGCCTGCTGCCCGGTGCCGATGGGACCCGCCTGCGGCACTCCCCCGCCCCAGGTCCAGGGCAAGCTTTGGATCCCCCGCGACGAGTACCTTTGCGACGGCGGCGACCATCACAAGAAAGCGACGGCCGGCAGTAACGGCGGCCTGGCCGGCATCGACCCCAAGGATGCCGTCGTCCGGTTCGCCCGCCCGGGGATTGACTTCCTCCTTCCCGAGTTCGACAAGCTGCGCGAGCGGTATGAGCGGGGAGAGATCTCGACCGAAACCTACGGGATCGAGATCCGTCGCCTGCGACGGTCGGCCGAAGGCGACCTTTCGCCGAAGGTCCTGCCCACGAACGTAATCTGCCTCTACGCCCCGCGATTCGCGTGCGTCCGGCAGTCTTCGGGCCCGAACGAGAACTTGCGGATCGAGCCCCTCCAGGGGGCCGAAAGGGTCGTACGCCAGCAGCAGAACGTGCATCGCGACGAGCCGGTGAAGCTGACCCGCAACGAACCTCCGGCCGCCAATCGGGGCCGGGTCCGTGCGTCGATCGAATTCCAGAGGCAGGCGATCCGGACGGCCCGCGAGGTCCGCGTGCTCCAGGGTTACGACGTGACCCGATCCTCGCCGGGACGAAACAGGTGGTCGGGCCCGAGGTCCGCACCCTGACGATCGCCCCGGGCAAACTCCGCTCGGCCGAATCGGCCGTGGCGATCAAGCTGGCCGAGGGCGTCGAGGTTCGCGGCAAGGTCGCCGGGGCCGGGCAGACACTTATGTCGTGGAAGCCTCAGGAAACGGCGGGTGTCGAGACGCCCCCCAACCAGCCCGGGCTGGCGGTGATCAAGCGGGCCGACACCTCGGTGGCCGAGCCCGGCCAAAAGGTGACGTTCACCATCCAGTACCGCAATATGGGCAACGTGCCACTCAGCGAGGTGTCGATCGTCGACAGCTTGCTGCCGAGGTTCGGCTACGTCGCCGGTTCGGCCGTCGGACCGAAGGGCACCGTGTTCACGGCCGTCGAGAATCGCGCCGGTTCGATGGAACTGCGGTGGGACCTCCCCGGCCTGATCGATCCCGGCGCCGAGGGGTGGGTGTCGTTCGAGGTCGAGATCCGCTGAGGAGGACCCCGGGGCCCATCGCCGAGCCGGAAACGGCCCGTCGATGGGCCCCCGGGTATCGGGGGCCGCATCCGGTCTTGCGTTTGGGTGCCGGTCCTGGCGAATACCTGGATCCCGAGGCGGCCCCCCAATCCTGGAGGCCCGATCAGTCGAAGTCGGGCGTATCTTCCTCGATCGCGTAGGCCAGGCACGCGCGGATGTCGTCGTCGACCAGTTCCGGATGGGCCCTGAGGATCTCGGCCCAGCTCCAACCGTCGATTACCAGCGAGGCTACATGCCGGGTGGTGATGTAGGTGCCGACGACGACCGGCGACGTCTCCGAGATGTTGGCGTCGATCACCAGCCGACCTTGCCAGGGCGTGGCCGGGAGCGGGTCCCCCGTGTCGTCGTGGTCCGGGTAAGGGCCGGCTTGCCAACCGTTGAGCGGTGCATTGGCGATCGGTCGGCCTTCAAACTGGGCGAAGGGGAGCGTATCGGCCGTCATGGCCGGGGCGGCAAGGCTCATGGGATTCGACCCTCCGATGGTCGGATCGCGACGACGCGATCAGGGGCCCGGATCATCCTCGATCCGACGGCCGCTGGATTCCTTCCGGCTCCATCATCGACCGCAGCCGGGGGAATCCTGAAGAATTCCTGGCAATTTCGTCCAACCTATCGGCGCCGCCCCCCCCGGCGATTGGTTTGCCAGACCTCCCCGGTTGCCGGGTCGAGCGCCGTGAGCCACCCGCCGCCGTGGCAGAAGGTGTCGATGCAGACGAGATGGCCGAGGTCCAGGATCTCGCCCCCCTTCTGGGAGGTGTGCCCCAAAATCGCGACTTTCCCCGATTCATGAGGCCCGGGCGTCATCGCCCGCAGCGATTCCCAGCGGAGGATGCCGACGTGCTGCTCGGACATGGGCAGATCCGGGTAGTAGTTGGCATGGGCGAAGATGTGGGTCTCGTTCTCATGGTAATCCCGGCAAGATTCGAGGAAGGCGTAGTGCTCGTCCGGAATCAGGCTCGGATCCTGACCCGCCCGGTAGGAGTTCAAGGTGGCGACCCCGCCGATGTCAAGTAACCAGTAAATCGGGTACTTCCCCGAATGGACGTCCAGCAGCATCTGGTCGTGGTTGCCCAGGATCGGGACAACCCGACAACGCCTCTCGAGGTTGATGAGCTGGTCGAGGACGCACCGGCTATCCGGGCCGCGGTTGATGTAATCGCCCAGGGTGACGATCGTATCGTGGGGCTGAGGGCGGATCGCCGCGATTAGAGCTTCCAGAGCCATGGCGCAGCCGTGAATGTCACCAATGGCGATCGTGCGTCCGGGCATGGGACAAGGCCGCTCCGGGTTGGGCGACGAGGTCCGGAAATTCGCCCCCGGTTATCATACGATCGCCGGCCACCGGTTTTCGCGAGGGCGAATCTCGCCGATCCCTCAATTGGCCAGTCGCCCGGCCCTGGTTTCCCGTCCAGCCTGCCGGAAGATCATGTGCGTGACCCGGTCGCCTTCACTCACGAAGGTGAAGCTGGCATCGACCACCTTGAGGAAGAAGGTGGTGGGCGACTCGGCGTAAGCCTCGACCTTGCCCTGCCCGGTCGCCTGGATCGTGGTGCGGTCGCCGTCGCGTTCGAAGGTCAGGATGAACCCGGGCCTCAGTTCATAACGGCCCACATAGGTATCGAGCAAGGAGGCATCGAGTTGGACGGCCTCCTTCGCCCTCGGCAGGGGTACTTCCTCGCCCAGCGCGATCCGGCCGAGTTCGTCGGCCAGCCGGCCCGGGTTGGTGGGCAGGACGTTGCAGAGCACCGCGATGCAGAGGTCGTCGCCCGGATAGCGGTCGAACTGGGTGACGAACCCGTTGATCCCGCCCCCGTGGCCCACCTTCTTGCGACCGTCCTTCTCGGTAATAACCCAGCCGTACGCGTACTGGTCCTTCTCGGGCGTGAACATGGCGGCCATCGACATTTCGGAGAGTAGACGGCCCGCCTTGAGTGCCCGATCCCACCGGCGGAGGTCACCTACCGTCGAGTAGAGCGACCCGGCGGCGTAGGGCTGGCTCATATCGAGGTAGGGAGCATTCCGCAACATGCCGCCGACGCGATCGTACCCCGAGGCCCGGTTCGGGATCACCGTCGCGTGCCTGTCGTAGCCGGATTCCTTCATCCCCACCGGGTCGAAGATCGCATCCTGGAGGAAATCGGCGTAGGTCTTGCCCGAGACCGTCTCGATGATGGCCCCCAGCAGGAAATAGCCGGAGTTGTCGTAGTGGAACTTCGAGCCCGGCTCGAAATCGAGCGGTTTGTCCCGGAAACGGGCGATCATAGATTCGACCGTCTCGGGCATCATCATCTTGTGGGGATAAGCGGGGTCGTCGGTGTAGCTGGGGATGCCCGAGGTGTGCGTCAGCAGGTGATGGATCGTCACGCCTTTCCAGGCATCGGGGGTCGTGTCGAGGTGCTTCGAGATCGGGTCGCCCACCTTCAGCAGCCCCCGGTCCTGGAGGATCAGGATGGCCGTCGCGGTGAATTGCTTGGTGATCGACCCCAGGCGGAACCGGGTTTCGGGCGTGTTGGCGATGTTGTGCTCGGCATTCGCCAGGCCGTAGCCCCGGGCGATCAGCACGTCATCGCCGCGCGCGACGAGGACCGTGCCGTTGAACTGGTACGCCCGGACGGCGGCCTCCAGGTAGGCGGCGAGTCGGTCGCGGACCTCATCGGCCTCGGCTTGCGGGGCGAAGCAGGGCAGGGTGGCGAAGGCGAAGGCCAGCGTCGGTCTGAGCACGATCTTGATCCTCCCGGTTGGCTGGTTGTTCTGGAAGGGAGTCGTTTCAGCGCCTTCATGATTGAGATGCGCCGGGGGCCGGAGACGTCCCCCGGCCCCTCCCGTAGCGATCATTCCTTCCCGGGGATCGGCCCGTAGAACTTGAACGCCGGCTCCTCGTCGGTCTTCAGGGGGATGTCGGTCAGCGCGGCCCGGACCATCGCGATCGGGATCCGGTTCTGCTTCAGGATCGCGTCGTGAAAAGTCCGATCGGTCATCTTGCCTGACTTGACAAGGTCGCGATGCAGGCCGTAAAGCTGCAACCCGCCGAGCATGTAGGCCGCCTGGTAGAGAGGGCCGTAGCCGCCGGCGAACGAGCGGCGGACCTCGGCGACCGCGTTCGCCTTCTCGTGCCCGCCGCCATCGACGAGGAGGTCGATGCACTGCTTGGGGGTCCACTCGTTCATGTGGAACTTGAGCGAGAAGAGGATGCGGTTGCAGCGATGCATCCTCCAGAAGAGCATGCCGACGCGGTCCTCGGGCGTCTCGCCGAAGCCGCGATCCCACAGGATTAGTTCCCAGTAGAGGGCCCAGCCCTCGACCGAGAAGGGCGTCGAGAACAGCGCCCGGTAAGTCTTGTAGCGCGGGTTCATGTAGCCCTGGAGGTGGTGCCCGGGGATCACCTCGTGGAAGACCGTGGCATGGGAGAAGTGGACGTTGTTGCCCCGGAGGCTCATCATCTTGGCCTCGTGCGCCATGCCGTTGGTCGGGAACGACACGGTGATCGTCTCGCCGCCGGTGAAGAACGGGCTGACGAGCTGCTGCTCGGGGCTCATCATCGCCATCCGCCACGAATCGCGGGCGAGTTGCGGGATCGTCACGAGGTTATGGCGGTCCATGTACTCGATCGCCTGCAGCGCCTTGTCGCGGATCATCCTGGGCTGGTCGCCGGGCGCGACGTAATCGTCCTTGACCTTCTCGATTGCCGCCTTCCAGTCGTTGCCCAGCCCCATCTCCTGAGCGGCCTTGATCAGTTCTTTGAGGCAGCGTTCTCGCTCGGCCTCGGCGATCGCGATCAACTCTTCCGGCGTGTAGTTGATCATTTCGTAGGCGAGTTCGCTCAACAAAGCCTCGCGGCCGATCGGCCGGCCCACGATATCGCTGCCATCCTCCTTGACCTCCGCCGCCCGGCCACGGCCGCCGGCGCCCTGGCCTCCTCCGCCTTGGGCCGCGGCGCCAGGGCCACCGGCACCCCCGCCGCCGGGGAAGCCGCCGCCTCCGCCGCGCCTCAAGCCTCCCCCTGGGCCCTCTTCACCGCCCATACCCCCATTGCCGCCCGATCCGGCATTGCCCGCGCCCAAGCGGTCCCGGACAAGCGTCGCGTAATTCCGCAGGGCCTCGTCGGCCGCCTTGTAGGGCTCGGAATTCCACCACGTGAACATCGGGTCGTAGCCGTCATAGAACCGGTACCAGCCCTCGAGGGTCGATCGCAGGCTCTCGACCATCGGCACGGCGCGGGCAGCCGACGGCCGATCGACGGCGGCTTCAAGGTCCTTGCGGGACTTGCCTTCCAGCGACTTTCGGGCTTCGGTGATCGCCCTGGAGAGGTCGTTCAACTTGCCGGCGACGACCTTCCAATCCTGTTCGCCCAGCTCCTTGCGGGCCCGGTCGAGGTCCAGGATCGGCCCCGCGAACGGCAGGAACGGCGCCGCCACGACACGCTCCTTGGCGGCCGTATCCAGGAGGCGAAGCTCGTGCTTGAGGTGGTTCTTGAAGAGCAGGTAGTCGACCTGCGAGACCCGGTCCAATTCCCCGAAATGGATGGATTCCAGCCGGTCCATCCAGGTCCGAGTGAATTGCACGAGGCGCTCGTCGCGGCCTGGCGAGGCCGCAGGGGGCGCGAACCGCGTCACGGTGCCCCGGTCCACGGTATAACGCTCGATGAGGGGCTTGAGCGACGAGTTATCCAGATCCAGGTCGCCCGAGTCGAACGCCCCGTCCATAGCCGCCTTGATCGCCGGCGCCGGCCCGTCATCGGCCTGGCCGCCGGCCGGCCACAGGAATATGGAGGCGGACAAGGATGCAAAGAGTATCAATCTGTCCATCGGTAAGCTCCAGGCCGGGGCGGTGCGGGAGGGGAAGTGCCACTACTTTCCCGGATCGCCCCACCCCCTTCAACCCTCGCCCCAACCTTTCGGGTCGTACTATTTGTACAGGATATATTTGACGGCTAGTCGTCAAACGTCGAGATGGCCTCTTGGCGGGGCCGGTTGATGTGGTAGAGTTGCCAACGGCGGATGCGTGACCCGCCGGGGGGGGTGGAGCCGTGGAGGCTGCCGTGATCCAGCGACCCGTCGTACCGCTGTCGCAATTGACCGACGGCCAGGAAGCGGTCTGCTTCGCCATGCTGGCGAACAAGACGCGCGGCGTGACCAAGCGCAATGAGCCGTTCGTGAAGTGCTATTTCCGCGACCGGGTCAAGACGCTGGAGGCCCCGATCTGGGCCAGCCACAAGTTCATCCACGAGTGCGAGCGGTGGAACGACGGCATGCCGTACCGGCTGGTCGTCCGGGCCGAGCAGAAGGCGAATTTCGGCCTCCAGCTCGACCTGCTCGAAATCCGCCCGGCCGAAGAGGGCCAGGACGCCGCGGATGGCTTCCAGATTTCCAACCTCGTCGAAAGCTCGCGATACGGCGTCAGGCTCCTGGAGGAGCGGGTCCACAACCTGATCGACCGCTACATCACCGATGCCTACCTGAATCGGCTGGTGAAGCTCCTGCTCGAGCAGAACCGCGAGCTTTTTCTGAAGATGCCCGCCGCCTCGGCGATGCATCACAGCTATACGAACGGCCTGCTCGAACACGTCTGGAGCATGTCCCGGACCGCCGCGTTCGTCGCCGATCACTATGCGCGTTACTACGAGGACCTGAACCCGCCGATTAACGTGTCGATGGTGGTGGCTTCGACGATCCTGCACGACATCGGCAAGATCCGCGAATTGAGCTACCACCCGGTCGAGGCCAAGTACACCACCGTCGGCTACCTCGTGGGCCACGTGCTGCTGGGCCGCGACATGGTCCGCGAGGCGGCTTGCCAGATCGACGGATTCCCCGAGGAGACCCTCCTCCTGCTCGAACACTCGATCCTGGCGCATCACGGCAAGCGTGAGTTCGGCGCCCCCGTGCTGCCCCAGACGATCGAGGCCCTGATCGTTTCGTACATCGACGACATCGACGCCAAGATCAACGCCGTCGCCCGGGAACGGCTCCGCTCGAGCACGGACGGGGATTTTACCGACAAGGTTTACGCCCTGGATAACCGGAAGATCTACAAGGGGATACCGATCCCGGCCCCCGAGCCGTCCGACCTCGATTTCTGAGGCGAGGGCGAAACAGCCCGGCCTGCGATGTTTCGCCGCGGCATCGGCCGATTGAGCGGCCTTCCCGCCGCTGCTAGAATCCCACCTCCCGGGGCCCTGGCGAACTCGCGGCGGGTATCGTCGCGGACTTGGGTCTACGCGGAGCCGAGATTGCCCGCCATGCCCCCCCGACTTGCGTTCGGCATCCCGGGACTCGACGGCCTGATCGGCGGCGGGTTGTTGCCGGGCACGCTCACCGTCATCGCGGGAGCAACCGGGGCCGGCAAGACCCAGCTCGGGCTCCGATGGGCCCACGAAGGGGCGTCGGCCGAGGGCCGTGCCGGCGTCATCTGCGACCTGACCAGCCGGGGCGATGCCCAGAATCACCGTGGTTATGCCGAGGATTTCCTCTCCTGGTCGCTGGCCGCCTTCGACGAGCGGCTCGATCCGGCCTCGGTGTTCGACCCGGGCGCGGTATTCGACCCCTACTGGCATCCGTTCCGTCGGGCCGGGCGGCGGGTCACACGCCAGGACCTGGCGCCGGACGACTGGCATGCCTGGCGGACCGACCTGGCGCGCGTCCTCAAGCAGGCAGCGGTCTTCTTCTACGGACAGTTCGTCCGCGGCTGCCGGCGCGTCGTCGTCGATGGCATCGAGCCGACCGAACGATTCGCCGACTCGATCCAGTTCGAATTCTTCGAGTATCTTTACCACCAGTTGATCCGCCAGCAGGATGATTGGGTGGCCCGGGAATTGCTCCGGGAGCGATTCCGGGCCCTGCGTGATCAGGTGGAGGCCCGCCGCTACGACACCCGGCAGATCGGCTGCATCTACCTTTACACGACGCCCCATGTCATGCTCGACGAGCTGGTGGCCCAACCGCTAACCGAGGGGGATATCTTCGCCAATGCGAACACGATCCTCCTCCTGGGCCGGACGCGGGAGGAGGGCAGGATGGGGCGCGCATTGTTCGTGGCCAAGCACCGCGGCAGCGGCTGCGATGACCGAATCGTCCCGTACCGGTTGACCGATCGAGGGCCCGTCGTGGCCGCTCCTTGATCCCTTCCCTTGCGAGGTTTCGATGGCCATCTCGATCGACCTCACGGATAAGATCGCCCTCATCACCGGGGCTTCGCAAGGGATCGGCGCCGAGATTGCCAATACGCTCCACGAGGCTGGCGCCGTCGTCATGCTGAACCACCCGGATACGCCGGACGGCAAGACCCACGCCGACGCCTCGACGATCGCCGATGCCCTCAACGCCCGACGGCCCGGTTCGGCCCAGGTGATCGGGGCCGACGTGAGCCGCCTGGAGGCGGTCCAGTCGATGATGAAGGCGGTGCGGGACCAGTTCGGCCCGATCGATCTGCTGGTGAACAACGCCGGGATCTTGCGCGATCGGACGATCGCGAAGATGTCGCCGGAGGATTGGCGTGCCGTCCTGGAAGTAAACCTGTCGGGGGTGTGGTACTGCTGCAAGTATGGCCTGGAGATCATGAAGGACGGCGGGTCCATCGTCAGCATCAGCAGCCTGGCGGCCGACGCGGGCTTCGCAGGCCAGTCGAATTATGCGGCGGCGAAGGCGGGCGTACAGGCGATGATGAGGGTACTCAGTCGGGAATGCGGCAAGCGCGGGATCCGGGCCAACTCGGTGGCCCCCGGGGTCGTCGATTCGCCGATGGCCCTCTCCATCGCCGAATCGGTGAAGGCCGAGATGCTCCAGCAGATCCCCCTCCGACGGTTCGCCCGGCCGCGCGACGTGGCCGACGCCGTCCTGTTCCTCTGCTCGCCGCTGGCATCGTACGTCTCGGGCCTGACGGTCGAGGTCAATGGCGGTTGGCGGGGTTGAATCCATCCGCTCCGATTCAGGGATTCACGATCATGGCCAAGCCGATCGGACGTCGGCCCCCCGGGGACTCGGGCGAGATCGCCGACGCAGCCTCGTTTTTTCGGGAGCAACAGCCCGGCGACGAGGACAAGAACACCCGGACCGCCCAGGACCACGGCGAGTACGAGCTGCTCGACATGCCTTCCGAGCCTTCGAGGCCAGGACCGACGATCGGCCCAGAGCCCCGGACGGAAGGGCCTCTGACGAGGGCCGAGAGGGCCCCCGACCGCGAGGAGGCCCCCCGGACCTATCAGGAGGAAGATGAGGAGGTTGTCGATCGCGTCTGGACCCGCTGGGGGGAATGGGGGCCGACCATCTTGTTGCTGTCGGCGATCGGCGCTGCATGGCTGTTCGTGCTCTACATCACGCTCGACGCGGACCAGATCGGCCGGACTTTCTTCCTCTTCATCCTGGGGGTGGCGGCCATCGGAATCTGCAGCTACCCGATATTGATCACGCTGGAGAGGCCGGTCCGCGTCACGCCGGAGCAGGCCCTTCAGGACTATTTCGGCGCCTTGAATCACTGGTTGCCGCAGTATCGCCGGATGTGGCTGTTGCTCGCCTCGCCCCGGCAGGATAGCCCGCCGCTTTACGACGTCGGAGCCCTTCGTGCATTCTGGAAGGCCCGGATCGACAAACTCAGGGCCGAACACAACCTGCCCAGGGGCCCGGTTTTCTTCGCGATCTCGGGGTACAAGTCGGAGAAGAGCGCCGGCAAGACGGCCCTGGTCGCGAAATACAACGTAGATGTGCGCGGTTCCGACGACCCAAGTACGCCACCCCTGGCCACTTATGCCGATTCGCAGAGCCTCGTCCGGGGCCCCGATCGGATGTGGTACCTGACGAAGGCACGGATGCCGGAACAACCGAAAACGGCCGCCCCGCGGAAGGACCGCGACCGCTTCGCCGAGGATGCCTAGCGGAAGCTCTCCGATTCGCCGGGGAACCGGCCTTCCCGGACATCCCCGGCGTAGCCGGCTGCTGCCTCGCGAATGGCCTCGCCGAGCGCCGCATAACGCCGGACGAACTTCGGCGTATGCCCCGGATAGAGCCCGAGCATGTCGTGGAAGACCAACACCTGGCCGTCGCAGCGGCCCCCGGCGCCGATGCCGATGGAGGCGATCGGGATCGCCTCGGTGATCCTCGCGGCCAGGTCGGCCGGGATGCATTCGAGGACGACGGCGAACGCGCCGGCTTCGGCCACCGCCCTGGCGTCGTCGAGCAGGGCTTCGGCATCGCGCTGGACCTTGAAGCCGCCGAATCGCTTCACCGACTGCGGCGTCATGCCGATGTGTGCCATCACGGGGACCTCCGCGCGGACGATGGCCCGGAGCCGCTCGGCCATCCTCCGGCCGCCTTCGAGCTTCACGGCCCCGCAGCCGGTTCTGGACAGCAACCGGATGGCCGAGCGGACCGCCTGGGCCTCCGAGACGTGGTAGCTGCCGTAAGGCAGGTCGCCGACGACCAGGGCCCGGCGCGCCCCCCGGGCGACCATCTCGGTATGGTAGAGCATCTGGGCGAGGGTCACCGGCAACGTGGTCTCGTGCCCCTGAACGACCATGCCCAGGGAATCGCCGACCAGCAGGCAATCGATGCCGGCTTCGTCGAGGAGGCGGGCCATCGAATGATCATAGGCGGTCAGGACACTGATCTTACGCCCTTCGGACTTCCATCGGGCGAAGTCATGGGGCGTGACCGGGCGGTTCTCGTTCGCCATGTTGTACTCCCCCGGAGCTCCCCGGGCGTTCCAGGCGGCCGAATTTCAGGGGACGAACAGGTACGCCAGCGCGAGCAGGGCCAGCGTGCCGGCCACGGCGACGATCAGGCCGGGTTTTCGCCGCACCTTGAGGTAGAGCAGCAGGACCATCCCCGTTAGCGAGATGATCGTGAGGAATGCGGCCGAGGCGTCTACCAGGACCGACCAGGTCGGGCCACTGTCGCGCCCCTTGTGGAGGTCGTTGAGGATGGCCACCAGGCCGTGGGAGGTCTTTTCGAGGTCATACCTTCCGCTTTCGCGGTCGATGAAGGCATCGGCTGAGTGCCCCGGCCCCTTGAAGGTGACCAGGCATTCGCGGTCATCGACGCGGAACTCGGACACAGCCCCGCCGATCCCGTGGGCGGCCCTCAACGCCTCGACGACGGCCAGGCGGTCCACCTGGCGGGCCGGGTCGGGATCGTTGACCGACCCGTTCCCCTTCAACCAACGGGCGTCGAGCGTCCCGCGGAACTCTTCCTGGTAAACCGCGTTGGCGCCGAACCATCCCGGGTGGTTGAGCGTCAGTCCCGTGATGCTGAAGAATAGGACCACGGCCAGGCAGAACATCGAGAGGTAGATGTGCAGCCACCGCATGAAGGCGAGGAAGCGATGGCGGAGGGTCCGTCGGTGGGCCGTCGCGGTCATTCGAAGCGGGGCTCCGGTCGGGATCAGTGCGCGTGGGCGTAGGCCGATCCCGATTTCCGCCGTCCCCGCACGCTCGCCGGGAACAGCCGTTCCTGCTCGAGCATGCCGCCGTCGTCGAAAGGGATCGGCCCGAAATCGCCACCGAACGTAAGGTCCGGGTGGGCTTCCACCTCGGCGGCCATCGCGGGCGAGACCCACATTTCTTCGAGTTCAAGCGTGTTCGGGATAATGACAAGCCGTACGTCTTCCGGACGCAGCCGCCAGCAGGTCTCGAGGGCGACCCGGAACACCTCGCGGTCGGTTGGCAGGGTGATCGGGATCCGGGCGCGCTCCAGGAAGCAGGAGGTCAGGACATTGATGCGAAACGGGCCCGGCACGAGTTGCGAGACGAGGCGTTCGGTGGTCAGGTCGGCGAAGCCGACGCCGACGATGTTCCCCTCGCTCTCCTCGGACATGTCCAGGACGCCCAGGCGGGTGACCTTGGGCCGCTCGAAATCGGGCTGGGTCTCGACCATGAGCCGACCGATCACGTTGGGGTCCATGCCGGCGCCCGAGTAGTTCTTGCCCAACTCGCCGACGATCAGCACATCGATCGCATCGAACGGCAGCCGCCCCATGATCGATCGGGCCTTCTCGAGCAGCTCCGGCTCGACGTCGAGGATCGTATCGGGATCGACCGGGATGATCTCGGACGGCAGGTCTCGGGCGTTTTCGAGGATCGCCAGGCCGAGCGCGAATTTCGTCTTCTCCAGCAGGATCCGGCCGACGGCGGGCAGGACTTCCTGCATCCCCCGGAGCCCCAGGCGGTGGATCTGCTCGGCGCCGTCGCGCTTGCCCAGGCCGATCACCAGCATCTTGAGTATGCCCGACTCGTGGCGGGCCCGGAAGTCCGTATGCGGCTTGACCCGGTTCAGCAGGACGATGCCGTCGGCCCCGTGGGCGTTTCGGTCGAAGTAGATCGGCAGGCCGATCGGGCTGTTACCGATGACTACCGTGTCCATCTCGGTGCGGATCTCGACGCCCATCGCCTCGGGGGTGATCCCGTAATGGGCGAGGAGATGCCGCTGTCCCTCGGCCGTCGCGCCCCCGTGCGAGCCCATCGCGGCGACGATGAACGGGCGGAAGCCCATCTCTTTCAGGGCATCGACGGCCGCCCGGGCAACCTCGGCAATGCAATGGATGCCGCGGCTCCCCACGCCTACCGCGATGCGGCCCCCCGCGGGAACTCGTTCGCGGAGTCGGCTGCCGAGGATCCGGCGTCGGACCGTCCCGGCGACGTCGTCCAGGTGGGGGACGGAACAACCCTGGTGGACGCGGGCTATCGTCGGGAAGTCGTCGCCGCGAGATGCCATCGTGGGTCCTCGGGAGCCGGGTCGTGGGGGAGTTTTCCTATCATAAACAGGGGAGCCCTGATGTGCGACGCCGGAATCGTCGGCGATCCGGCGCCTTGAAAAAGCGGGCGGGGCGTGCCATAGTCGGTCTTTCCCCTTCGGGGCGCGCCGGGCCGGGCGACGGACGTCGCGGGACGCCGCCCATCCGCGGAGCTTGCTGAAGTCGATGAGCCACTGGCAAGGCTGGCTCTACCTGGCCGCCCTGTTGATCCCCCTGGTCGCATTCGCCGTGGAACGCCTGGCCGGCCGATGGCTCGGCGATCGCAATGCCGCGGTCGCCATCGGGGCGATCGGGACCTCATTCCTGCTCAGCCTGGTAGGCTTCGTACTCTACCTGATCGCCTCGGGCGGCATGCCCTCCGAGGGGCACGGGGAGGCCGACCTGGCCGACGAGGCTTCGGTCGCGGCCGGGGCCTCCCAACCGGGCGAGGCGAGCGATATGGTCGCCTCATTCCAGCAGGTCCAACCGGGTCTGGGTGGCGACTTGAACGCGTTCCGAACGGATCCCGGTGGGACTGCCAAGGCTTGGCTCCGCGGCCAACGCCGGCAGGCCTGGACCGATTCGTCCCTGGTCTGGACGAACGGCGATGGTTCGCCCATGCGACTGCAGGCGGCGAATATCCTGGTCGAATCGCCGATGTTCTCCCCGGGGGGAGGCGGAGTGACGACCTCCGCCATCACCATCGAAGCGACGGGTGATGGGAAGCTCCGACCGGAGCCGTCGGCCTCACGGATCCCCAAGTCCCAGTCGGGCCCGGTCGCCTGGACCGGCTCGATCGATTGGGTCTCGCTCGGCGGCGGCACCGCACCGCCCCTCAAGATCCCGGCGGGCATCCGCATCGATGGGCTGGCCGCCATGATGTTCCTGATGGTGACGTTCGTCGCCACCCTGGTCCACATCTACGCCGGCGAATACATGCGGGGAGACCCGCACTATCCCCGGTTCTTCGCCTATCTGTCGCTCTTCTGCTTCTCGATGCTGGGCCTGATCGCGGCTTCTAGCCTCTTCTGGGTATTCGTCTTCTGGGAGCTGGTGGGGATTTGCTCGTACCTCCTCATCGGCTTCTGGTCGGACAAGAAGTCCAACAGCGACGCCGCCAACAAGGCGTTCGTCACCAACCGGATCGGCGACGTCGGCATGCTGGTTGGCCTGGGAATCGTCTGGGCCTACCTGGGAACGTTCGACCTCGCCGACCTGAACCGAACCTTGCGGGATCCATCCGGCAACCTGAACATCGTCGCACCGGACGGGGGCCCGACGCAGGTCGAGCGCCGGGAAATCGAACCCGATGGGACCCTGGCGCCGCTGATCGACCCGGCGAGCAAGCGGCCCTTCCGTATCCCGATGGCCTTGCTGACCCTGGCCGGATTGGGGGTTTTCGCCGGCTGCATGGGGAAAAGCGCCCAGTTCCCCCTCCACGTCTGGCTGCCCGACGCGATGGCCGGGCCGACGCCGGTCTCGGCGCTGATCCACGCCGCGACGATGGTGGCGGCGGGCGTCTACCTGGTCGGGCGAATCTATGGCCTATTCACGGCCGACGTCCTGCTGGCGATCGCCTACATCGGCGGGATTACGCTGATCCTGGGTGCGAGCATCGCGATGGCCCAGGTCGATTACAAGAAGGTGCTGGCCTACTCGACGGTCAGCCAGCTCGGGTTCATGATGCTGGGCCTGGGCGTCGGCGGCTGGTCGGCCGGCCTGTTCCACCTGCTGACTCATGCCGGCTTCAAGGCCCTGCTGTTTTTGGGCGCGGGGAGCGTCCATCATGCGGTCCACACCTACGAGATGACGCACCTGGGCGGCCTCTATCCCCGGATGAAGGTGACCGCACGTACGATGCTGTTGGCGACGATGGCGATCTCCGGCGTCCCTCTGCTCAGCGGCTTCTACTCGAAGGACGCGGTGCTGGCCGCGGCCTTTGCATTCGCCGGGCGGCATCCCGAGCACATGCTCTTGCTGGTCCTGCCCGTGGTCGGTTCGTTGCTGACCGCCTTCTACATGTTCCGTATGTGGTTCCTGATCTTCACGGGGCCCGATCGAGGCGGCCACGCCCAGCATGCCCATGAGAGCCCCAGGCCGATGCTGGTGGCGCTGCTGGCACTGTCGGTCCCGACCGTGGCCGTGGGCTGGCCCTGGCTGATCGCCCCGCTTACCGGCGAACCGGTCGTGGAAGGCTGGTTGCTCTATAGCCGGCCGATCCCGGTGGCCAGCTTCGCGTCGGAGCACCTAAGGGCCTTCGGGGCCTCCATGGTCGTGGCCAGCCTGGGGATCGGCCTGGGGCTGGTCTGCTACGGGCCGCTGCTGTCGCTCCGTCGAATCCGACCCGACCGCGTGGCCACGAGGATCCGCCCAATCCATCAACTCCTCGTCCACAAGTACTATCTCGACGAGCTTTTCGCCCTGGCGCTCGTCCGGCCGATCCTGGGTTTGAGCCGCCTGGTCTCGGTGTTCGACCGGGTCGTGATCGACGGGTTCATCAACGGCCTGGCCCGGGGCGTGGTCAAGATCAGCACGGCGGAGGGCCTGCTCGATCGCCTGGGCGTCGATGGCCTCGTCAACCTGGTCGGCCGTACCTGCTACGCCTTTGGCGACCGGATCCGCTGGCTCCAGGCGGGGCGGCTCCGCGGCTACCTGACATTCCTCGGCGCGGCGGTCGTGCTGATCTGCCTGGGCCTTTTCGCCTGGGTCCGCTCCTGAACCGACCCGACTGGACGCCGAGACCCGCCCCGGTTCGCGATTGAGGATCCGATGAGCGACTCCATCCTGCTGACCGCCCTGTGGGCCCTGCCTCTGGCCGGTTCGCTGGCCGTGCTGGCGATCCCCCGCAAGTTCGAGCCGGCGATCCGCGGAACCGCCCTGGCCACCTGCCTGCTGACGCTGGTGCTGTCCCTCTTGGCTCTGAGGTCCTACGCCGTCCCGCCCGCCAACCTCTCGTCGCCCATCGACATCTCGATGGAGACCCGGTGCCGGGCCAATCAGCCGACGATCGGCATCGATGGCCGGCCCCAGGCCAACGACGTGCCCAACGACCTGGCCTATTGCACCCCCTGGATTTCCTCCTTCCACATCCAGTATTACGTGGGGCTCGACGGCATCAGCCTGTCGCTCGTCGTCCTGACGGGCTTGGTGGCGACACTCGCCTGCCTGGCCTCCTGGGCGATCGACAAGCAAGTGAAGGCGTATTTCTCGCTGTTCCTACTTCTCCTGGCCAGCTTGATGGGGGTCTTCCTGGCGCTCGACCTGATCCTCTTCTACATTTTCTTCGAACTGATGCTGCTGCCGATGTACTTCCTGATCGGCATCTGGGGGGGCGAGCATCGCGAGTACGCGGCGATGAAGTTCCTGCTCTACACCCTGTTCGGGTCGGTCTTCATCTTGATCGCAATCCTGCTCCTGTACTTCTGGTCTGGCGACGCCTCCGACGTCGAGGTGTACGACCAGGCGTACCGGGCCCACACGTTCGACATCATGAAACTGGCCTCGGCCGCGACGACCGGCTATTACGGCCGCGGGGTGCAGCAGGCGATCTTTCTGCTATTCCTGATCGGCTTCCTCGTGAAGCTGCCATCATTCCCGTTCCATACCTGGCTGCCCGACGCCCACGTCCAGGCGCCGACGCCGATTAGCATGATCCTGGCGGGCGTCCTGCTCAAGGTCGGAGGCTACGGCCTGCTGCGGCTGGCCTGGCCCCTGGCGCCCGCCGGTGCCCAGTCCCTGGCCTGGTACGTGGCCGCCCTCGGGGTGTTCAGCATCCTATACGGGGCCCTGGCGGCCATGGCCCAGTCCGACTTCAAGAAGCTGGTGGCCTACAGCTCGGTCAGCCACATGGGGTACGTCACGCTGGGGATGGCCGCGATGCAACTCTCGCCCGATCCCAGCCATTATGCTTACGGCGTCGGCGGTGCCCTGTTCATGATGATCGCCCATGGCATCACCTCGACGGCCATGTTCTTCCTGGTCGGCGTGATCTACGAACGGGCCCACACACGCGACCTCGATTCGCTGGGGGGCCTGTTCCACCCGATGCCCGGCTACGCCGCCGTCTCGGCCCTGATCTTCTTCGGTTCGATGGGGCTGCCGGGCCTCTGCGGATTCGTCGCCGAGGTCTTCGTGATCCTGGCGTCGTTCAACTTCAGCATCCCGCTGGCGATCCTGGCCGCCTCGGCCGTGGTCCTGACCGCCGGCTACATTCTCTGGACTTTGCAGCGCGTCTTCCTCGGCCGCAACGAGAAGTGGGGCGCCCTTCCCGACCTGGACGCCCGCGAATGGACGATCGCCGTGCCGCTGGTCGCCCTGACGATCCTGCTGGGCGTCTTCCCGCAGCAATTCCTGCTGGAGTGGGCCGGCCCTTCGATCCGGGAGACCGTGGCCCGGATCTCGGCCGGATCGATGGTGGCCGAGGAAAAGGCCCAGGTCGCGATGATCGCCGACCAGTCCCGCCCCTCGCCCGAGTGAACATGCCAGGGCAGGGCGATTGGGCCGAAGGCAGCTTTCTCGGGCCGTTTGAACCGGCCCCCAGGGCCCAGGAACTGGGTATCCCTGGCCTTGAGCGGCGCCAAGTCACCCGTGGCCCCATGCCTTCGCCCTCCAATGTCGCAGCACGCGGCGATCAGGAATGTCCGGAGTTTGCCGACAAGCGGAACCCTCGAGGCGCGGATTCGCCCCGTCGGCGGTTTCTCACATAGCCTTCACGGGAAGGACCTTTTCTCGGCCAAGCGGATCAACCTTACCAGAAGTGATCGCCCGTCGCAGAGCGACTGAGCCCTCTCCCAATCCCGTGGGTCCAAACCAAAAAAGACCCCACGGCCGCATACGGCCGTGGGGTTCGGTTCCCGAGCAAATTGCGTCTCGACAGGACTGCTCGCTTCCTGACTCAGTAAGAGTCGGAAGCGACCGGGAGCTGGCGGTAGCGGGGATCCATGGAGGAGCCGCCGGGGGTGATCAGCTTGGCGTACACGGCGCCGTCGATCGTGTCCTGGATGAACTTGGTCGAGCCGTCGCACATGAGCACCACGAACCCGCCGGGGTGTCGGCTGTTCGAGAAGGGCGAGAGGCCGTCGATGCCGAGGTTCTTGGCCCCGTAGTTGATCTCCTCGAAGCTGCCGCGGAGGTTGGCCTGGGACCAGGCCTGGCCGTCGCTCTGGCCGGCGATCGTCGACAGCGGCGTGGGGCTGGAACCTCGCGAGCAGTCGATGGTGCCGGTGCTGGCCCCGTCGGTGCAGACGTTGTCCGAGGCGATGAAGCCGATGAAGTTGGGGTAGGGGCAGGCCCAGTTGGAGTCGGCGCCGCCCGCGGTCAGGCCGTTCCCGCCCGGTGCGTAACCGCCCCAGACGTTCTCCGAGATCATGATCGTGGTGGACGAGCCGTCGGTGATCGAGCTGGGGCTGTGGTTATAGTCCCAGGGCTGCTTGCCGCTGGGGCTGCCCAGCGAGAAGACGCCGGTCTTCTTGGCGAGGGCGAAATTCACCAGGGGGTTGGAGTCCCAGGCAAGGGTGGGGCCCCAGGCGCCGCTGGTCTTGCCGCCGGCCCAACCGATCGGGTTGTAGAACCAGAAGCTGAAGCCCATGTTGGCTGCGTAGGACAGGTTACCCCGGCCCGTGATCGTCGAGTCGTCGTTGGGGCAGCTCAGGATGCCGATCGGGGTGCCGGCGATGCTGTTGTTGGTCGGCCGCGACGGGTCGTCGTTGAAGGGGGCGCTGTAACGCCCGGTGTCGTAGTAAACCCGCTTCTTGTTGAAGTCGTCGGCCAGGGGTTGCTGGTCGATGTAGGGCAGCAGGTCGACGACCCAGGAGTACAACGGGCCGCTGTCGGCCACGCTCGGGCTTGACGACAGGGTCGGGTTGAAGCCCGAGCCCTGGGTAAAGCCCGGGATCGACGAAGTGACCTGGTTGTTCTGGACGATGTCGCCCCAGACACCGGCGTTGGGGTACTTGTTCTTGGCGGTGAGGAAGTTCTGCATCGCCAGGCCGAGGTTGTGCATGTTGCTGACGCACTGCGTGCGGCGGGCCTGCTCGCGTGCCCCGCTGATGGCCGGCAGCAGCAGGCCGGCGAGCACGCCGATAATGGCGATGACGACCAGCAGCTCGATCAGCGTGAAGCCGCGGTCGTTGCGACGTGTCCGACGAGTCAGGGTCATGGGCGGGCGGTCCTTTCTCGGGCGAGGCTCGGGGGTATCATCCATCGTAGCGGGTAGTCGAAGGGCCTTACAAGAGTCACTACGACGGGAAACCCCCGTCGTCGCATGGTCGGCCGCATCATTCGATGCGGCGCCAATGGGTGACCACGCGGCGGAAGTCGGCCGGGTTGGTCGGGTCGAAGCCGTTGGCCAGGGTCCGATCGATCACGAAGAAGCCGCGGAACCGCACGTTCTGGCCGGCGGCGGCCCCAATCTCCGGCCCAAGCTGGTCCGGCACCAGATTCACCGGATCGCCCGACTGGGCCACCTCGAAGAAGCCCACCGTCAACCAGACGGCGTACTGGTGGGTCCGTACGGTAGAAAGATTGACGACCTTCTGGAGCCATTCGTTGCGGAAGGCCGGATTCTGGCGGCGATCGGGGATCGGTTGTCCGTCGGTATTGGGTTTGACCCGGTAGCCGCCGAGTTTGAGCATATTCAACGTGGTGTCATCGGCCTCGAACTTCGGAACCAGGTCCCCTTCCGGTTGGAAGAGGGTCGGGTGAACGACCGGTATCTGCGACCTCGGCGACGATCGGGCCACGCCCCCGTTCAGGTAGTAGCGGATATCCCCTTCAAGACCGGCATTAGTGTCGTATGTGCTGACATTGGCATTCACGACAGCAGAGGCATCGGTCAACTGGAACAGACGCCTCGGAGGCGTAGGCGAAGGCATCCAGTTCCGGCGGCTCCCGGTGGCGAAGTCGGTGGATGCCGGATTAGACGGTCGGCCGGGGAACGGCTCGATCAGGGGTGTGCTGGCGCCGGAGTTGAAATCGGTGTCCGTCTCGACGTTGGCCGAAGTCTTCACGCCCGGATCGCCCACGAAGGAGAACCCGTTGAGCGTGTAATTCGAGTTGGCCGGGAAGAACGGGGCCGTGCCGGCCGCCTGGCCGGGGTCATCGGGTAACGGGGCGTTCAGCCAGATGCCGCGGGGGGGAAGCGCGGGATTAAGGAGCGTGGGCCAGCTATCGGTGATCGTCGATGGCGGCAGGGTGGCCGGCCGCATGATGGTATAGTCGATGTCCGGGTACGACAGCGAGTGGAACGGCCGATCCATCGCCGGAGGCGTTGTGATGCCCCCCGTGCTTATGTCGGGTAGTGGACCGACCGGACCGGATCCGACCGGGGCCAATCCGGCGAACGATCCGATCCCATAACTGAAGAGGAAGCCGGAGCCGCCGTGGCGGAGCTTGAGGAAGTCGGCGAATGCCGTCTTCATCAGACCGCGCTTTAGGGTACCATCCTGCGGATCCGTGGCGGGCGCCGGTAAGCCGGAATCGAAGCCTCGATTGTTCATCGCGTGGCTGCCGGTCCAGCGGGCACCGTTGGCGTCCACAATGTACGACGGGAAGCCGTTGGCATCCACCTGGGTTACGACACGGGGGACGGCCAAGGTCGGGAAATTCGCGGGCGGTGCATTCGATGGATACAGTGCAACGTTCCTCTCGACCGACATCTCCCGCTTGTTGAGCTTGGCCACCGTCTCGTCGTCGATCAGGCCGAAGAAGACCTCCTCGTCGATGATCAGATTAATATTGAGCTGGCCCGGCCGGCGGTCCTCGCGATACCAGTCGAAATTGGTCCCCTGCGAGACCGGGCCGATGGCTCCCATCGACGAAGATGGGACCTCGAACAACTCGAACATCTTGTGCCAGCCCGCACCGGAAGCCCCGCCCACGACCGGGGTGCCGCCGAAGGCCGGGGAATGGTCGTAGACGAAGACGTTGTTGGCCGCATCCCAGGAGAAGTTCGAATTGGCGGCCGTGTAGAAGAACTGGTCTGCCAGGTACGGATAGACCGGGATCGTCGTGGCCGGGATCGGATTGCCGTCTCGCTGGCCACCGCCCGGGACGACCCAGGAAGGGCCAGCCGAACCGGCCGTTCGGGTCGGTGCCGTACCACCGGCGACCGGCGTGGTGGCACCATAGAACGGGAATTGGGGCGCATTGGTGCCGTTACCATTCCCGGGCAAGACTCCAAGATTCAGCGGATCGACCGGGGTCTCGATAAACTGCTTCGTGAACAGGCCGGGAGGGCAGGCAGGCACGGTGGTCAGTTCGACGACGTTCGTGAAGTCGCGATCGAGGATCGTCGGATGATTCGCGTCATCCCTTGCGGGTGAGCCTGAGATGGCTTGGTTGCTGGGGGTCTGGCCGGGAAAGTAATTATCGTGCCCAAGGCTGTGGTAGATCCGATCGGTGGTCGGGGCCTGCATCATGCTCGTTGGGAAGTTCGTATTCAGGCCGCGCGAGAATAAGCCCAGGCCGAACCAGTTCTTGTCGTTGCCCGACGGCACCGCAGGCCTGTTGTAATAGGTGTGAAAGTGCTGTTCGGTGTAGCCGTATCGGTAATCGGCCTGGGCCGGGGTCGTGACGAGCGTCGGCATGGGGCCGGCGCTCAAGGTGGCGAGGGTGGGGACCAACTGCCCGCCCCGGTAAGGTTGGAGCCTGGCCAGCGAATACATCGCCTGATTGAAGGCAGGCAATTCCACAGCCTGGTTCTTGCCATTGACGGGCTGCCCCTGGGTGAGCCGGACCTCCGTGCCGTTGTCCTCGCCGATGGTCGTATTCTCAGCGTAGGGGATCCGAATCGAATCGACGACGACCTTGGTCGAGGTAGGATCGAGCGGATTGGCGGGCCGGCGCAGATAAACCCAGTAGTAGGCGCCTGGCGAGGCGTCGGGAATCTGGTCGTTATCGTCGTCAGCGTCGAACAGGTAGCCATAACGCGGTGGCGTGGCGTTCTTGTTCTTGGCAGGGATCAGGGCCTGAATTGTGACACCGGTGGGTGGCGTTAGGCCGGGGGCGGTGATCACTTGGGGGGCAATGGAGGTGGGAGCGATCGGGCCATTATTCTCGCCAGGATCAGGACCTAGATAATTCGGTGCGACGTTGCCCGTCTCGACTGGCATGCCGGCTTCGAAGGGGACTGCGGTCTGATTCACGGGCGGAGGCGGGTTCCCCGTGCCATTAGCGTCATCCGAGGGGGCAGCCATCCCGATCACGTAGTAGTAGTTGGCAGCATTGTCAGCGTTATGATCCGTGTCGATCTTCAACGCAGGCAGGGCCGGGGCGATGCCAGGAATTCGCCAAGACTTGGGCCAGGCGACATCCTTCGCAACCGGATCCTTGGGGTTCCCCTTGCGCTTCTTCTGACCGTTGGCGGGCTCGGATGGATCGTAATTGACCTGACCTGTGAACGGATTGGGACGGCCCCAGGCGTCATCGGGAGCAATGAGGATCTCCCAATTCGAGGGGTCTACATTGCCGACGGTGCCCTGGCCCCCCTGGGTTACCGTGTTCACCAATTCCAGCCAGAATCGGGGAGTGGGCAAGTTAATCGGGTTCGGGTTAGTCGCCGAGTTGTTCCGCCGGTAAAAGCGATAGGCCAGCGCCTCATTGATGGCAATCGGCTGGTTTTCCATACCGTACTGGTCGATAGGCAACGCGTTAGCGAACGCCGCGTTGAGGGAGTAGGAGGTACCGTTCCATACGGTGGACATTACCAGAGTGGGCGGCAGCGGCGGCTTCGGTGGGCTGGCCGCCGGGTCGCCCAGGTCGGGTGGAGTCTGTCGGACGTCGGGGTTGATGAAGTGGGTCATCGCCGCGTCGGAGTCACGGGAATCGACGATATTGAGCACGTACTGGCTGAGGGCCAGGAGTTCCTCTGGGGTATCGATTGACTTGGGTGGCAGGATCTGCTTGAGGGCCTGGTAGGTGTCGTAGACCCACTTCTTGCGGACTGGATCGTCCGGGTCGTTCGTGATTGGGAACGGCGCGTTCAGGTTGATCTTACGGTTACGGTGGGCATAGGCCGGTGTGCTCAGCACGTTGCCGGTATTCAGGTAGGAGGCGGTTAGCCCCGGAGAGATCAGCGGGACGGTGGGATTGTTCAGGGAGATGATGCTGGCATTGCCGGCCGAAGCGAGGATCGGGCCGAACGACGTGTTGTTCGGGAAGGCGCCGGCCGGGTTGTCATAGGCCCAGGTGAAGTTGTTCAGTTCCCACGTTTCAACGCTGAACATCTTTCGCCGCATCGGGGCGTCGGGGGAGTAGACGAAGCTGACGGGCGCCAGATACTTGAGGCGGCTTTCGAGGTTCGCTCCGTCCACATCTTGCTGGCGATAGAGCCATTCCAGGTCGTGGTTGGTATAAGGGCGGTCGCTCGAGTCGGGCCTGTAGAGGTTGACCTCGTGGGCCAGGTCACGCCCCAGGCTCCCGCCGGGGTAGGGGTCGGGCCCCATGGCGGTAGGGTTGCTCGGCGGACTGTAGGCCGGCATCGAGCCGTAAATTGTCGGGTGGTAGTAGCTCGAGCCGTTAACAGTGGAATACACCAGGGATTTGGTGTTATCCAGTGTATTGATCTGGCTATCAAAAGTACCGAGGTAGCTGTTGGTGGCGGTATCGACCAACAAGGTGGGCGCCAACAAGGTCCCGGCTCCCGAAGTCCAGCCGGAGTCAGCCGGGTATTTCGACAGGGCAGGCGCCGTGCTATGGTTTGGGTTGTTCGCCGGATTCTGGAGCTGCGCCACGTTGCTGATGTTGTAAGGCATCGCTCCCAGGAAGGCATCAGCAAAATCCGTCGCGCGGGAAGAACTTGTCACAATATGGGCGAAGCGTGGGCTCCGAGCGGCCTCATAGCCGTGGTAGAGGTTATGTCTGTTGCCCGTGATCGAATCGTTGAGGTAGTTAGAATCGGAATTGGCGTCGGGGATGATCGGCAAGGCCGTGAACACGCCGCCAACGACCTGAGCCCGCGTGTCGAAGTAGAACGGCACGCCCGGCGGGCGGAAGTAGTTGAAGTAGCTGACCCGTCCCCACTGGTCGGGCCCATAGCCGCGGACCGTTCTATTGCCCGCGTTCGTATTATTCAAGCCGCCGAACTGCGCTCCTTTATAGGTGGCCGCGGCGTCGTAGTTGAAGACTGGGACCGTGTAAAACTTGCCCATCAGGCCGTTGCCCGACACATCGACCGGGCTTACGAACGATCGGAACCGTTCGGACGGCAGGTTCGGGAATTCCAGGGCGTAAGTCGAGGTTGGGGTCGTGACCGTGTATGCGTCGGCGAGGTTCCCCAACTCGGGGCCGCTGAAGGCCCCCGTGGGGGAGGGTACCGTCCCGTTATAGAAGTCGTAGGCCGAATAAGTATCGTTCGTGCCATCGATATCCGTGGCATAGAGGGGATAGGGGGCCGTATTGAACGGGGCCTGGTTTGGCGAGGGCGGCAAATAGTCGATCAAGGCGGGAGAACGCCCCGGGCCGACCCGGCTGTAGTACGTGTTATTGGGCAGGACCCCGTATCCGCCCAGGTTGTTGATCCCTGTGTGATTGTTCAAATCTGCAGCGGTTCGCAGCAGGGTGATCGAATCGGCCGGCATCTTCTGCGGGACGCCCTGTTCCTCCCCCCACAGACCGGGCACGGCCGGAACGTTCCTGTAGATCCACGATTGGACCGCGTACTGGGAATCCTGCTGGTCGGGAACATTGTTGGGCATCAGGATCAAGCGGCTGCCTGTCATTACGGTATTGGCATCGCCGTTGTAAGGGATGCCGTTGACAGGATCCCAGTTGGGAGTGCCGATGGCGACCTGCTGGTCGGGAGCGGGCATCGGCCGCGTACCCATCAGCAGGTTCCTCAACTGGGTGAGGTTAACGGGCACTCCCGAGGTGTCCGCCACGCCGTTGTTGATGTACCAGGAGCCGGTATCATCGACCTGCGGGCTGCCCGGGTAGTTCTGGAGGGCGTACTTGGGGTTGATTTCATTGACCGAGTAGCCCAGGTGGGAAGCGTGGTCCCACATCGGCTCGTTGTCGGGCAGGTTGTCATCGTTCAGGTCGCGGAGCGAGCGGGCTTGCAGGTTGCCGGCGGTGTTCAGCGGTAGCTTGCCGTTGAGGCCGATCACCTTGAAGGCGAACATCGGCTTGTAGAGCTTGCCGTTGGCGTCGCGCTGGGGGGGGAAACCGAGGTCGATCCAGACCGAGTCGGTCACGCCGTCGCCGTCGTTGTCGACGTCGTACTCGATCTTGCCGGTGACCGGGTCGGGCTTGAGGTCCTTCAGGCCGCTGGTGGGGTGGTCGATCAGCCGTGGCCGCAGGAACCGGGAGCTGGACATCGCCACCCGCTGGGCCTGCGTCAGGCTCGTGTTGACGTTGTCCAGGTCCTTCCAGTCGTCCATCAACGGGTTGCCGGACGGGTTGGTCGGGTTGACCTGGTAGCGGATGATGCTCGGGCGGTGGAACGAGGGGATCACGACCGACGAGTCGGCACTTTCGATCGCCAGGAACATGTTCTCCAGGTCGCAGGCGTCGTAGTCCTCGTCCATCGGGACCTGGTTGTTGACGATCGCCGACGCCAGGCCGCTGCGGAAGTGGTTGGGAAGGCGGTACAGCTCGGTGAACAGGGGGTTGTTCATGCCGACGGCCTGGGCCAGGGCGTACGAGGTCTGGCCCGCGCCGTTGAAGGCCCGCAGGAAGCTGCCGTCGAGCACCGCAGTCACGCCGGAGACCGGCTGGGCCATGATGCTGAGCAACTGGTAATTCGGGTCGGTGAGGATCGTGTAGGTCGGGTCGGGGTCGGGCAGGTGGGTGTAGACTACCAGGCTGCCGTTGTTGACCGTGGCCCCGACGATCTCCAGCGACATTGACACGTAGCCGGGGGCCGAAACCTTCAGGACCCAGCCGATCGGGCTCTTACCATATTCGCCTTGCGCCATCATCAGGGCGGTATTGGAGGCGTCCAGGTAGGCGGGGGTCGTCGTCTGGACCACCACCCGGCGATTGGCGTAGTCGAAGTTCGACCCCTGGATCGCCGTGGCCAGCGGGCCGCCGTTGTGCTGGCCGTCGTTGCCGTACATGTCGCGGAGGAGGCTATGGCCGAACATCGCCGAGAGCGGGTTCTGCGTGTCGTTGATGAGCTGGTTCAGGCCGTAATCGAACATCTTCTTGGCGTCGGGGATCAGCAGGCTTTCCGCGTACTTGCGGCTGCTGCTCTGCGCCTGGCCCGAGATACTGGCGAACGTGACGCCGATGAGGGCGAGCAGCGCGAGCATCCCCAGGATGAGGACGAGCACGATCCCGCGGCGCTGCGCCTTGCGGTCGAATAATCCCTGGCGGGCGAACATGTGCGGGCCTCCCTAGCGACAAGGAACGGGGCGCTCTCGCCGGATCGTGTCAGTTGAGCTTGTCGGTGAAGTCCTGGCGAATCGTCAGGATCTTGATTCGTTCGTTGCGGGGGTCGGTGACGCGGATGTGGATCTGGATCCCGGACATCGGCTTGGGATACGGGGCCGAGAAGCCGGGATAGACCGGGCGCACGCCATTGGCCGACAGGTTGAGCGGGTTGAGCGACGAGACATCTGGGGGGTGGCTGTAGTCGTACGACCACGAGTCCCAGACCCGAACCATCCGCACCGTGTTGGCGCTGGTCGTGTCGGTGTCGCCGACGAACCCCGCGAACGGATACCGGGCGTCGGGACGATGATCGCCCGCGACGTTGTTGGGCGCGCTGAAGAGGGGCGGCATCCGGCCCTGGTGGCCAAAGCCTGCGTACTGGGCCGGCAAGGTCTGTGCGGGCTGGGACGCGTTGTAGGCCCAACCGAGGTCGCGATAGCCCCGGTCCGTCGGGTCATAAATTTTCACGTCGAAGCTACGGACGCCCGTCAGAAGCAGGTCATCGGAATCGCCGATCGACCGCCAGAGGTCGCGGTACTGGGCGAACGTGTTGGAGCCAAATCCGTCGGCGAACGGTTGGTCGGAATTCCGCTCGAACGGGTTGCCGTCGCCGAACGCATGGCCGGCGGTCGTGGTCCAGGGTAGGGGGATGAAGTTCGCCCGGGTCCAGGTCAGGGCGCCGAACTGCTGACGATTCCGGGAGGGGTCGTTGATCCGCCAGACCGGATCGAGCCAGTTTGCCGAGGCCATCTCCTGATACGTGGGGAATCCCCACCAGGAAGGGGCGTTGCCGGCGGCGGGGAGTTGATTGATCAGCAGCGGGTCTTCGAGGCCCTTGCCCGCCCCGGTCGCGATCGGATTGTGGTTGACCATCCCATGATTCACATCCTTGTCAGGGACATGGAAGCCGCCCGGTGTGGTCCCGTGGGTCGAGTAATCTCCCGGGAAGACGAATGGGAAGCCGAGCGTCTCCACCGAAGCGAGCCCGCGAAGATTGGGCGCGGCATCGTCGTTGAGGATCCCGAGGGGCAGGATCGAGGGATAGAGGCTCGGGTAATAATCGGCGATGCCATTACTGTTGAGGTCGTCGGGGATGCCATCCGGTCCGGCCGTGAACGTCCCGTTCGCGTTGCGGGTGAGGTAATCGTTGGAGAACCGGGGGCGGCAGAACCGGTTCTCCCGGTTGGTCAGGTCTCCCAGCGAATTCGGCACCGGTGCCAGGACGCCGGCCCCGGTGATCAGCGAGGCCGGGGCCGGCCTGGCCGAGATGGTATTCAATGCGTGCCAGCTCACCTTGTAGGCGCCCGTGGTGTTGGCCGCCACGATCTGGCTCCCCAGGCCGCCATTCACCGGGACCACGTAATATCCACCGTCGGCGGTCGCCGCGCCAGGTGCCGGCCCGACCGTCAACTGCCCCTTCCGCTCGGGGACGATCAGCAACACCCGTCGATAAAGGTTGCCGTGCCGAACGAAGTAGATGATCTCGGCATAGTTGCTGGTGATCGGCACCCGCGTGAAAGTCAGCTGGGGGTTGTTGGGGTTGCTGCTGTTGACGCCCTGCACCACGATGAAGCCGCGAAACGGCTGGCCATCGGGGGCCTTGGCGGTGAACGCCAGGTAGTCGTCGGAGTCCTCGCCCTGGATGTCGGCGAGCGAGTTCTCGCCGTACTCGAAGTAGCCGCGTTGCTCGTCGGGCCGGGCGGGCTCGAACGATGGGTCCATCTTGGCGGTGACGCCCTGCAAGTCCTGCCGAAAGGTGGAGTCGACGCGGCGGAGGATCTGCTCCAGCTCCATCGCCACTTTCTGACGCGAGGTGGCCGTGGCCGCCGATCGGAAGACCGAGGTGATGATCACCATGATGAGCAGCACCAGGGCGACCGTCACCAACATTTCGACCAGGGTCAAGCCCCGTCGCGGTCGCCGGCCGTTTGGTGTGTGCAAGCGCATCATCGGCTCTCGTTTCGCCCCGGTCGGGCCGAGGCAAGGGGTTGCGTGAAAACAGCGAGCGGGCGGGAGCGGGGCGGGAGATGACCGCGATGGGTCAGTTCGCCCCGCGGCTGACGAACGACTTGGGCACCACGTTCACGACCGAAGGCATGATCAGGGCCGAGTTCTGGTAGACCGGCTGGCCGGCGTTGTTCAGCCGCGTCTTCGCCTTCACCGGGGTTTCGAGGGTGACGACCGTGCTGCGAAAGCCGGCGAGCGCATCGTCGGCCGGCGTGGTGTACCCGACGACCCGATACCAATCGCAACGGCGGCCAGTATAGGCGCTGGCGTTATCGCGTAACGGGGCCGGCAGGTTGGCGTCCAGGTTGTAGGTCACGTCGGCGATATAGGAACCCGATCGGAGCTGCGGGTCCGGCATCTGGTTCGACCAGCGGAGCAGGACGGTCCGCTCGCCTGTGCCGTAGAACTGCGGGTTGCCGTTGACGTTCTGCACCTTTACGTTCGTGCTGCTGTAGCCCCAGATGGCCTCGACGGTCCGCTCGCCGATCGGCACCGTGACCGTGTTGCCCGTGATCGGCGCCGTGACCGTTTCCACGCCCATCACGCGGTTGTGGCAGACGACGATCGAGCCGACATACTGATCCTTGTCGCCGACGTTAGGCCTCTGGCCGGTGAAGAACCAGGTGAACATGAGGTCGTAGGTCGGATTGCCGCCGCTGATCGTCAGGTCGGGCACCAGCGGGCTGGTGTCGCCGGCCTTCTGGCCGGGGAACTCCTGATCCTCGCCGCTGAAGATGACGTTGTCGGGCGAGCTGAAGACGTCGGTGGCGACCTCGTAACCCGGCAAGTAGGTATTGGGCATGCCGGGAGGGTTGTAGACGAACTCGTACGGGTCGGGGATGCCGGGCGGGTTCGGGGGGTTGTAGATCCAACCCCGGAAATTCGTGATCCGCTGGAGGCCGTAGGCGCCAGGTGCCTGGCCGTCCGCGTCGTTGCGGAGAAAACCCTGCGTATTCAGGGACGCCGTGCTGTTGCCGATGCCAAACCGGGAGGAGAGGCCCAGCGTGGCCGGCGTGCCGACCCCCGATTGATGCACGATGGACCACCAGAGCGGATCGTAGCAGACCGGAAGACCTGCCTGAAATCGGGTCATCGAGACGGGGGTGGGCGAGACGGCCCGGTCGACCGACCAGGGATCCCAGACCTGATTTCCGAAAGTGTCCAGCATGAGCGTGTACCAGGGGCAGCCCCACCCCGTCGGCGCGAATGTCTCGTAACTCAGAAGGTTCCGAGAGTTCACTTCGCTGATGGCCGACTCCGCCAGCAGGGTCGATCGCGAGTCACGCATGGCCCGCTGGGCACGCAGCAAGCCCAGGGGGAACAGGGTCGCCAGCGAGACCAAGCCGACACCCATGATGAGGATGGCGATGAGGATCTCGGTGAGCGTGATCCCGGACCGTCGGCCCGCGTCGATCTGTCGGGGCGGGGTGGGCCTCATGGGTCAGGGCTCCCTCTTGCCGAACTGGGCGTCCAGGTACGGCTGTTCGATGGTCGTGAAGTCTTCCAGGCTGTTCACCACCGTGTTGCCCGTCTTGGGGAACAGCGTGACCAACCGCCGCTGGCCCTTCAGGGTCGTCGGGCTGGAGACCGATGTGGGTAGGAAGCGGGCATTGGCGGGGTTCAGGGTCAGGTTGGCCGGATTACCACCCGTATGAGCGATCCCGTACACGTCCGACTTGGTCGCCAGCCAAAAATGATAGAAGGGGAGATTTCGGTTGTTGAAAAGCGTGTTGATCCCGGCCGTGTCCTCGATCACCTGGCCATTGGGCCCGAAAAGGATATCGACCGTCTGCGAGATCGGGTCGAGCGGCAGGCGGGAACGCTCGGGTTGAAGGGAGATTGCCGTGCTGCTGTAGCGGTCGAGCATCGTCAGGTCGATGACGATATTGGCCGGGAGGCGTGTCTCCTTCGCGTTTTCGCTGACGACAGCTCGGCGGGTAATGACATAGCGGGATGGGGCAGCCGTGGCCGATCCCGCAGCGACAGACTTCGAAGTGGTCGCGTCGAAATCCTCGGGCTCGTACTCGCCGGAGGCCGGGATCATGGGGTTGTATCGAAGCAGCATCTCCGCCGGATCATCGATCACTCCGTCCCCGTTATCGTCGATGCCGTTGAATCCCGGATCGATGATCCCGTCGCCGTCATTATCGATCCCATCGAAGCCCTCATCCACAAACCCGTCTTGATCATTGTCGATGCCATCGAACAGGACGACGTATTCCGCGGCCGTTAATCGAATCCTATTGAGCACGTTTACATAGTGATAAGGATCGCCGGTAAAGGACGTGTCAACCTGGTATTGATTCCCCAGAGGACCGCCGCCGCTATTGTAGTTCCAGACCGGTGGGACCGCGGGGGGGCCGATGGGCGTCCAGTTATCGGGCGCCAATTGATAGACGTAGGGAGGGACAACTGTTCCTGAGGAGTAATTCGGCGCGAACGTGGGCAAGGAGACCACCCGAGTGTTGCCGGAAAGGATATCGGCATTCAGAAATCGTTCCGGATTGGAGACAGCCATGTTGCCACTGCTGCCAGAGAGCAACGGACCGGCGACCGTGTATGCCCGGCTCGCCCCATTGATGCGCATCTTTTCACCCTGCCGGATATTCCAGTACCAGCCCGTGGGCGAATAATCCGGATCGACCCCAGCGGTGTTGAACTTATGTTCGTAGGCCACCAACATGCTAAAATTGATCGGCAGGGTGGCCCCCGAGACAGGGTGGGTATAGGTTGTGGTGTAGCTCAACTTGTCAAGATGAATTAGCCCATTATTGAAATCGGGTGCCTGGGTGATCGGCACCATCCGGTTAGCAGCCAGCGCCCCATTCGTGCTAACCTCCGGGTCGAGAAGCAGGCGAATACCCGAGGCGCTGCCCGTACGCATGGCGGTATCGCGGGACACGAGCAGGGCGCTCTGGAGCATTCCGGCGGCGTCAAGGATCTCGCGTTCGTCCAGCGACGAAAGGATCGTCGGTAGCGCGGCGACGGTCAGCAGCGCCATGATCGTGATGACGATCAGGAGCTCGATCAGGGTGAAGCCCCTGCCGAAGATCCGCCGGCCCGGGGCCGGGGCGGCGGCCAATCCGCGGGCATTCCGGTTCATCGTGCGGCGGCTCCCGAGACGCGGAGGTTGTGGTTGGAAATATCGTCGTACCCGTCCAGGACGATCTGGGGAGTCGCCCGTGCGACCGGGACTTGGCTTGGGTCGCCGGGGCCCGGCCTCAGGCCGTCGTAGGTGGCGTTCCCGATCGGGAAAGCATTCGTCCCGAAGTTGAACTGGAACGGCCGGGCCGATCCTTCGACGAGGTTCAGGTCGAGGGAGATCCCGTCGATGCTCGTGGCGTTGCCCCAGGACGACCGTATCCGCCCGTCGGCCGGATCGCCATCGTTCAGGAGCGGGACACCGTGCAAACCGTCGGGGCCGGCCGACAGGATTAGGAAGCGGTTTTGGAATCCCCGTCGCTTAAAATACCCCGTCCGGTCCCAGCGGACCGACGCGGGCGATTCGGGGATCGTAGCCGTCGCAGTGGGATCCAACAGCGAGAAGTACATCTGCTGGAACAGGAACGACAGGTAACCCGGATAGGCCGACACCGTATTCCAGGGCGGATTGCTGGCCTGCCTGGCCCACCAGACGGGAGACACCAACTGGCCGTTGGGGTCGAGCGGATTCGTCTCGCGACGGTCGCTATAGCTGGTGTAGGGTACGCTTCCGCGATAGGTCCCGGCCGAGGCACCGTCCCAGGGCACCCCCTTCTGGACGTCGGAGTTGTAGTAAGTGGGCCATCGGAAGAACAGAACGGGGTTGCCCCAGGCATCGACGAATTCGGGCATGCCGTCGCCATCCGTGTCCGCTACCTCGGTATCCTTGAAGCTGTCCCGTCCGACCGTGGCCCCGGGCGATTCGATCAGGAAAGCGTACAGGGCCTCGGCGCGGGCCGTCGAGTGCCGATGGTTCTTCAAACAGGCCTGGACCGCGGCGAAATTGGTCGCATTCACGCCCTCGCTGAAGTCATCGACGTAACCATTGCCGTTGTCGTCCACGCCGTTGTAACCCGCCGACAGGTAGGGAGCCGGGGTCATTCCGATGAGCTGCTCCTGGGCGTTCCCGAGGTTCTTCAGCAGGCCGGCAGCTGCGGTGTAGGCCGCCCCGTAGATGCCCGTGCCTGGCGCGCTGTAACCGGGGGGCGGTACGGGGGTCGGGGGGTTGGTGGCGTAATTCAGAGGCACCGCGCCGTAGTTGTTGCCGAGGGGATTGAAGTAGACGCTATTCCCCAGCGGGAGGATGTACTTATCGGTGGGCGAGCTATTGATGCTTTGGGTACCGCCCAGGCTGAAGGGCGGGTTGCCTTGCGGAAAGTAGCCCCCGAAGTTCAACGGATAGACCACGGAGTTCGACGTAGCACTCAGGTTGTTCGGGTCCACCTGGATGAAAAAGACGTCGGGCATCTGGGCCTTGATGTAATCGGCCCGGGCGATAATATCGGCCCGTTGTGACGCGGCGGGCATCCTGGTGGGATCCGGAGCGCCCGTGCTGGGGTCGATGGGGAATGACCCGATCGGGTAGTTCGGGTCGGCCAGGTAGCGGTGCGTCAGGTTGGCGTCGACCTGCTGTGACAGCAGGAGCTGGAGCCGTTCGTTGACCAAGGCGTCGAGCTTGGCGATGAGGCTCTGGGTGGCCCGTTCCTTGGCCCGCTCGATCCCCTGCATGGAAACGACCAGGATGAACGAACTGAGCAGGCCGATGATCATGATCACGATGCCGATCTCGATCAGCGTGAATCCGCCGGATCGACAGGCCCCCGCCCGCCCTGCTGTCGTCGTCTTCATTGCAGGCACCCTCGATTTCCGGCCGATTGGTCCGCCGAATTCTGGCCGATGCGCCGCCCGGGGCCGGGCTCAGTCGCCGATCCGGCTGGTCGCGAAGTTGGTCAGGTTGTCGCGCTCGGGCCGGCGGGCCGCACCCCCCGGGGGGAGCTTCGAGTCCCACGAGTTGGCGTCGGCGGTGAACTGGCCCCCCGTCCCATAAATTCCATCCACGCCGGCGGAGATGATCTGGAACGATTCCTTCTTCATGTAAGCGACGGTGCCGGTCGTCGGCACCGGGGCGCTACTGGTGTACGGGTTGGGCGCGGGCGAGTTGGCCACTCCCGCCGTCGGGCTGACGACGGGGAAATTTACCTTGAAAGTGCCGACGTTGCTGTCCTCGGGCGACCAGTAGGCAATCTTGCCGGCCATGTTCATGTCATTCGGGTCATAGCCGTTGCTGCCATAAGCGCTGAAGTAGGCGTAGAACCTCGCGTCTGTACCGTTGTTGCGGGGGTCGAGGTAGCCGGGGACCCCGTCGTTGTCCTCGTCCTGGAGGCGTTCCGACCTGAACTCGAAGTAGGGGGGGATGCGGTTCCCGGTGCCGGTGAGGTCGGCCTGGAAGGGGAGGCTCGGGTTCTTCGAGAACCCGGTCATCGTGAAGCCAGTGCCGGTGACCTGCGGCACGCCTCCCAGGAACAGGGACAAGCATTCGTGGCCTTCCAGCATGTACCAGCCGTTATCCATCTGATCGGTGTTATTATTCGTGACGTTCCCGTTGAAGTTGTGGAACTGGGTGGCGCTGGGCGTGCCGGCATAGATTTTCGGGAACATCTTCCGAAGGGCCGCCTGAGTGCGCTGGGCAAGCTGGCCGATCGTGGTGTCGGTGGCGGATGCCAGCGCCTTCGAGCCGTCGAGCCAGGTCAGGCTCGTGTCGGCCGCGATCGTCGAGGTATTGCTGGCCGGGTAGGCGTCGAGCGCGACCGCCTCGTTCACGATGATCCGGCTCGGCGGGTAGAAGCCGTACTTGCTGTTGAAGCTGGCCAGGGACTGCTCGAGGATCGTAATCTCGGCGGTCACCTGCGCGTTCCGGGCCGTGTTGACCGCCGAGCTGACGGCGGGCACGAGCAGGCCGGCCAGGATGCCGATGATGACGACCACGACCAGGATCTCGATCAGCGTGAAGCCGCGCCGGCTGCTGCGTCGGGGGCTCGGTGCGGGGCGATGCGGTCGGGTCATCTCGTCCTTCCTCCAGCGATGGGCCCCGCCGGCGTTCGCGATGCCGGCGGCGGGCGCCCATCCCCTACGTCTTTCTTGGGGTCGGTGCGGCGGAACGGATTGATGCGATGTGCTTCGATGGGTTGGGCGGATTCGGACGCAGGGGCGGGCGGTTCGCGGGAACTCCCCTTTATCACTACGTCGCGATCCGGGGCCCGTTACAGACTTGTTCGGAAAAGATGTCACGGCCGGTAACCTGTCTGGAACCGGCCGCGATGTGGCCGACATCCGCCGCCCGTCAGCCCGAGAGTTTGCTGATGAGCTGGATGAGCGGCAGGAATAGGGCGATGACGATGAAGCCGATGATGCCGCCCAGGACGACGATCATGATCGGCTCGAGCAAGCTCACGAGGCTTTCCACGAGGGCCTCAACCTCCTCGTCGTAGTTGGTGGCGATCTTGTGGAGCATGGTGTCGAGCTCGCCGGTCTCCTCGCCGACGTCGATCATGTTGACGACGATGTCGTCGACGATCCTCGCCTCGCGGAGGGGCTGGGCGATCGTCTCGCCCTCGCGGATCGAGTCGTAGATCCTGCTGAACGCCCGCTCGAACACGGCATTGCCGGCGGTATCGCGGACGATGTTCAAAGACTCCAGGATCGGCACGCCCGATTGCACCAGGGTCGCCAGCGTCCGCATGGTGCGGGCTACCGTCGATTTTTCGCCGATGTCGCCCATCACCGGGATCATCAGGAAGATCTTGTCGAGGATGTACGCGCCGGTTTTCAGGCGATAGAGCAGCTTGATGATGATCACGAAGATGATCGGCGTGATCAGGCAGACCCACCATCGCTTGATGATGAACTTGCTGGAGCTGATCAGGTATTGGGTCATCAGCGGCAGCGGCAGGTTGAAGTCGTCGAAGATCGCCTGGAACTTGGGCACGATCCAGTAGAGGATGAAGCCTACGATGCCCATGGCCACGAAGATGACGACGACGGGGTAGACCATCGCCGACTGGACGCGGCGCTTCAACGACTGGGCCTTTTCCTTGAAGTCGGCGAGGCGCTGGAGGATCGACTCCAGGGCACCACCGGCCTCGCCGGCCTTCACCATGTTGCAGTACAGCTTGTCGAATGCCTTGGGGTGCTTGGCCATCGCCTCGGACAGGGTCGAGCCGCTCTCGATATCCTCGATGATGTCCTGCAACGAGTTCTTGAGCACGCCCGGCTTGCACTGGCCCTCGAGGATCTTGAGGCTGCGGAGGATCGGCAGGCCGGCGTCCTGGAGGGTGGAGAGCTGCCGGGTGAACAGCGTGAGTTGCTTGCCCGAGATCTTGCCGATCGTGAAGGCCTTCTTCTTACCGCGACGCCCGCCCTTCTTCGCCTGCGCCGACTTCTTCGATGCCTTCTTGGCCTTCTCGCTGATCTTGGTGACGAAGAAGCCTTTCTGGCGGATGAGTTGCTGGGCTTCTTCCTGCGTGGCCGCGTCGATGCTGTCCTTCACCTCCTTGCCGGTGTGATCCATCGCCTCGTATTGGAAGGTCGGCATCGCGGGTCTCTCCTGGGACGTAAGGACGCGGCGGAATCGGTCCGATGGGATGGGCGGGATGAGGCCAGCCGGGTCAGGCGTCGTCGCTGATCGTCTCGCGGACGACCTCCTCGATGGAAGTCTGGCCGTTGTGGATGGCGAGCAGGCCGGCCTCGCGGAGCGTCCGCATCCCCGACTTCCGGCAGGCCTCGCGGAATTCGTCGAGCGACGTCTCGTTGACGATCATCTCGCGGAGGTCGTTGGTCAGGATGATCAGCTCGTAGATCCCCATCCGGCCCTTGTACCCGGTGTTGTTGCAGCGCTCGCAGCCGCGGCCGTAGAAGAATTTCTGGCCCTGGGCCTGGGCAGGCGTCAGGCCGAGAGAGAGGAGGATCTCCTCGGACGGGGCGAACTCGGTCCGGCAGTTGGTACAGAGCCGCCGGACGAGGCGCTGGGCCAGCACCGCCTCGACGGTGGCCGTGATCAGGAACGTCGGCAGGCCCATGTCGCGGAGCCGGGTGATCGCCGACGGGGCATCGTTGGTGTGGAGGGTGGTGAAGACGATGTGGCCGGTCAGCGACGCCTGGATGGCGATCTCGGCCGTCTCCAGGTCGCGGGTCTCCCCCACCAGGATCTTGTCGGGATCCTGACGGAGGATCGTCCGCAGACAGGCGGCGAACGTCACGCCGATCTCGGCGTTGATCGGCACCTGGACGAGCCCCTCAATGTCATACTCGACCGGCTCCTCCGTGGTGATAATCTTGTCCTCGATCTTGTTCAGCTCGTTGAGGGTCGCGTACAGCGTCGTGGTCTTACCCGAGGAGGTCGGGCCGGTCACCAGGATGATTCCGTTGGGCTTCTCCGATGCCTTCCGCCACTGCTCGAGCGTGTCGGCCGGCATGCCGATCTTCTCGAGGTCGAGCTGGACGACCGTACGATCCAGGATTCGCAGGACCACCGATTCGCCGAACAGCGTCGGTAGGGTCGAGACGCGGATATCGACCCGGTTGCCGCCGATGTCCAGCTCGATCCGGCCGTCCTGGGGCAGTCGCCGCTCGGCGATGTCCAGGTTCGACATGACCTTGATGCGGCTGGAGATCGCCGGCGCCAGGTGCCGGGGCGGCGGGACGAGCTCATAGAGCACGCCGTCGACCCGGTAGCGCATCTTGTACTCGTCCTCGAACGGCTCGAAGTGGATGTCCGAGGCCTTGTCCTTGATCGCCAGCAGCAGCACCATGTTCAGCAACTTACGGACCGGCGCCGCCTCCGCCATCTCCTCAATGGCCTCGAGGTCGATCGTGCTCTCGTTGCGGTTCTGGTACTGGGCCAGGCCCTTATCGGTCTCGATTTGCTTGACGACGTCCTGGATCGACTCCTTGCGGCCGGCGTAGAGCGATTCGATCTTCTCAATCACGTCCTTCTCGGACGCAATGACGCCCTTCACGTCTACACCCAGGAATGAGCGAAGGCTATCGAGGGTGGCCGGGTTCTGCGGCTCGGCCATGGCGACCGTGACCGCCTTGTCTTTCTTGCCCACCGAGATCGGTACCACCTTGAAGGCGGTGGCCATACTCTCGTTAATCAGGTCGACCGCCTCCTGCGGGATGGTCAGGCCGCTGACGTCGACCACCTTCATGCCGAGTTGTTCGCCCAGGGCTTTGAGGACCTGGTCTTCCCGGACCAGGCCCAGTCGCACCGCGGCCTTGCCGATCAGTTCGCTACCGCCAGACGACTTCTGTTCTTCGAGGACCTTCCACAGCCCCTCCTCGTCGAGGTAACCCATGTCCACCAGGATCGTTCCGAGTCGGCGTGCCATGAGGTGATCCGTGCCTTCCGAACAAGGGGAGTGATCCCGAGTAGGTAGCGGGATCGAATACCGGTCACCGGGCCCCGCCGGCGGAGGCGGGGTCGGTACCTAATCCTGAAGAAATTCTGCCGTGGATGCTGTCGAGAGACGGGCGGATGGGATGGATCGGGATGATTCAGGACTGACCAGAAGGCCTACGGCCCCGTGATTCACTTCTTCTTCGGGGCCTCTTCCTCCTCTTCCTCGTCACCGGGCTCGTCGAAGATCCCACGCTTGGCGAGCTCGACCCGCTCCCGGAGGTCGTTGGGCTTGCGGGCCTTGAAGAAGATCTCGGCCTCCTCCACCAGGCCCTGCCTCCAGAGGTTGAACAGCGAGTCGTCGAGGAGGATCATGCCGTGCTTGCGGCCGGTCTGAATCGACGAGTCGATCCGGTACGTCTTGTTCTCGCGGATGAGGTTGGCGATCGCCGGGGTGACGACCAACATCTCGTAGGCGGCCACCAAGCCTTTCGGTTTACGAGGCAAGAGCGACTGGGCCAGCACTCCGATGATTGCCACCGAGAGCTGGGTGCGGATCTGGTCCTGCTGCTCCTTCGGGAAGACGTCGATGATCCGGTTCACCGTGCCTTCTGCCGAATTGGTGTGGAGCGTGCCGAAGACAATGTGGCCGGTCTCGGCCGCGGTGATCGCCGCCTGGATCGTCGCCAGGTCGCGCATCTCGCCTACCAGGATGATGTCCGGGTCCATACGCAAGGCGCGGCGAATCGCCTCGGGGAAGTCGGGGACGTCGATGCCGATTTCGCGCTGATTCACCAGGCACTTGTTGTGCTTGTGGAAATACTCGATCGGATCCTCGATCGTGATGACGTGCCGGTCCATGTTGTTGTTGATCCAGTTCAACATGGAGGCCAGGCTCGTCGTCTTTCCCGAGCCGGTCGGCCCGGTCACCAGGATCAGGCCGCGGGGCCGCTGGATCAGCTGCTCGATCACCCAGGGTAGACCGAGCTGCTCGAAGGTGAGGAATTCGTTGGGGATCCGCCGCAGCACCAGGCCGATATTGCCACGCTGCTTGAAGACGGCCACGCGGAATCGGGCCATGTCGCCGAACGCAAACCCGAAGTCGGTCCCACCGACCTCCTGCAACTCCTGCTGGCACCGCTCCGGGGTGATGCTCTTCATCAGGGCCGAAGTGTCCGCCGGCTCCAGGATCTTGGTCGCCAACGGGCGCATGTGCCCGCCCAGACGGAGAGTCGGCGGGGCCCCCACCGTCAAGTGCAGGTCGCTCGCCTTCTGAGTGCAAACCGTCTGGAGAAGTTTGTCGATCAGCAGTGTGCCCATGCGTATCCAATCTCCTGCAGCGGATTACGCGAATCCGGCGCCCTTGACTTTGTCCTGTTGGCCAGGTGTCCGAGAGGAGGCGTTGATGGTGGCGCGGTTTAGGAAAATGGATGGCATGGCTCGGGCTCCAGGCCATTATCCGGCTCGCGCGGGTCCGGATCAAGAAAAAGCGGGGGTTGGGTCGTGGGGGTGACCCCTCTGATTTGAGGGGTCTTTGGGGAATCAGCCACCCATCAGGTGGCTAGCCGACTCGGCGTGGGTAATCCGGAGGACCTCGTCGATGGTGGTCAGACCCTTAATGGCCTTGATCATCCCGTCCTCGAAAAGCGTATGCATCCCCTGTTTGCGAGCCATCTTGCGCAGTTCCTGGGTGGAAGCGTTCTTAAAAGTCATCTCGCGGATCTGGGTGGTGACCTTCATTAGCTCATAGATGCCCATCCGGCCGCGGTAACCCGTTTTATTGCAATAGTTACAGCCCTTGCCCTTCATAAAATTGGCCCGCTTGGCCAACTCGGGCTTGAGGCCAACCGCTTTAAGCAAGTGTGCCGGCGGCTCGGTTTTCACCTTGCACTTGGGGCAAACCTTGCGGACAAGCCGCTGACCCATGATGCCCATAACGGACGAGGCGACGAGGAAGGGCTGGACACCGATATCGACCAACCTCGTTACAGCCGACGGGGCATCGTTCGTATGTAGCGTACTGAAAACCAGGTGTCCCGTCAGCGAGGCCTGGATCGCAGTGTTGGCCGTTTCTTCATCGCGAATTTCGCCGACCAGGAGGATGTTTGGATTCTGCCGGAGCATGGCCCGAATAATCCGCGCGAAGGTCATCCCAATCTTGGAACGGACTTCGCACTGGTTGATCCCGGGCAGGTAGTATTCGACCGGATCCTCGGCCGTGATGATCTTCACATCAGGCCGATTCAGTTCGTTGAGGGCGGCGTATAGTGTTGTCGTCTTGCCCGATCCAGTCGGTCCGGTCACCAACAAGATTCCATTAGGCCGCTTGATGAGTGACGAGAACCGCTTCCAGTCGTCCTCGCCGAATCCCAGGTCCCGCAACCCTACCTTGATGTTGTCGCGGTCGAGGATACGCATGACCACTGACTGGCCATGGCTGGTTGGTAGAATGCTGACGCGCAGGTCAACATCCTTGCCCGCCGCGTGAATCTTAATCCGCCCGTCCTGGGGTCGACGCTTTTCAGCGATATCCATCGAACCCATGATCTTGATACGCGAGACGATCGCGCCCAGGAGCCGCCGAGGCGCATTCTCGCGCTCCATCAGGACGCCATCGATCCGGTAGCGGATTCGTACTCGGTTCTCGAATGGCTCAATATGGATGTCGGAGGCCCGCATCTGGATCGCTTCCTGGATCACCAGATGGACCAGCTTGATGACGGGCGCATCCCCTTCCTCCAGCGCATTCGTCCCGGACTTGGACGGGCCCACGTCGTCGGCAAAGTCGATGGCCGTGTCGGTGAATTCCTGGAGCATTGAGTCGACCGACTCGGTCTCGGTCGTCGATCCCCCGTAATACTTGTTGATGGCCTCGACAATTGCTTCCTTGGGAGCAAGGGCCACCTCGATTTCACGATTGAGGACGAACCGAAGCTTCTCGATCGTCTCGAAATTCATGGGGTCATGCATGATGACCCGAATGATCCCCATTTCGGACGCCATCGGCATGACGACGTTTTCCCGGGCGAGCGATTCGGGGACGAGTTCGACGACCGAGGATGGAATCTCGATCTCCCGAAGTTCCACGAAGGGCATGCCGAATTCCTCGGCCTTGGCCTTCATGATGTCATCCTCGTTCGCGTACCCGAGGCGGGCGAGGGCCTCTTCGATCGGTACGTTCCCCATCCGCGAAGCTTCCTGAAGCTGGTCAGGGCCAACGACCCCGCGCTTCACGAGGATGTCCTTCCAGTCACGTCGCTGCTTGGCCATGGCGAGAGGAACTCCGGGGCGAACAGGGTCGAGGGAAAGGGATCGGACCGGGTGCGCAGCTTCTTCGATGCGCGGGAACCCCTCCCCGTATCGAGGGGCCCGTCACGAGTCCTGGGATTTGCCGAAGTCTTGTTGAAACGCGGGAGATTGGCAGTTTAGAGGAGATCGGCTGTGCCGTTGCCCTGCATTCCTCATCGTAACCCGCGCACGAACGGCCCGCAAGTTGCCGAACGATGGGCGTTGAGGTCAATCCTCACCTTCGAAGCCCCAGGAACGCAGCAACAAGGCAGCCGCGAGCTTCGTCGGCATCGCTAGGATTTCCTGGACTCCGGGTTGCAAGGCGTCAGGATTCTCACGTTCCTTGAGCCATTGTTCGATAACGGCCGGGGATTGGCTGGCGATTGCATCCTGGAAAAGGGTGCCATCGGCTTGCCATTGCTCGAAGTAGACGCAGTAGTAAGGGAGCTCGGGATAACCGCGGCGGGACGATAGATGTATCCGGACCTTCTGATCGAGGCGGGCTAAATCGGGGCCGAACGCCTCGCGAAACTCGCTCAGCCGGTCCCGGGGCGTGGACGAGTCGAGCGGGCGGGAGCAGACCATTCTTGCAAGGAAGCTCTTGAATTCACGGGGTCGCTTCTGGGCGAGGTAGTAGGTTAATGACCAAGCTACCGCATAATCGGTGGGGGCGAGTTCGGCACGGGTCAGAAGCGTTTCGATCGAAGTCCTGCCGTTGGGCGGGGGTAACGATGAGCCGGGCAGGGCCCCTTTCGGTAGCCATCGAGCCAAAGGGTCGTCGAGGTCGCGAAGGGTGGCCATGTGCAGGGGATTGATCGTACCGCACCCCTTCCAGGTGCCGTCCGGGTTGGTTGCGGTAGGGGCACAATACTCGGCGAGGCCCTCGCTCAACCAAGCGGGCCAGGAGGCCAGCCTGGGTTGGACCCCGATGTTCTGAAGGATCTGATGCGTCCCCTCGTGAGCGACGATCCGCGGCCTGTTCATCGCAGTCATCTCGGGCGATCGCGCATGACGCTCGGAGTCCTCGTAGAGGGCAATCCGATTGGTCAGGGGATCGTAATAGGCCTGAACTTCGGGCCGCAAGGCCTGCCGGGATCGGAAGTCCCCTTCGTCGCGGTCGATGATCGCCACCAGCGGGATTTCCGCCTCGTGGATCGGTAGCCCCTGTCGCCGGAGCAGGTCGGCCAGGCCTTGGTAGAGGCTCTCAAGCAATCGAGCGGTCCCTTCGGCATATCCCTCCGAACCGGACGAAAGCACGACATAATGTGCTGTCGTGTACGAACGGAAGCCGGAAAAGGGCCCTTCCACCAACTCGCGTGCGAGCCGTTCGACCCCGGTCGGCACGAAGGGGGCATCGGTTGGGAAGAGGACCTCGGCCTGCCCCAGTTGCCCGTCGGGCATGGTGACGATCGAGCCGCCCGCGGCGTCGCCCTCGTAACGGGCGACGACCCGGTGCCCGTTCGCGTTGCCCACGAGCACGTTGCGAGGGCGACCCGCGAGGCGAGGCCTTGGGAGTTCGCCCAGGCGAAGGGGCCGGATCGATGGTAAGTTGTCGCGATCGTGCTGTTCGATCGACAGGGAGGGAGGGCTCGGCCGGTCATCGCGTATCCACGGGGGCGGGGCCAGGCTCAAGTTGAGCTCAGGCCCCGGCGCGAGCGGGGCGGTGCGGGTAGCGGCAGGCCACCCATTAATGGTCGCATCCGCATTCACCTTCGGCAATGCAGGCCGGGCGATCAGGCGGGGGGCATCCTCATTGGCCGGCGACCTCGATTTCCCTTGCCAGGCAACCAGATTGATGGAGGCAACCACTACCAGGATCGCAGCAGATGAGACGGCGGCGATCCTCGGCCCCCTCCGAAAAACCATTGCGGACAGGGGGGGGAGGGGGTTGGTCGTTTCACACCAGGGGCAGTGCAGGACGAGCGAAGGGCCCCGCTTGGGTCGCAGGAGGGGGGCACCGCAGCCCTGGCAGGTGACCCAGCGTCGCAAGCCCATCAAGCGATCTCCGCGGGATCCGTACCTTTTCAACGCCTATTGTTATCGGGTACGGACCCGCGGCGGAAGAGGGGATCGGCAAACGGAGCGACGCGGTAGCCGCGGCCCTCATCCAACCGAGCGGGAGAAATGTTGCGGCAGCCGCCGGGCGTGGACGCGGATCGCTTCGCGGAGTGCATCGGCGGTGAAAGGTTTGGGCAGGAAGCCGCGGACCCCCAATCGACGAAGGATGTGTTCGTTGTCGCCGTACAACACCGCAGAACAGGCGACGATGGGCAAGTCGGGGTCGACCTGAAGCGCCTGGCGGGCCACCTCGACCCCGTCGGCGATTGGGAGCATGATATCGAGCAAGATCAAATCGAACGATTCCCTGGCGACGACCAAGAAATCGATGGCCACGCCGCCATCGGCGGCCTCCTTCACCTCGAAGCCCGCCCAACCGAGGAGGCGCGAAACCAACGCACGCTGGAGCGGATCATCCTCGATTAACAGGGCCTTGATCGGGCCCCCCTCCTGGATTGCGCCCGGGTATCCGTGCCGCTGCTGCATGGCAGTGGACCAATCCTGGAACGGGAAAACGGCGGCCGTTCACGGGCCGCCGTTATTCTTGTTGGTTTAATTAGACCCGTGTCGAGCAATTTTGACTAGAGGGTTACTAAAAAAGCCGGAAGTCCCGGCCGACTTAGCCCTACTTCAGGGCGAGCGCAAGAGGCGTACGGGAATCCCCAATCTCTGCGCCAACGCTACCAGGTCGTCCAGGATGTCACCGTAGGCGACGGCAACGTGATTGCTCTGATAATGGGCCATGATCGTGGTCGGGTCGCAACCGAAGTCGGCCGCCATGAACGGCCATTGTCGGGTCGTACCGCACCACCAGGATTCGCGTCTCGCTTCTGGGAGTTCCACCGATTCTCCCAGGCCGACGTCCAGGATCAGGTCTCCCTTGCGATCAAGCCATGCCCTCGACCAGGTGATCGTACCTGGCAGGCTGACCCCCGCAAAAGTGCCCCCGGGCACCGGGAAGTAGCCGGCAGGCTGCCGGTAGCTATGGGTCCCCTTAAGGCTGGCGAGGTCATGGTTGAAGGCATAAGCCGAACAACTGCCGGAGTTGAGCAGGACCCAGAGGAATCGCCCATCGTGGCGGGCTCCCCACCGGACGTCGTGGAACATCACGGCGCCCGGATCGCCGCGGTCTTCGAGGATCCGCTTCATGAGCTCCATGGGAACGAGGTTACCCTGGTCGGCCTCGGTGCTGGTCATCAGGGCATGCCCATCGCCCTCGGGACGTGCATGCGAGTTGAGAAGGCCCTCGGCGAAGTCGCTCGGTGGTAACAAGTTGAGTAGGCCCAGCTGGTACTGCCATCCCACGCAATCGGCGCGGAACTCGCCAACGAGGTCGAGCACGGCGAGATACTCACGAAGCTGCTGGCGGGTGGCCTCGGGTGTGAAGTCGTCATCGCCTCTTTCTTGCCAGTGGAAGGTGACGCCCCGGTCCTGAACGAAGGCGAAGGCGTCGTCCACCCGGGAATCGGCGACGGAGCTCATCCGGTCGATCAACCAGGCCTGGTCCACCTTGTGCTCGGCGAAGCCGATGGGGTAGAGCTTCCTCGGGCCGAAGTAGCCGTTAATCATCCCCATCGATGTATCGCCCAACATCAGGGCGAGGATCCGCCGCTTCCGGATCCGGTCCGCGAGGGCATCGGCTCGCCGTTGAGAAGGGGCTGGCGGGATCCCGGGTTCGTGTATATCACCGGTTGGGTAATCGATTCTCCCCGTCTTGCACCAGGCATCGAGCCGTTCCATGAACCCGGGATCGGTCGTCCAGTCGCCCGCGTCGGTCCAGATGCGTGACGCGTGGCGGCCAACACTCTCGAGTGAGGCCGCCGTATTGAGGAGGGCGACAAGCCCCGGCCAGGTCCCCGAAAAGTTCGAAGCCAGCAGCAGCGGGTTATCCTTGCCGACGACCCCGTCGACAGTGTGAGGGGCGTATGCCCAGTGCACGAAGACGCCGATCATCGGGTCGTCGATCGGCCCGAGCTCCGAGATCGCCTGGTCGGGCCGGGTCAGATAGCCGTCGATTAGGTACGGCTCCCGCCCGAGCTTCTTGAGGGCAGTTGACAATTGGCGGGTGGCCGACAGGGATTGGTCGCAGGCCCATTCGTTCGGCTTGTCTCGATAGTCGCCCGGCCAGAAGATCGCCACTTTGCTCGCCATGATCGGATGCTCGCGCCGGTTCGAAACGGGTTGGGGACGTGCGTGTCCCCACCGGGCGATCATGCCATCGACGATGGGGGAATGCCAGGGCCAGGCGGCGGCCCCGGCCGCTGGGCGATATCCCTCCAGTAGAGCCGGAGGGCATGGGCGAGTTCTCGGTAGCTATCGAAGTCAGCGGGCTTCTGGATGAATGTGTTGGCCCCGGCCTGGTAGCTTTGCCAGACCTCGTGCTCCCGTCGCGTGGTGCTCAGGACGACGAGCGGGATGGCCTTCAGGCCGGGGTCCGATTTGATCCGGCCGAGTACCTCATGACCATCGACCCCCGGCAAGTTCAGGTCCAGCAGGATCAGGTCCGGAAGCAGGTCGGTGAATCCGTTGCCGGTGCGGAGTTGGTCGAGCGCCGTGAGCCCGTTGCTGGCGACGGTGAGGAGATGATCGAATCCCGATTCCCTCAGGGCCCGGGCGATGATCTGAACATCCGTGTCACTGTCCTCGACGAGGAGGATGCGGAACGGCCTAGACATGGGCCGCCTCCGAAGGCTCGCGGCGGGATTCCTGGGCCGGCGGGCCGGGGAGAGTCAGGACAAACGTCGCCCCCATTTCGGGCTCGCTCCGAACCTGGATCGTGCCACGATGCGCCTGAACAATCTTACGGCAGATGGCCAGCCCTGCCCCGGTACCTTCATGCTCGCCGGCATGCAGCCTTCGGAATAAGAGAAAGATCTTCTCGTGAAATTGGGGGTCGATCCCGATCCCATTATCGCGGACGGCGAGCGTGATCGGGCCTTCGGGCCCATCTTCAGCCCGGGCGGAAACCGTTACGACGGGCGGGATGCCAGGCCGATGGTACTTGAGTCCATTGCTAATGAGGTTTGTGAGGAGCTGTTCCAACCGAGATCGATCCCCCCAGAGGGTCGGCATGGGCTCCTCGACGATCAACTCTCCCTGGCGTTCGCGAAGAAGTTGGGTGAGGTCGGCCCGGCAGGTATCGAGCACTTCTTGCAGGTCAACGGGGAGGAATGCGGCGGCGACCCGGCCGGCCCTCGACAGGTTCAAGAGATCCTCAATCAGCCGCCTCATCCGCCGGGACGCTTTGACGAGGTGGCAGATGTACTCGCGGCCGGTCTCGTCGAGGCGGTCGCCGTAATCGGCCAGCAGGAAGTCGGAGAAAGCGATGAGGGTCCTCAAGGGCTCCTGGAGGTCGTGCGAGACCCCGGAGCTGAACTCGTCCAGTTCGCGATTCTTGCGGCGGAGCTCGGCGACGACTCCTGCCAGGCGATCGTTCCGCTCGCGGAGGGCCGCTTCGAGGACCTTGAAGGAGGAAACGTCGCGCGCCACCCAGCGCGAGGTCAGGATCCGCCCGTCGCCCGCCCGGATCGCGACGCATTGAATCGACACGTTCAGTAGCCGACCATCGGCGCGTCGCCATGCCGCCTCGCATTCGAGGCGGCCGTTGAGGCGGAGTTTATCGAACTGTGCCGGGAAATCGGCGCGGTGCCCAGGCTCGAGGATCGTCGCATAATAGGCGCGATCGATGATCTCTTCGCGGCGATATCCGAGGGTATCCAGCAGGGTCTGATTGCACTGTTCGAACCGGCCCTGGTCGTCGAGACTGAAGTAGAGGGCAGGGGCGTTTTCATAAAGGTCGCTGTACCGGTCCTTCAATTCGGCGAGTTCGCGATTGGTTTGGCGGAGCAAGGTGTTGGCCCGGGTCAGCTCGCGGGTCCGCCGCCTCAGTTCGCGGCCGGCCCTAACCTTGGCGGTGACGTCGATGAAGGCCACTCGGACGTATCGGGGCTTACGTTCGCCGCTGGCGAAGCGGACGCCGATATGCAACTCGACGACTCTCTGAGAACCGTCGGCCGTGAGGATGCGGTAGATCAGCCCATGCGCCTCCCCCTTGATCTCGGCCGCCATCAATTGCTCGCGAGCGAGGTCGCGGTCATCCTCCAAGACGATCTCGGAGAACACCCGACATGCGAGTTCCTCCTCGGTCCAGCCCAGGAAAGCGAGCAGGGCGGGTGAGGCCGACAGCCATCGGAGGCTCTGCGGTTCCAGCTTGGCAACCAGGTCCTCCTGGGAAAACTCCGCAGTACCCGAGGCATTCAGGTCCGGGATGGGACCATCGAAGAGGCCGCTACCGGTCAGGTTCGTCGAGCTCGAGAGTGGCGGCTCGTCGAAGTGTTGACGAGTCGCAGGCCAGGCGCAGGCCAACCGGGTGACCTCCTCGGTGACGAAGGTCGCGGAGTGGATCGGCGCGTCGGGGAGTGCGGCGAGCCGCGCCAACCGGCTGAGATCCTGGCGGATGCGGATCAACGATCGGACGGCCACGAGGAGGGTCGCCCCGACGCAAGCCGCCGCGATCAAGGCGGAGGCCGCCAGGGCCGGCCGGCCCGCGGAGAGGGCCAAAGCCAGGACAATGGCGATCGCTCCCAGCGAGATCCCGGAGCCGAGGAGGAGCCGTCCGTTGCCCGGTTCTATACCCTTTCGAGCCATCGTCCCGCCCTGGTTATCGATCATGTTCCTGGGTGCTGAAGGGAGGCATGGCCCCCGCCGCGTCGTCGGGGGTGCGGGGCAGGCGGATCGTGAAACAAGCGCCCCCCTCCTCTCGGTTGCGGACTCGCAAGTTGCCGCCGTGCTCGCGGATCATCTGCGCGGCCAGGTAGAGGCCGTAGCCGCTGCCGCCCGTCTTGGTGGTGAAGAAAGGCTCGAAGACCCGCCCGATGTGCGCCGCGGCGATGCCAGGTCCGTCATCGGCCACGTCGATTTCCAGGCCGTCGACGTCGATACTGGCCCGGACGGTGATCGTGCCCCCCGAGGCCGAGTGGGCCAGGATGGCATCGTACGCGTTGGCCAGCAGGTTCAGCAACACTTGCATCAGGCGCCCGGGGTCGCCCTGGATCACCGGTATCCCATCGGGTAGGTCGATCGCCACCTTGACCGGCGCGCGGCGGGGATCGAGCCCCTTCTGGAAGATGCTGGCGACCTCGCGCACCAGCGCCGAAGGATCGATGCCCCGCGACTGCGCGGGGCCGCCTCGGACGGCCGCCATCAGGTGTTCGAGCCGGACCTGCAAGAGCTGACAGCCGCTCAAAATAGGGCTGGTGAGGGACTTGAGGGAGGGATCGGTGGCCGACTTCAACTCGAGGACCTCGGCATGATTGCGGATGACGCCCAGCGGGCCCCGAATCTCGTGGACGATGCCGGCGAGTAGCCGACCAATCTGGGCGAGTTGCTCGTTGAGCACCGCGGTGGCGGCCATCTGGCGGTAGTTGGCCAGGTGGCGGACGCGTGCCACGAAAATCTCCGGGGCGGCGTCCTTGGGGATGTAATCGTCGGCCCCCGCCTCCAGGCCGCGCAGGATGTCCGGTCTCCCGGTCCCGTACGGTCAGCATCAGGACCGGGATCCCCGTGCACGCGGGGTCGGCCCAGATCTCGCGGCAGACCTGGTTGCCGTCGATATCGGGCAGGTTGACGTCGAGGATGATGACGTGCGGCCGGAGTTCCCGGGCCTTCGCCAGCACTTCGCGGCCGTAAGCCAGCTCGGTGACCTGAAAGCCGTGGCGTGCCAGCAGGGTCCGAAATAGGATGCGATCAGCCGGACTGTCGTCCACGATCAGGACATCGCTCATCTGGACGATACCTCACCCGCCGGGAGGACTGCCCGACCAACTTCGGTCCTTGGGAGGGGAAATGCGGCCCCGTTCCATGCTAGCGTTTGGGGCCGCGAATGACGATGGGAGGAAGGAAGCCGGTCGGGGTGGGCTCGGTCATGTAGTCGAGAAGCGACATCCCTTTGCGACGACATCGCCGGTTGAATTCGGGTTGACTGGCCCTGTTGCCGGCCTTATGGTTCTGCCAATCTCGCTTGGGTCGGATAGATCGCGCCACCTCCCCGGCTTGCCGCCACGTCCCCCGTGGAGTCCGATCATGCCCAGGCCGCCTCGGCGACGGTTGATGCTGACGTTCGGGGCGATTGCCCTGGCCATGGCTCCTCCCCTCCTGTGGCTCGGGCTAATCTACAAACCGACCGCCTACAGGCGCGTGAAGCTCGCCGAACTGCCGCAGGAACAGAGGCAAGTTCGTGCCAAACATTTTGTCGCCCAGAGCCTTCAGCTGCGGAACGACATCGTCAACGAGCGTCGTTGGGAGGCAAGGTTCAGTGATAGTGAAGTGAACGCTTGGCTAGCAGAGGAATTGCTCGCCACCTTCGCCGACCAGATCCCTCCCGAAGTTCATGACCCCCGATTGCTCTTCGAGGACGACCGGGTCACCCTCCTGTTCGAGGTCGATCGAGGGCCCATCCGGACCGTGGTGACCGTGCAGATGCGGGCCTTCGTTCCCGAGGACAATACTGTTGCGCTGACGATCGATCGAATTCATGCCGGGATCTTGCCGCTTCCGCCCGATCAGTTCGTGCGGCAGATTGGCGCCCAGGCGGCCCATCATGGCCTGGACATCCGTTGGGGCCGGGATGGACGTTCGCCGGTCGCATTTCTCCAGTATCGGGCCGATCCCGACCGGGAGGGTTTCGTCCTGGAACGGGTTCAACTCCTCGACGGCCAACTCCGCATGTCCGGTCGGTCCGACCCCGCGCACGGCAAGCAGGCGAGGCCAACGCTCCCCAATCGGCGGTTGCTTCAATCCAAGTTTCCCAGAAGGAATCGCCAGGGCGACCCGTCCGCCGAGTTGCCCTCTCCGCCTCGTGCAACCTTCCAGATCGCCACTCGCCCGTTCAGTTGAACACCCGCGAGGATCAGTTCCACCCGGTCCTCCCCCCAGGCAACGATGGTCGCGTCGCCGCGATCCAGCCGAACGACGCGGCCGCGATCCCCTGAAATCGGCCCCTCGTAGTCGAGATAGATCGGTCGGTGCGGAGGCAGGGCGCGGGCTTGCAGGGCCTTGCCGGCCACGATCGGCTCGTGAACAGCCCAGGTGCGTAAGGCCGTGCCATCTTCGACCAGGAAATCCCAGTGCAGGCCGTTCCAGTCGTGGGCGAGGACGGCGAAGCGGGGCATGGGGTCTCGCGTGGCCGGGCGCGGGGGGGTAAGTTGGATTCTTTGCGGAGGCCCCAGCTCGGTCCAGGGGTCGCCGCCTCGATACCGGCGAAGGCGGAGGTCGCGGTGACGCCGAAAGAAGTTCTGGCCCTGATCCGTCAGCGGGAAGTGACGACGGTCGACCTCCGATTCATGGATTTCCCCGGCGTCTGGCAGCATTTCGCCATCCCTGCCGACGCCCTGACCGAGGAGACATTCGAAGAAGGGATCGGATTTGACGGTTCCAGCCTGGTCGGCTGGCGGGCCATCAACGAGGCCGACTTGCTCGTCGTCCCCCAGTCGGACACGTCGCTGATCGACCCGTTCGCCTCCCGGCCGACGCTCACGATGATCTGCAATATCCAGGATCCCATCACCCATCAGGACTATACGCGGGATCCCCGCAACATTGCCCGCAAGGCGGTCAACTACATGCGTGGGACTGGGCTGGCCGACACGTGCAGGATCGCCCCGGAGCTCGAGTTTTTCGTCTTCGACGACGTCCGCTTCGATCAGAGGTCTCACGAAGCCTTCTACCATGTCGATTCGATCGAGGGGGCCTGGAACCGTGGGCGGTCGGAAAACCCGAACCTCGGCTATAAGCCCGGGATGAACCCCGGCTATTTCCCCTGCCCGCCGGCGGATTCGCTCGCCGGTCTGCGTACCGACATCGCCCAGATCCTGGCCGATTGCGGGATCCAGGCGGCCGCCCACTTCCACGAGGCGGCCACGGCCGGGCAGTCCGAGATCGATCTGGTCGCCCAGCCGCTGGTCGAGTCGGCCGACCAGGTCATGGTCGCCCGCTACATCATCCGCAACGCCGCCCGCCGCTCGGGCAAGACCGCCACTTTCATGCCCAAGCCGTTGTTCGGCGAGAACGGCTCCGGCCTGCACCTGCACATCTCGCTCTCCCGCGACGAGTCGCCGATCCTCGCCGGCAACGGCTACGCCGGGCTGAGCGAGCTGGGCATGTATGCCATCGGCGGAATCCTCCGCCACGCCGCGGCCCTCTGCGCCTTCGCAAACCCGACTACGAACAGCTACAAAAGATTGATCCCGGGATTCGAGGCCCCCACGAAGTTCGCCTACAGCCGGCGCAACCGGGCCGCGATCCTGCGGATCCCGATCCATAGCCCCAACCCCTGGAGCCGTCGGATCGAATATCGCTGCGCCGATGCCGCCGCCAACCCGTACCTGCTGACGTCGGCCTTGCTCATGGCCATGCTCGACGGCATCCAGACCAAGGCCGCCCCGGGGGAGGCGCTGGATAAGGATGTTTACGACCTCCAGCCCGAGGAACTCGGCAATGTACCGACCACGCCGAGGACCCTCGACGCGTCGCTGGAGGCCCTGCTCAAGGACCAGGAATTCCTGCTCCGAGGCGACGTGTTCACGCCCGATGTGATCGACACATGGATCTGGTACAAGCGGCAATACGAGGTCGAAGCGATGAGGCAACGCCCCCATCCCTATGAGTTTTCGCTTTATTATGATATCTGAATAGATTTGACCTCTGCGAATAAGGGGGTATGCATGCCGAGGCCGGGGGCATCCCCCCGGCCCCCCGACGGTCCCGAGTTCAGGGCCGTATCAAACGGACCTTGCGGACGCGTGCCTCGGTGCTGTCGGCCTCGTGGAAGAGTCCGAACTGGCGGCTGTTCGCCGGCTCGATCGGCCCTTCATACGCCTCCTGGCCGTTGATCGTCAGGCGGACGCGATCGCCCTTCACCGTGATCCTTGCTTCGTTCCAGTCGTCCACCTTCAAGGCCGGCGATGACTTGCCGTTCGGTTTCGGGTCGGAGGAATGAACCCGGATCGGGCCTGCTTTCACGCCGTCGGCCCCGATTCGGAATACGGTTCGGTCGAGCGATGGGTGTACCATCTGTTTGCCTGACCGATAGCGAAATTCGTAGGCAATCGACTCGCCCTCGGCCAACGGCCTCTGGAACCGGAGCTGTTCCTCGTAGGGTTCGACGACGGAACTTGCACGGTCGCCGACGATTTCGGCCCCGCGCTTGTCCCACCCGGCCTCCCCTGCCGCGGGCGACGGATCGAAGTAAGAATACCAGCCTTCCAGCGTCATCCCCGAGGCCAGATCAACCTCACTCGGGGTCTCCGGCGTCCCGGAGATTTTCAGGTCGTGTACAGCCCCACGACTTCTTGGGTTTGCCTCCAGGATCAACCAGGGCGGGGCGTCCCTGGGCACGGTTGCCTGGCCGATCGTCTGCCCACCACCCTGGATCGTGCAGACCCGATTCCTCACGGTCATTCGGAAGGGGATGACGCCGGCCGAGGGGTCGAGGACCGGCTTGAGTGCGATCGGGTTGGAAATCCGGTTCGGTCGGATCAGCCGTGCCTTGGTACCGTCCGCCTCGATCTGGGGCCGAATCCCTGCAAAGGAGATCGCGACCAAGTCATTGCCGAGCCCCTCGAGCCCGGCGGTGACCTCGAAGTCGCCCACGAGCGGGTTCGCGAGATAAAGCCTGTCGGTCGCATGGCCGGGCTCGTGGACAATCCGGCCTTCTCGCTCGTACCATCCAGCCGAGGGGTATCCCAGGGACCTCGTCAGGGCCGTCTCTCGGGCGCCCGCGAGCCATCGTGAGGAGAGCGACGCTGTGGGGGCGGCTCCATCCCGGATCGGTCGATCCCGCAACGCGATCCACCTGAGCGTGTGGAGGGCGAGAGGGTCGTTCCTCGCATCCTCCTCCGTGGCCTGGGGCAAGACCCCGCGCATCCGCAATTGGGTCTCGCGAGCGACACGCGTGGGGTCGGGCTGGGGCGTCGATTTCAAGGACTCTGCCAGGCACTCGAAGAGGGGCGAGGCGACTTCCTTCAAGCTGCGGTCGCCGAGACGTGAGAGGCCGGCCGCCGTGATAAGTTCGGCATCCCGCTGGGTGAGCGGCGTCGGGCGCTTGGGGGTGGCTTCTTTCCTGGGCCCCACAATGATCGACAGGTCGTCCTTAGCCTCCGCGACCCGGCCCAAGGCCATCAGCGCAAGAGCCTTCAAGGCGGCCTTATCGCGCCTCGCCTCGTCGCCGGACGGCTGGTAATCGGCCAACCGTTCGAGCAATGCATCGAGCCGTTTCGCCTGTCGCCCGGCGTCGATCAGGTCTAGCGCCGGGGACTCGAACGTCCCGCCTCCATCGCCGGGCTGGATGGACCAGGCCAGTCGGACGTCGCGATGTCCAGGGTTGGGCAGGACCCAGCCCGCGAGCGTTTCATAACGCTCGGCGGCCGGTAGGTCACGTGCGGCCCGGACAATTTCGGACGCCCCCCGGCGGATCGACTTCTCGCCGCGCCAGGCGATCGCGCGGCTGCGGAGTTCGAGTGTGATTGGTTCCAGCGGCTCGAACAGATCGGTCGGCACGGCTCGTGGCCAATCCCCCCGAAGCATGACGTTGCGGATCTTCGCCCCCTCCTGATCATGGGCGATGTAAAACCCGAAGGTTGGTGCCGAATGCGGCTCGATGGGGCGTTCGGCGATAAGTGCGCCGTTGAGGCGGATGGCGGCCTTACCGCCCTGTATCGCCAGTTCGACGGCGTTCCAGTCGTTTGGCTTCATCGCGACGGGCTCCCTTCGGATCGAGGGGTCGTCCACCGTGAAACCTTCGGACGCCGGAGAGCCGACGGCCGATTCTTGATCGGGGGAGCGACGCCGGATCCAGCGGAGCTGAACGGCATCCGGCTGGATCAGGTACGCGATACGGTCCAGGGCGGGATGGACCATCGTGGCGCCGGGTTCCTGGAAGAACTCGTAGGATATGACATCGCCCTCGAGGAGTGGCTTGCGGAAGTACAGGCGATCGACCCTGTCCTGCGGATAATTCGATGGGCTGCCGCCCAGCCATGGCTCGGCCGTGATGACCCCATCGTCCGCCTGCCAAGTGTACTTGGGATCGTTCGAAGGATAGGGCTGAATGTAACCGAAACTGTTCGAATTCTGATCCTCCGGGGCGGGGGCCGACTTGAGGAGCCGTCGTTGCCGCGGCTTGATCGCCGATGCCACGCCGCAGAACCAACCGCCCAGGTCATCCCCTTCGACGAGGCGGGCCTCGCGGGGGATTTCCGGTTCCCCCTCGATGCGCACGCGGCGGAGCTCGGCCCCCTGGTATCCGGTCAGGCGGAGCCATGTGGCGGCTGCGCCAGCCGATTCCTCGGCGACCGTGCGACCATCGACGATGTAGCGGACCTTGCCCGGCTCGAATTCCAGCGAGACTTCAAAGAACTGGCCTTCGTGAAAGCTTCGAAATCCGCGACCTTGAAGCCCGGGGAGGCCCAGATTGGATAGGTCGAGATACTGCCGGCTCCCCTGGTTGGTCCCGTGCCCGATCCGGTTGGAAATCAGCGTCGAGACCGAGGGGATGAGGATCGCTTCGTTGACCGCTAGGCCAGCTCGGGCTGAATTGTCGGATGGAAGCTCGGCCCGGAATCTGAACCGGCCCGCTAGTGGGTACGCGAAGGTCAGGGCGTTGCCCTGGCCCTGGGAAAGTCGGAGAAGATCGCCGTCAACAATCCAACGGCCAACGGCCGTCTCGTCGAATACCGTGCTCGACCGCGCACGCCAATGGCGGAGGCCCGGGTCCTTCGGCGGGATGTCCCCCGTTTGCGCCCTCATCAGGGCGAGCGCAAGCCGATCCTGGTAGGCTCCGGATCGCTGATCGGTGAGTTGCTTCTCGGCGGACTGTCGGGCCAAGGCGTCCAGGGCCGGGTCTTTGCCGGCCGCCTTTAGGGCGGCTAGGGTCAGCAGGAGTTCGGGCACCTGCCGGCCCAGGGCCTTGCGGGCGTTTTCGTCGAGCTGGCCACCCCGGTTAGCGAGAGTGATCGGATCCTCGGCCTCCGCCGACCCCGCCGATTGTCGCTGCTCGGCTGCCGCGGCCAATGCCTTCACAAGAGGGGTGGCATCGCCGCGGACGATCTCAACCAGGCAGAGCAGGATATCGGCATGTTCGGCCCCAGCCCCCTGAGCCTTCGCCGCGTCCCGGGCCAGATCATCGAGCTTCCCGGCTTCGGTTGCGGCCTGGATCAGCAGGCCGGGCGTGCTGATGAGGCCTTCGGGATCGGTTTCGTCATCCCTCGGGAAGGGAGGCGGGGGGATCTCTGTAGGGGTGCTCGTCATGAGCATCCGAACGAGCTTCCGGCCCTCGGTCGGTAGGGTCCAAGACTTCAGCTTTTCATATCGATCGGCAACCGGGAGGCGACGGAGCATCGCCGCGACGGGTACCAGGGAACCCCGGATCGCCGGTTCATTCGAGATCGCCGGAGCGTCGCAGAGTTGGCCGAGTTGTTCCAGGGCATCCTCGAGTCGACCGGCCTTGGCATACTCGGCGGCGACCTGGGCCAAGGCGTGCTTGGATAGGTTGGCGGCCTGATCAACGTTCAGCGAGACGCCGGGCCCGGCCGGTTTCTCGCGGGCGGACTGGAATTTTCGGAGCAAGTCCTTCGCCTTGTCATCGCGGCCATCTGCGAGGTGGCGACGGGCCATCAGCAGGGCCAATTGCGAGCCAACTTGTGTATTGCCGGAAGGGCCGAACATCCCGTGGATCGCCCGATCGACGACGTCGCCCGCGGCTTCGCCGCATTCGGGGTTTTTCAAGAGCGGCAAGGCCGCGTGGCAGGCGAGTTCGGCCGTCGCCTGGAGGGTGTCCTTCCGTAATCGCTCGGACAACCAGGCGAGCCCTTCTTGCGAGGCCTTTCGGTCATTCATGGCTGCGGCCAACTGGATCCGCAGGGTCCTGGCCGCAAGTTCGGCCATCGGCTCGTTGAACTTATCATCGATTCGCCCGGCTAGGTCGTCGGTCTTCTTGGCTCGGATGGCCCATCGGACCAGCGTCTGCCCCGCGCTTCGAGGGTTCTCCGCGGATTCGGCCAGGGGCCTGGTATATAGGAACAATTCGCGAGGTCGCGAGCCGGGCATGACGACCTCTCGTAGCGCTGCATAGACGTCGGCTGGAGGGGCCTGCGCCCGGGTCCAGGCGCGATCGAGAATCGGCCAGTAGGGGTTCGACCTGCAGCCCGACCCTGGGATGCCGCTTCCCCGATAAGGCCGTTCTGCAATCGCAGGACCAAGGCGCGATTCTGGTTCGCATCGAGGTTAACTGGAAGCACAGGTGGGCCTCCCTTGAGGCCATCTCGGAGGGCTCGCAGCGATAAATCGACCATCCCTTTCTCTGCCGCCAGCTTCGCCAATGCCGCGGCGGCGGAGAACCGGTCGGTAGTGGTGCCCAACCTCCCCGAGGGACCTTGCAAGCTGATCGCGACGGGCGTGCCCACGACGATGGTCGGGGACGCGACCGAGGAGGTGGTGGCGGTCATGGGTGCGGCGGCCACCAGCGGGATCGCGGGCATGGCGACGACGGTTGGGGTCGTCACGGCGGCTGGCGGGGCCGCCGCAACCGAGATCCCGGCGGGCGATCTGGTCAGGGCGATGGATGAAGCCCAAGCGGGGGCGGTCATCGCGCCATCCCTGGCCTTGCGGGACGGGTCGGCGAGGATCGTATCGAGCAATTCGCCCCAGAGCTTCTCGGCCGCGGCGCGGTCGCCCCGATCCAGGGCCATTTGCCCCCGCTCACGCAGGAGTGCCTGGAGCCAGAGCGGGTCGGTTTGGCGGCGGGCCGCCTCAGCGGCGCGATCGGCGAGGATTTCGCGGAGGGAGGCAAGCGATGCGTCCTGGGCGCAGTGTCGCACGACCGGCCAGAGGGCCAGCCATCGCTCGGCCTCCTGCCTCTGCCGCTGGTTCGCCCTTGCGTTCGGCTTGAGCGGTTCGAGCGGGGTCTTCTCGACGATCGCCTTCAGGGCCTGGAGGGCCGATTCGGCGGTCGCTCGGTCGCCGCCATGCAAGGCCACCATCGCGACGGCGGCCTGGGCACTCAGGTCGTCGGGCGCCTGACGACCGACCGCGATCAACTCGTTGCGGGCCGCGGATAGCTCGGTCGTCTGGCCTTGCTTGGCCGCGGCTCGCAGGGCCTCGTCGAGCAGGCTGACGATGGTGCCCTGCGGGAAGGCTCTCGGTTGGATCAGGATGATGTGATCGACCCGCCCAGCTGCCCTCGCCGTACCCGGATCGGCGCCGGCGAGAGTTTGCACGGCGCGGGCCAGAGCCTCGCCCTGGAGTGAGCGGATGGCGTTGTCGGTGGCGTTGCGGAGTTGCGCCGTGACTTGGTCGGCCGAGCCGAAGAACTGCGAGGCTGACTGGAGCGTCGCCGTGTCGAGCTGAACGGCGCGATACAGCCGGACGGCATCGGCGGGGAAACCGAGCTGGATCAGGGCCTGCCCGCCCTGTAACGCCGAGTTCACCTTCAGGTAGGCGGCATAGTTGGGATCGTAGTTCGCGCGGCCATTTTCCAGGATTTTCGGGGATAGCAGCAGCCCACGAGCCTCCTCAAGCCGGCCTGTACGCCGGTAGAGATCAACCAGGCGGCGGGCGGGCGAGTAGTCGTAGCCGTTGATCCAGGCGTCCCCCGAGGGGTCCTCGATCGACTTGCGGTAGAACGACTCGGCTAGGCCCTGGGTCGCCGGATCGGCCTCGAGTTCCTGGCCCAGGACGGTAGCGATGGTGCCGGTCTGGGGCAGCGGGTCTTCCTTGTTGTCGATTAGGGCCTGAATCTGCGAGCGGGCCTCTTCAACTCGGCCTTCCCGCAGCCGGATCAACGAGCGGACCACCTTACCGGCCGACCAGGTCGGCCAGCGATCGATCGCCGTCCCGACCTCCTCGTCGAGCGCCTCCAGACGCCCCTGGCGTGCCGCCAGGTCGAGAAGGCGGGAGACGATCGACTGGGTCCGCCCGTCGCCGCTGTAGCCGCCGTTCTGGGCCAGGATTTCCCACGGGCCAGGCGATCCCACGGCCGGCTGGGGAATCACCACCTCGCGGAGGTAATCGTAGACCTCGGGAAGGCTCCAGAATTCATCGTCGCCTAGGTTCGCCAGGAACTGGATTCTCTGCGAAGGGAATGCCTTGAAAGCACGCCTGAAGAGGTCGATGCCCGCGTCGCGGGTGGACGGATCGGACATCAACTGTTCGGCGAAATTGGCCAGGTTGTATGGATTGGCCCGGAGCAAGGTGCGGACGTCCAGTTTATGGATCAGCTCGATCAAATCGGCCTCTTGCTTGGACATCCGGAACGCCTGGAGGACCATGAAGAAATTCTGTCCGAACGGGCCGGGGTCCTTGAGGATTGCCGCTTTGTAGTGGCCCGCGGAGCCGACATAATCCTGGCTGCGGTAGGCTTGCTGCGCGAGCTGGTAGCGGAGGTTGGCATCGTCTGGCCGGAGCTCCAGGATCTTGTCCTGGAGCTTCTTGACCTTGTCGCGCTGGCCGGCGGCGTTGCAGTAGGTGAGCAAAGTCTGATAGAGCCCTAGCGAGCCTGGCGCGTGCTCGATTTGGGCCTCGATTCGGGCGATTTGCTCCTCCAGCTTCCCCGAACGCATCAGCACCTGCAAGGCTTGCTGCTGCGCCCCATCGACGGAGTTAACGGCGATGTAGGGGGAATTGGCGTTCTGGCGGGGACTCCGGCGGAGGATCTGATACGCGACCTGGAGCGCCTGGTCGGCCTGGTTTTGCCGCTGATATTGCAACATGAGCGAGACCAGCGCGTTCACATCGTTAGACGCCCTCCGTCGGGCCCGGCCCAGGACCGCCTCGGCGAGCTCGTGCTGGCCGAGTTGGTGCATCTGTTCGGCGAGTTGCACCTGAGTGCCGGGGTCAAGGCGGAGCCCAAACAACCGTTCGGCGGCGCGTCGGGCACGATCGACGTCACCGGTGAGCACGGCCAGGCGCATCGCCAGGAGTTCGCGACGCTGCATCAGCTTCTGGTCGGCCGGCTCAACCGAATCGGCCAGGACGAGGGCCTCGGCCGGCTCGTTTCGACCGGCCAGGATCTCGGCCACGCCGAGCTTCAGGTCGGCGTCGTTCGGGGCCAATTCGGAGACGGCGGTCAGCGATTGCATCGACTCGTCGCGATCCCCGTTCCACCACTGGGCGTAGGCCAGGGCGAGCGTAGAGTAGATTGGGTCATCCTGGGCCTTCGCTTTGCGATCGGCGAGGTGCGTGAGGAAGTCGCTGAGAATGTCCCCACGGCGGTACATCTCGAAGGCATTGCGGAGCATCCCGATCGTGTCGAGATCGAAGTACGAACCGACGAGGGGAACGTCCAGGTTGACATATTGAGTCTGGGTGGGGCTGACCTGGATCATGACGTTCTGGCCGCGGTTGATCAAATTCGCGGCAGACGACTGCCCCTGGCCCCGGGAACGCTTGGCGACCCGATCGGGTCGGGACAGGGCATCTAGGAAATGGTCGAGCAGTTTAAGCGCCTCATCCCGATCGCCCCGGTCGAACAGGACGACCATCGCCTTGTTGATGGCGAGCGATGGCGAGTTTCCGACCGACGCCCCAGGGCGCCCGGTGGTAAGCCTATCCATGCGGTCGCTTAGGGTGAGCAGTCTCGCGATGTCGGCCCGATCGGCCGCCATCGCCATGGCCGACGAGATGGCCGGCGCCGTGTTCGCGGCGTCGGCCAGTTCCCTGAAAATGGTATCTACTTCCTCGGTACGCTTGGCCCGTTTGAGTTCCGTCGCGACGTTGGAAGAGACCGTGGCCAGCCAATTGGGCTCCTGCGCCCGCACCATCTCGAAGGCATCGAGAATCGATCGCAATTCATCGTCGGGGAGCGGCGGGGTACGGTCAACTTGTGCCGCCGGCCCCTGCGTGGGAACACGCACCAAATTCGGGTTCCCGGCCTGCCCACGCGAGGCAGTCGCGCTCAACAAGGCCCATTGCGCCTCTGTGTCGGCTGGCAAGGTCCGCGCGAGCCTCAGGGCGGCCCGATAGAGCGCGGGGCCGTCGGACCGGACTACGTTGAGGTAGTACCAATCGCGGGCGGCCCGGGCTGTGGCACCGGGCGCCTCGACGGCGGCGCCCATCTTGCGGATAAATTCGTCCTGCTTCTCATCGCGCTGAGCGATGGCGAGGGCCCAACCGAGCGACGCCAGGCGGGCCTGTCCGAAATCCGCCGGTGTCCAGACCCGGCCGGTGACAACGCCGAAGTTGGGATTGAGCCCGGTCATTCGCAGAATTTCGGTGGATGCGGTCTGCCTCCGATAGAGCAGGTTGTTGAAATAGATGCTGTTGGCCGGGGACATGGCCGACGCCGTGGCCCCTGCGGGACGCCCGCCCGAGGACTTCTGCCTGGCCCGTTCGATCGCGGCGAGTTGGTTATCGTCGTTCGTCAGCGCCAGGATCGCCTCGAATCGGCGGAGGGCCTCGGCGAATTGGTCGCGGGAGGCCAGGGCGAATCCCTCGCGATAGAGCGCGTCCCAATTGGTCGGCTCCCGCCCGATCAGCTTGGCGGTGACCGACTCGACGATGTCGAACTTGCCGGCGACGAGCAGGTTGTCGATGGCCTGGAGGACACGGTGCGACTCGGCTTCCTCGCCGGCCAAGCTGGCCCAGAGGTTCTCGGCCTCGGTGAACTCGCCTGACTTGAGGTAGAGCTGGGCGAGCTTGCTGGAATTTTCGAACCCGGGGGCAACGTCGAGGATCTGCTTCTGATACCGGGCCGCCGAGGCGAAATCGCCTTCGCTCTCGGCGAGCCCTTCCAATTGCCCGAGCAGTTGCGTATCCCGGGGGTTGACCGCGAGCAGGCTTTCCAACTGCTGACGGGCGGCGGGCAGGTCGCCGGCCCCGGCGTAGGCCTGAGCCAGGCAGGCCGCCTTCTCGCGCGATTGCTGCTGGGCATCCCGCTCCTGGAAAGCCCGTTCGATTCGCGCCGTCAGCCGCTCGAATTGATTCTGTTGGAGGTAGAGGGGGACGAGCTTTGCAATCACGCCAATTTTGGGATCGAGCTCGGTCGATTTGTCGAACGCCCGCCAGTAGACCTCAATCGCTTCGTCCGTGCGAAACTGGTTCGACAGGGCTTCAGCCAGAGCCAGTGCGGCGCGGGGGTCGGTATCGTTCAACTGCGACGCCCGTCGGAGGGCCTTGAGTGCCTCGTCATTCTCGCCCAGGCCGAAGCAGAGCTCGGCGAACGTCTGATAGTGCTCGGGGTTGTTGGGGGCGGCGGCGAGCAGTTCCCGGCCCGCCTTCAACGCCTCGTCGCGTCGCCCCAGCCGCGCCTCCAGCCTCGCGACGGCGGTGAAATGCTCGGTCCGGGCGCGTCGGTCGATCTCGGCGAGCTTGCGATAGACGTCGGCGGCCCGGCCGAGGTTGCCCGAAGTCTCGGCCAACCGGGCGGCTACGTTGTAAGATGGTACCGATTTGGGATCCAGCTCCAAAGCCCTGCTGATCGCGGCGTTCGCCTCAGGGAGCTTCTGTGCGGCCTCTTGATAGCGGGCGAGCCGCCGGTAACGATCGGCGTTCGCGGCCTTGCCGGATTCCAGTTCCCGTCGGAGCAGGTCGATCCGGTCGCCCAGTGCGTTGCCGGCCTGCAGGCTTTTGATTTCGGCGGTCAGCACCGTCTCGGCCTGATCGGCGTCATCAACCAGTTTCTCGGCCTCCGCGAGTTCGGCCAGCGCGTCGGCATGCCGGTCGAGTTGCGCCAGGAGGTCGGCGTGCTTCATCCTCCATTCGAAGCCCTTCGGATCGAGCGAGACGGCGTCGGCCGCCGCCTTTTCGGCCTCGGTCTTGTAGCCGAATCCGGAGAGCACTTCGGCAAGGCGGCCCTGGTTGACCGCGTTCCGAAGGGCGCCCTCGGCCATCGCCTTCCAGACGGCTAGGGCCTCATCCCCCTTCTTGAGAGCGTGCAGGTATTCGCCGAGGTATTCGCGATACTGCGGCGCGTCGGCGGCGAGTTCGACCGCCTTGCGATAGAGGGACAGGGCCTCATCGGTCATCTCGGCTTTGCGGAAGAGGTCGGCAACCTGCGCCGCGACGGCCGCATCCCTGGGCCGCGATTCGAGCAGCCTGTTCCAGACCCTGGCGGCAGCCTGCTTGCGATCGGCCTCGGGGACGGCCGGGTCTCGGAGCAGCAACCGGCCCCACTCTCGAAGGTTATCGGGGTTGTTCGGATCGGCCTTGGCCAGGTCCTCGTACTGACGGGCCGCCTCGGCGAAATCCTTCTCGGCGATGAACTGATCGACTAACGCGATCCGCAGGTCGCGCCGGCTGGGTGCCAGTTTCACCGCCCTGGACAGGTCCTCGCGGGCCTCCGCAGCCCTTCCCAGGTTGGAAAGGATGCGGGCGCGTCGGGTGATCGCGTCGATGTCGTCGGCGTGTTTCTTCAACCACCCTTCGTAGTAGGCGGCCAACCCGGCCTGGTCGTCGTTGCGGAGGAAAACCTCGTCGATTTTGCGGCGGACTTCCTTGTGCAACCAGCTGTCGGGGTTGAGCGTAGCCAGGATCGCCTCGAAGTCCGTGAGTGACTCATCCTTCTTCCCCAGACGCACCTTCAAGTCGGCCGCTTCCATCGCGAACTGGACCTTGCGATACGGGTCGCGGGCCTTGCCGGCGAGCTTCTCGAATCGGGCCAGGGCTAGGGCCGGCTGGCCTTCCTCGGCGAGCGTGAGGGCGATCTGCTCGGCGACGCGAGCATCGTCGGGGAACTGGGCCTCGAGCCGCTCCCAGACCTTCAAGGCCTGGTCGTTGCGCCTGGCTCGCTGATGGACCCGGCCCAGGGCCTGGTAGATCTCCATGGCGTCGACCCGTGCCGGTTTCCGCTCGAGGGCCCTCTCGAATGCCTCGGCTGCGGGGTCGGTCTGGCCGACGAGCACCAGGGACTGGCCCAGGTAGAACGAGGCCAGGGGGTCCCCCGGGCGGGCCGCCTCGGCCTGGCGAAACGCCTCGACCGCTGCGGAATCGCGGCCCCTCTGTGATTCGATCAGGCCGACGATCATCCAGTCCGACCCGTCGTCCTTCTTGGCCCCGGCCTTCGCCCGGCGCGCATCCACGAATGCGTCGAGGGAGCCTCGCTCCACGTGGAATCCATAAACCCGATCGAGCGATGTCCCGCGGCGCGGAGCCTTCTCGAGCAGCCCGATGAACCTCGCCACGGCCTTGGCCTCGCGATCCTCGTCGTCCGCCTGGGCGAACGCAACGGGGGCGATCAGGGCGGTCAGCAGCAGTGTTCTGAGCCAGGCACGCGGGATGATCCCATCATGTTCGGGGCACACGCTAAATACCTCCATGGCGGCTCGTTCGGGTGAGGGGGCTGATCGCGCCGGGCAATCTCGCCGCGGATCGAGGATAGTCGCCGGCCTCGCCCCAAAGCAACGGCCGATGCTTCGACGCCGGGTATCGGAGGGATCCGGGGGCCATGTACGCCGACCTTTTTCGTTTGACGGGCGCCAACTCGCCGCGTTAGCTTGTTGTTGCGTCGGACGCGGCTATTAGGGTTCGCCGGGGAATTTGCTCATGAGTGAAACCGAGGAGATGAAAGCCGAACTCGATCGGTTCCGCGCCGACTTCGAGGCTCTCCGGTCCGAGGTAGGGAAGGTGATCGTCGGACACTCCGACATCATCGACGGCACCCTTATGGCCCTCATCGCCGGCGGCCACGTTTTGCTCGAAGGCGTGCCGGGCCTGGGCAAGACCCTCCTCGTGCGCACGCTGGCCGATGCCCTCCACCTGAAATTCCAGAGGATCCAGTTCACCCCCGACCTGATGCCGGCCGATGTCGTCGGCACCAATGTGGTCCACGAGGGGGACGACGGCCGCCGACGTTTCGAGTTCCAGCATGGCCCGCTCTTCGCCCACCTCGTCCTCGCCGACGAGATCAACCGCGCGACACCCAAGACCCAATCGGCCCTGCTCGAGGCGATGGCCGAGAAATCGGTCACGGTCGCCGGCAAGACGCACGTCCTGCATAAGCCGTTCCTGGTGATGGCGACTCAGAATCCCCTCGAAATGGAAGGCACCTACCCGCTCCCCGAGGCACAGCTCGACCGATTCCTTTTCAAACTGATGGTCGGCTTCCCCGACGCCCGCGAGATCGAGGCGATCCTGGCCCGGACCACCGAATCTTTGGAGCCGAAAGCGCAGCCGGTGCTCGACGGGCCCAGAATCCAGGAGCTGGCCAAGCTCGCCCGGCAAATCCCGATCGCCGATGAACTGAGGCGATACGGCGTGATGGTGATACTGGCCACCCACCCCGAGAGCGAATATGCCACCGAGATGACCCGCCGCTACGTACGATACGGGGCCAGTCCCCGGGGCGCACAGGCTCTCATCCTTGGCGCCAAGATCAAGGCGATCCTCGACCATCGCTACCACGTCGCACGAGAGGACCTCCGGGCGATCGCCAAGATGGCCTTGAGGCACCGGATGATCCTTAACTTCGAGGGCCAGGCTGAAAACATTCCGCCCGACGCGATTATTGATGACATCCTCGATCGGGTGCAGGCCCCGGCCGTCGCCGTCTGATCGGCCCGCGACGTAACCGAATGCCCCGCGTGCCCCGGGGAGGAGCGATCACCAAGCATGGCCCTGTTCGGCTCCGACTTCCTCCAGAAGCTGGAATACCTCTCGCTCGTCTCGCGGCGCGTCTTCCAGGGCCAGCTCCTGGCCCAGCGGAGGACGATGAAGATGGGCGGCGGTATCGAGTTCGCCGACCACCGCGACTACACCCCGGGCGACGACTTCCGGCACATCGACTGGACCGTCTTCGCCCGCCACGATGAACTCTTGCTCAAGAGATTCCAGGAAGAGGAAGACCTGCACGTCTACATCTTCCTGGACGCCTCTCGGAGCATGGCCTACGGCAGGCCGGCGAAGTTTGACTACGCCCGGCAGGTCGCCGCGGCGCTCGCGTATATCGCCTTGGCCGACCTCGACCGCGTCGCCCTGATCGCGTATGCCGGCGATCGCGTGGCCGACTTCCCCCTCATGCGGGGCAAAGCCCGCGTCCTGTCGCTACTCCGATTCTTAGAAGGCCTGGAGACCCGGGGCGATTCGACCGACCTGGCCCGGGTCGTCGGCGAGTTCGTCCACCGGACGCAACGCCGAGGGCTCGCCCTGGTGATCTCCGACTTTTATGACACGCGGGGCTTTCAGCAAGGCCTCGATCTCCTCCGTCACCACCGGTATGAACCCCATATCGTCCAGATCTATGACCGCAAGGAAGCCGAGCCGGACATCAAGGGGGACCTGGAACTGTTCGACGTCGAAACCGGCTCGATCCGCAAGGTGACCGTAACCGAGCGGGCCCTCCGCCAGTATCGAGACCTCTTCGATCGGTTCCAGGAGGCGATCCAGCAATACTGCAACGCCTACGGACTGGGATGTACCCGGACCACCACCGAGATCCCGTTCGATGAGCTGATCCTGCGGATGATGCGCAACGCCGGCGCCCTGGCCTGAACCTACGCCGGACTCGCCCGCCTGGGACCGACCTGCCATGAACTTCGCCCACCCCGCGGCCCTCGCCTGGGCGGCCCTCGCCCTGCCGATCGTCGCCTTCTATATCCTCAAGATCCGGCTACGTCGCGTGCCCGTCTCGACCTCGATGTTTTGGGACCAGATCTTCGAGGAGAAGCGGCCCCGGTCGTTCTGGCAGCACCTCCGCCACCTGATCTCGCTCGCCTGCCAGATCCTGCTGCTCGCACTGCTCGTGTTCGCGCTGGGCGAGCCGCTCTGGGGGAACCAGGCGCGGGATCGTCGGCGTGTCATTCTGATTCTGGACAATTCGGCCAGCATGTCGGCCGCGGACGGGATCACCGGGCGCAGTCGGCTCGATCTAGCCAAAGAGAAAGCTGGCGGGCTGGTCGAGGCCCTGCGGGCCGACGACGAGATGGCCGTGATCTCGGCCGGGACGGTGCCGGCCGTGGGCGTTGGACTGACCGACCACCAAGGGACGCTCCGCGAGGCGATCGCCCGGGTTGCCCCGACGCAGGGTCCCACCCGGGTCGTCGAGGCGATCGAACTGGCCCGTCGCCTGCTGGCCGAGCACCCCAACCGGCGGATCGTGGTCCTGTCCGACGGCGGCTTCGACAAGGCCGAGGAACTCGTCGGGGCCGAGGATATCACCCTCATGCCGGTCGCCAGCAACGTTGACAATCTCGGGATCATCCGGTTCCTGGCCCGCCGCAGCCTGATCGATCCGGTCGGCTATGAGCTGCTCGTCGAGGTCGAGAACCGCGGCGATTCGCCGGCCGAAGCCCGCCTCGATATCGACCTGAAGGCGGCCGATGGGACAATTCAGCCGCTGGACGCCGTCGCGCTGAAGCTGGAAGCCGACGGTAAATGGTCCCGGGTGTTCGAGAAGGTGACGGCCTCCGGGGGCGAGGTGATCGCGAGGCTGAATCACGCCGATGCCCTGGCCGCCGACAACCAGGCATTCGCCCTGCTGCCCCGCCGCGATCGTCAGAAGGTGACGCTGGTCACGCCCGGCAACCTATTCCTGGAGAAGGTCTTTGAGGCGAGCCCGCTGGTTGCCCTCGACCTGCTCAAGCGATGGGCCGAAGGGGAAACGGCCACCGCCGGGCGAGGCCTGGTCGTGTTCCATCGGCAGGTGCCCGAAACCCTGCCGGCCGGCCCGCTCTTCGTGATCGACCCCCGAAATGCCTGCGACATCTGGGACCTGGGCGATCTGCTCCCCGATCCGATCGTGGCGCGTCAGGCCGGCGATTCATCCCTCATGACCCACGTCAAGCTGCAAGACATGGTGATGCCCGAGGCCCACAAGCTTACACCCCGCGGGCCCTCGAAAATCCTGGCCGAATCGCCGTCGGGGGACCCGCTCCTGGTCGCATTCGACCGGCCCGGTGGAAAAGGGAAGGTGCTGGTCCTACTGGCCGACCTCGAGCAGTCCGAGTTGCCGCTGCAAACCGCCTTCCCGATCCTGGCGACCAACGCTCTGGGCTGGTTCTCAGGGAACCAGGGCGAACTGCGAGAATCGGTCGCCTCCGGTTCGGTCGTCGAGCTAGAACTCCCAGCAACGGCCGGCAAGTCGCCCCGGCTGAAGGCCCCCGACGGCACGATCCGCGACTTGCCCACGCCCGGGGGTCGCGATAGGACCCCGATCGGCCCCCTCGACCAGGTCGGTATCTGGCAGATCCTGGCCACGACCGAGCCGAACGAGCAGTCACCCCGAGTCATCGACCTGGTCGCCTGTAACCTGGCCGATCGGCGCGAGAGCGATCTCCGCGTTCCCGAAAGCTGGCCACGCGACACCGCCCCCGCGATCGCCGCCGGCTGGGCGTCCCGGCCGATCTGGTTCCAACTCATTGCCCTGGCACTTGCCTTCGCCGGGGTCGAATGGTTCCTCTATCAGCGGCGTTATCTTACGTGATCGGATCGCCCTGCCCGAGTCGTCGTCCGGCGCCCCCGTCCGTGATCCGGAGTCGTCCATGCCCGCGAGCGGCTTCCCCATCGAGCTGACCCGGCCCTTCTGGCTGTTCGGGCTGGTCGTGCTGCCGGCCCTGGCGCTCTACTTCTGGTGGAGCCTCGTCGATTTCTCCCGCACCCAGCGGATCGCCTCGCTGCTGGCCCGCTCGGCCGTCGTCGTGCTGCTGGTCCTCTCGCTCGCCGGCCTGAGCATCATCAGGTCCACCCGCGACCAGTATGTTGTGGTTGCGGTGGATCGGAGCCTTTCGGTGGACGAGAGCGCCTTCGAAGCGGCCGACGCCTTCGTCAAGGAGGCCGCCGCCTCGGCCGGAAATCATCGGGTCGCCCGGCTCGACTTCGCCACAGTTCCGGGGGCAGTCCGCGAAATGGGCGACTTGAACCCTCCGGAACAGGAGCTGGACCGCAAGGGGACCGACATCGCCGCCGCCATCGAGGTGGCCGCCGCCGCGATCCCGCCCAATCGCGTCCCCCGCCTGGTCATCCTATCCGACGGCAACGCTACCAGCGGTGATGCCCTCAAGGCCGCGCTCAAGTCCGGCTTGCCGATCGACACCCTGGCCCTGGCGACGCGGGACGACCCTGAGGTTCAGGTTTCGGCCGTCGAGGCGCCCGCCCAGATCGCCCAGGGCGAGCCGTTCCCGGCAACCGTCGTGATCGACACGAACGTCGATGAGAACGCCGGCACGCTCGACCTCTATCGAGGGGACATCAAGGTCGCCAGCCAGCCGGTCAAGCTCCGCAAGGGGGAGAATCGGTTCACGTTCACCCAATCGATCGAGGGGGACCGACTGGCCAAACTCACCGCGAGGGTCTCGGGCTTCCGAGATACCCTGCTGGACAACAACAGCGACTTCGGACTGGTCTTCGCCGCCGGGAAGCCGCGGATCCTGCTGATCGACGGCGACTCCCGCAATAGCTCGCGCGACCTGGCGTATGCCCTGGAGGAGCAGGGAATGCAGGTCGATTCCCGACCGCCCCAGGGGATGCCCGAGAGCCTCGCGGATATGCAAAATTATGAATGCCTGGTCCTCTCGAACGTGCCGGCCACCGCCCTGAATCTCCGCAAGATGGACGTGGCCCGGACCTACGTCCAGGAACTCGGCGGCGGCCTGATCATGCTGGGGGGGGACCAGTCATTCGGCCTGGGCGGCTACTACAAGACCTCGATCGAGGAGATCCTGCCTGTCCGGTCCGATTTCGAGAAGGAGAAGGAGAAACCCAGCCTGGCGATGGTCCTGGTCATCGACAAGTCCGGCTCGATGGGCGGCGAGAAGATCGAAATGGCCAAGGAAGCGGCCAGGGCGGCCGTCGAGCTGCTGGGCCCTTCGGACAAGGTCGGCGTGATCGCATTCGACGGCGAGCCGTTCTGGATCAGCGAAGTCCATCCGGCCGCCGATAAACCGTTCGTACTCGACCGGATCGCCTCGATCGAGGCGGGCGGCGGCACGGCGATGTACCCGGCGATGGAAGAAGCATACGACGCCCTGCAGCGAACCGTTGCGAAGCTGAAGCACGTGATCATCCTGACCGATGGCATCTCCCTGCCCGGCGATTTCGAGGGGATCAGCCAGCAGATGGCCGCCGCGAGGATGACGATTTCGACCGTGGGCGTCGGCCAGGAGCTGGACGAGCAACTTCTCCAGGAAATCGCCCGGATCGGCAATGGGCGGCATTATCTGGTGGAAGACCCTTCCACGGTCCCCCAGATTTTTGCCAAGGAGACGGTCGCCGCCAGCAAGTCGGCGATCAACGAACAACCATTTACCCCCGTCGTCGTTCGGCCCACCAAGGTGCTCAACGACCTCGGGCTCGACGAGGCCCCCTTGCTACTGGGCTTCGTCGTCACCCGGCCCAAGCCGACCAGCGAGGTGATCCTGGCCACCGAGAGCGGCGAGCCGCTGCTGACCTGGTGGCGATACGGCCTGGGGATGAGCGTGGCGTTCACCTCCGACGCCAAGAACCGATGGGCTGCCGAGTGGTTGTCCTGGCCCGGCTACGCCAAGTTCTGGGCCCAGGTGGTCCGACATGCCATGCGACAGGCCGAGACCAAGGGGATCGTCGCCAAGGTTGAGAGGAAGGGCCGCGAGGCTGTCGTGGCGATCGATGCCATCGACGCGGCCGGCAAGTTCCTGAACCAGGCTGATACGACCCTGAGCGTCATCGATCCTCGCCAGAATCGGACGACCCTGACGATGGAACAATCGGCCCCGGGCCGGTACGTCGCGACGGTACCGACCTCCGAGGCGGGCGATTATCACTTCATGATCGCCCAGAAATACCGCGGCCAGCCGATTTACAATCAAACCCGCGGCCTGGCGGTCGGCTATCCGGACGAACTCCGCCTCAAGGCGACCAATCGCGACCTGCTGAGCGAAATCGCCCGGGGTACGGGGGGCCGAATCGATCCAAGGGCGGCCGAACTTTTCGCGGCGGATGAGCGTGTGGCCCCGCGGGTCACCCCCCTGTGGCCCTGGCTGGTCACGGCGGCGGCCTTGGTCTTCGTGGGGGATGTCGCCCTCCGGCGGCTCGACTTCGCGGTCGGGAACCGCCGTGGCGTGGTTTCCCGAAACGGCGTTGGCGTGTAGAGTGAGAATGCGGCCGTCGTCGCATCGAGGCGGCGAGGCGGGATCAGGGTTCCGAGGCCAGGGGAGCTCGACCGTGAATCGACAGGTTTTTGAAGCCTTGCGTCCGGTCCGCCGCCGCATGCGGCAGCAACTGGTCGTCCGATGCCTGGGACTGGGCCTGCTCGTCGGCGGACTCGCCGGGCTCCTCCTGGGCGCCTATCGGATCGCGCTGGCACCGTCCGGCTCCATCCCCGCGTGGCTGATTGGCCTGGCGATGGCCCCTGCACCCCTGATCGGTGCGATGGTCGGCCTGTTCTGGCCGCTCGGCTGGCGGCTCGCGGCCATCACCGTCGACGACCGCTACAAGCTGAAGGACCGGACCCGCACCGCCGTATCGTTCCTCGAACACGGCCCGTCGCGGGTGTCGCCGCTCCATGAGCTGCAAGTTGCCGACGCCAACGAGCACCTGAAGGGCGTCTCGGCCCGGGAGGCGGTGCCGTTCCGATGGCCCCGCAGCCTGCTGGCCGCTCTTGCGTCGACCACGTTGGCCGCGCTCCTCCTGGCCATGCCGCTGCACCGCAAGGCGGCCGCCGAGCCCGCCGCGCCCGATCCGGCCGTCCAGGCCGCCGCCGAGCATGCCGAGGAGAACCTGAAAGATCTCGAAGCACTCGCCGAGGAGAAGCAGGACGAGGAGCTGAAGGAACTCGTTCAGGAGCTGAAGCAACAGGCCGAGGAAATGAAGGAACCGGGCGTCGATGCCCGCGAGGCGATGGCCAAGCTCTCGGAGATGCAGCAGTCAATCATGGGCCTGCAGGCCAAGATGAACGTCGGCCTGGTGGACGGCCAGATGCGATCGCTGGGCGAGGCGATGACCTCAGCCGAGGCCCTCGAATCGGCCGGGTCGGCGCTCCAGGAAGGGAAGTTCGACAAGGCCGCCGAGCTGCTCGACGAGCCGATCGATCCCTCCGACCTCGACCGCAAGGAAGCCCGGACCCTTAAAGAGAAGCTGAAGAAGGTGGCGGAAGCCTCGGACGAGGCCGGCCTGGGCGAGATGGCCGGCGCCATCACCGAGATGATCGACGGCCTCGACGAGCCGCACTCCGGCAAATTCCAGGGAGGCTCGAAGAAGCTCGCCAAGATGTCCCGCAAGCAGGCCGCCCGGTCCAAGATCAAGGAGATCCTGGATATGGAGCTGGAGAATCTCGAGGAATGCAAGGGCGAGTGCAAGGGCGATAAGGCGATCCGCGTGCGGATGCCCAGCAAGTCGGACTCGGCCAGCGCCAATGCGGGCGCGGTCATCAGCGGCAACACCGAGGGCGAGAAGACCGACCTCAACGCCGCCCGCCAGCGCGAGGAGATCACCGGCAACCCCGGCGAAGGGCCCAGCGAGGTCGAGACGATCCATTCGCCGGAAGGCCGGCAGACCGCGCGCCGCTCCTACAAGGATGCCTACGATCGAGCCAGGGCCCGGTCGGAGGCGGCCCTCGAATCGGAACCAATCCCGCTGGGTCACCGCCAGACCATCCGCCGTTACTTCGAGCTGATCCGGCCCAGTAATGAGGCCCCTTCGGATAAGCCCGCGGAGCCCCAGCCCTGATGCTCTGGCCCGCCGTCCGCAGCGCGCTCGCGATCTTCCTGGCCGTCTTGCTGGCCGGCTCCCTCATCGGCGTGATGGAGGGGGCCGGCCATGCGATTTTCCCGGCCTCGCAAGAAGTTCAGGATCGGATCGCCTCCTTCCAGCACATGACGCCCGCCGAGGTCCAGGCAGAGTTGGCGAAACCGGGGGTTCGCCGGGTACTGGCGGATCAACCCCTTGGCGTCTTCCTGGTCGTCCTCGTCGCCTGGATGATCGGGACTTTGCTCGGCTCGTGGACTGCCGGCATCATCGCGCGGTGTAAGCCATTGGTCCATGGGCTGGTGGCCGGCGGGATCCTGCTAGCGGTCACGCTCGCCAACATGACGGTCATTCCGCACCCCCCCTGGATGTGGCTGGCCTCGGTCATACTCATTCCTCCCGCCGCATTCCTGGGCGGTATGCTCGCGGGGGTGCGGATCGATCGGAAGCCGTCCCGGCCGGACAAAGGGTCGCTTCTCCCCCAGTCGCCCGACACCAAGAATCGAATGGCCTGATCCGGGAGTCCTCGATGACGACGCCTCGCCACGGCCCCCTGGTCGCGACCGCCGCCGACCTGGCGGAAGGCCGCCGAAAGGCCATCGAGGTCGTCGAGGATTGCCTGCGACGGTTGGACCGCGATGAGCCTTCGGTCCATGCCTGGGTCCGGATCGATCGGGAATCCGCCCGGGACATCGCGAGAAGCCTGGACCTCCAGCGCAAGCCCGTCGGCCCGCTTCACGGCATCCCGATCGGGGTAAAGGACATCATAGACGTCGCCGGCATGCCGACCGCCGCCGGCTTTGCCCCCTGGTCGGATCGAATCGCCGACCGAGACGCGCCAATCGTCGCCCGCCTAAGGGCTGCCGGCGCGATTATCCTGGGCAAGACGGTGACGACCCCATTAGCCTGGATCGACCCGCCACCGACGCGTAATCCTCGGAATCTCGATCGGACGCCCGGCGGGTCCTCCAGTGGTTCGGCCGCCGCGGTGGCTTCGGCCATGTGCCTGGGGGCGCTCGGATCCCAGACCGGTGGTTCGATCAGCCGACCGGCCTCCTATTGCGGCGTTTGCGGGCTCAAGCCCTCGTACGGTGTGCTCGAAACCGAAGGGATCGTACCCCTGGCGACCAGCCTCGATCACCCGGGTGCAATCGCCTCGACGGTCGCGGATCTTTCGCAGCTGTGGCAGGCCCTGTCCGGTGCCTTCAGCCGCCCACGCTGGATCGATCCGCCACGACTGGGCCGGGTCCAGGGGCTGTTCGATGACCTTTGCGAACCTTCGATGCGGGAGGGCTTCGCTAGGGCCGTGAAGGGCCTCGAAAAGGCAGGGGCCTTAATCGATGTGGTTGCGATGCCCCCCTTGTTCGACTCCATCGGGGGGCATTTTCGCACGATCCTGGCGTTCGAGGCGGCCCGCTTCCATCGTCCCTGGTGGGAGAGATACGGTGAAGCCTATCCGAAAGAGATCCGGGCGCTGGTGGAGGAAGGCCTGGCGATCGGGCCGGGTCGGCATGCCGAATCGCGACGTCATCAGGACGCCCTAAAAGCCGAGATGGCCTCGCCATTCGATCGCTTCCACGCCCTGATCGTCCCGGCCACAAAAGGGGCGGCACCCGACCGCACCACGACCGGTGATCCCGCCTTCAACATCCCCTGGAGCTACGCCGGCCTGCCCACCGTCTCGCTTCCGTTCGGCCTCGACGCCGAAGGGATGCCGCTGGCATTCCAACTCGTCGGTCCCCACGGCGGCGAGGACGACCTGCTGGCCCTGGCCGAGTGGTGCGAACGGAAGATCGCCTTCGACCCAGGAGCAACGCCGCAATGATGCCCGATCCCGCCCGTTTTACCCGCCGGGGATTGCTCCAAGGCAGCCTGGCGGCGGCCGCCCTGCCCGCAACCGCGCGGCCAATCCCGACGACTCCCGCGAGCCCTGCGGCGATGAAGAAGTCGATTAACCTGTGGGCCTTCCCGTATCCCGGCAAGATGTCGCTGGCCGATTGCTTCAAGCTGGCGAAATCGGCCGGATTCGATGCGATCGAATTGAACTACGACCTCGAATCCGAGCTTTCGCCCCGCTCGGGCCCCCGCGAGTTCGCGGCCATCCGCAAGCTAGCCGAGGATTCCGGCCTGGCCCTCAGCGGGCTCTGCTCGTTCCTCTACTGGCCATACTCGCTGACTGCCAACGACCCGGGAACCCGCAACCGAGGGCTGGAACTCGCGGGCAAGATGATCGAAGCGGCCCGCGACCTCGGCACGCGGAACCTGCTCACGATCGCCGGGTCGGTGTATATCCCGTGGATCAAGGACCACGAACGGGTGGCCATGGCCGACTGCGATCGTCGTTCCCGCGAGGCGATCGGCAAGCTGCTGCCCGCGGCCGAGAAGGCTGGGGTCTGCCTGAACATCGAGAACATCTTCTTCAACGGTTACTTGCTATCGCCCGCCGACATGATCGCCTACGTCGACTCGTTCCACTCCGAATCGCTCGGGGTTCACTTCGACACCGGCAACATCATGCTGTTCCAGTTCCCCGAGGACTGGATCCGCGCGCTCGGACCCCGGATTCGCAACGTCCACCTCAAGGAATTCAGCAAGAAGGGGACCGATTTCTCGCTCGAATCGTTCCGTACCTTGCTCGATGGAACCACCGACTGGCCGGCCGTGATCTCGGCGTTCCAGCACGTCGGTTACAACGGCCACCTCACCTTCGAGTATTTCCACCCGTTCGCCCACCATCCCGAGGCCCTGATCCACCAAACCTCCGACTCGCTCGACCGGATCCTGGGCCGAAAGTCCTGAGCTTCCACCATGATCCCCCACCCCGCACGGATCGCACTCTCCTTCTTCGCGATCGGCTGCACCGGCGCCATCCCCGACGACCTGCCGATCGTCTACGACCTGACCCGCCCCGAGCAGGCCAAGTCGTGGCGTGCCGACCATGACATCGCCCGGATCAACCCGGCGGTCGATGGCCTCGAGGTGATGATCTCCGGTCCCGACCCGTACTTCTCGGGCCCGCCCCGCGATTTCCCGGAAGGGAAGTCGCTGCTGCTCAAGGCCCGCGTCGCCGCCGATCGAGGCGGACAGTGGCAAGTCTTCTACTTCAACCGGGGCGGCCCAGACGAGAAGCGTTCGGTCCGCTTCGAGACGGGAGGCGGCGGGGCCTGGCAGGATGTCGTCATCCCGATCCCGCCCCTGGGCCGCGGCACTCGATTTCGAATCGACCCGCCGGGCACGGAAGGAACCGCGAAGGTGGCCCGGCTGGAGTTTGTTGAACTGGTCGAGATCCAGGTCCCCGCCTGGAAACCGCCATCCCGGGTCGAGCCCTCGCCGAATGACCTCGAAATCCGCTCGGGACCGCTGGCCTTGCAACATTCCCAGGGCCAATGGGGAGCCTTCCGCGTTTCCGCGAGCGGCCGCGAAGTGGCGGTCGGCAACAATCAGCCCCTGCTCGGTTACCGGACGGGGAAGAAGACGACCTGGATTGAACCAACTTCGGCCAAGACAACCCGTGAGGGACGCTCGATCCTGGTCTCCGCGAGATTCCACGATCCCGACGGAGCCGCCTGGTCCCTCAATCGCGCTTTTCGCCCGGCCCAGGACGGATCGATCGAGGTCGTGACTGAATTGTCTGCGGACCGCGACCGGGACCTGGTTTTCGCCCCGATGCTGATGATTCATCCCGGCCTGGGGACCCACGGCCCTCGCAAGGGACAGGGCCTTTTCGCCGGGGTCGAGTATCTCGACGACGAGCCCAGCCGTTCGGAGGCCGACCTCGAAGGCCCCGAGGCCAACCGTCTGGTGCCGATCGCCCGCAAGATCACGTTCCCGTTGATGGCCGTCCAGGCCGAGGGGCTTTATGTCGGCTTGATCTGGGAAGCCTCACCCAACCTCGCCGCGTTGTTCGATTCGACCGATCGCACCTTCGGTTCCAACTCTCATGCGATCGGCCTTATCGCCCCCGGCGCCGACGGTACACGCAGGATGGATGGATCGCTGCTACCGATCGAGCCGACGACCCTTCGGGCCAACCGACCGATCCGATCCCGGGCGTGGTTAATCGGCGGGGACGGCGACAGCATCATCCCGGCGGTCCGCCAGTACGTCGATCTCCGAGGATTGCCCGCGACCCCTCCGATGCCCTCGCTTGACGAATATCGGGCCCTGGCCGCACGTTCCTGGTCCGATTCTCCCATCCGCGAAGATGCCCGGTTCCGCCACGCTGTCGGCGGCAGCGGATTCAGCCCGCACCCCGCCGCCGACGCCGCCTGGATGATCGAAGCCCTGGGGGCGATCGACAGCAACTCCAGGGTTGCGGAGGAACTCCGGGAGCTTTCAAGTGGCGCGATCCGGGCCGTATCCCCGGGGTCCGTCCTGGACGCCAACGTCAGCCATCTGAGATCGACGGTTGCTCCGCTCGTGTTCGATCGCGTGGATGAGGCGATCGACGTGGCACGCCAGCGGGCCCGATCCCAACTCGCCCGATTCGACGAATCGGGGGCGGCGATCTATCCCAGGCCGAAGCAAGGCCCCGATTTCGCGAGGACCAACCCCAATCGCGAGGCCAGCGGCTATGCCGGCCTGATCGTCCTTGAAGCCCTTCGGGCCGCCTCGTTCTCGGGCGATCGGGAACTGCTCGATCAGGCCGTCCGGGCCCTCAAAAACCTCGAGCGCTTCCGGGACGGCGTGCCCAGGGGTGCCCAGACCTGGGAATGTCCCCTGCACACCCCGGATATCCTGGCCTCCGCCCACCTGGCCCACGCCTATACGATCGCCTACCAATTGACCGGCGATCCCGAAATGCTCGAATTGGCGCGTTACTGGGCGTGGACAGGAGTTCCCTTCGTCTACCTGGTCAATCCGACGGAGGGGAAGGTCGGCAATTACGCTACGATTGCGGTGCTGGGCGCCACAACCTGGATCGCGCCCGTCTGGATCGGGCGGCCGGTCCAGTGGTGCGGGATGGTCTATGCCGACGCCTTGAATGAACTGGCCAGGGTCGACCATGAAGGGCCTTGGGGGACGCTCGCGAGGGGAATCACGGCCTCGGCGATCCAGCAGTCGTACCCGATCGACGATCCGCATCGGGGGCTCTTGCCCGACTCGTTCGTGCTCGCCTCGCAAACCCGTGTCGGCCCGGACATCAACCCGGGGACGGTTCAACCGCTGGCGATGCGATTCCTGACCGGTCAGCCACCCTACGCGATGCGGTCGGCCCGCCGTTCCGGGGCGTGGATCCACGCACCAGGTGAGTTGGAAATCCTCGAAGACTCGCCCGGTAAGTTGCGATTCCGGGTCATCGGCTGGAGCGTTAAGCCCTACCGAGTTCTGGTGAATGGCCTGAAGAATGCCCCGAAGTTGTCGGTCGATGGAGTACCGGCCGCGATCGGCGAAACGCAACGATTCCGGCACGATCCAGGCTCGCTGTTGATCCGCCTGGAGGGTACGGCCACAGTTGCCATCGAAATGAGGTGAGTGAACGCTGGGGTGAACGCCGGCCACAATTTGGCCGACGAGATCTTCTTGCCAGGGACGGCCCGTCCGCCGGTCTCCAGGAAGTGGGGACGAGCGTGCAGGTTCTGCAAGGGATAGCGGCGAAGGTTGTGTGACGCGCGTCGCCCGCCTCGTTGCCGTCGGACGGTTGTCTCAGGACCCGGGGAGGTCCGGGAGGTCGGCGGGATCGGGCAGGGGGGTAAGCGGGATCGATCCCGATCTTGGGGCGTTAATGGGCGGCAAAGCGGGCGAGGCTTCAGTTTCCGGAGTAGCGGGGCTCACCGGGTTCCCCAGGCGGGGGGTTGCGGGAGCCGGCTGCGCGGGCGTAGGTGCAGGATTCGCGATCCCGGGGGCTGTCATCGCGGGGCCGCCAGGGGCCGCAACCGTACCGGCGTTCCCATTTGTCGCGCCGGACAGTTTCAGCACCATCGCCTCGATCGCCTGGTGAAGCCGGGTCACGGAGGCATCACAACCCTGGGGATTGCTCGTGTAGCTGAACGTGTTTGAGCGGTAGGTCCTGCCCGCCCGCTCGAAGGTGGTGACATGGTACTGATCGATGTAGTCGGTCGAGGGGGAACCGCAATGGCCCCTTCGACGCAGCAAGTCCCCGTCGATGATTGCCCGGGTGATCGCGCGGACATGTTCGGCCGGGACCCGGTGGACGCCCTCGGCGTCGATCACCGTACCGTCGGCGAAGACCTGCAGGAACATGGCGAACTGGGAGCCGCTGTCCGACCGTGCCACGGCAATCCGCGTGAGCAACGGGTCCGCCTCGGTGATGGGCCGGCTGACCCTGGGTTGGGGGACCAACCTGGGACCGTTTGTCGGCGCGAGCCTGGGGGTTTCGACGGCGGACGGGCCCACGAAGCCCGTAGGGCCCGTCGGCAGGCCACTCATCCCGCTGTTCGGCTGGGGCGCGGCTCCACGCATGGGTGTCGGGGCCGGCCTTGGGTTCATTCCGAAGAGGCGGCCGATCCGTGCCTGGAAATCGCGGGGCTCGTCGCCCCGGAGCGGTTCGGCGATCAGCCCGATCGCACCGCATACGGCCAGCCCCGCCATAAATTCGCGGAAGGCGCCCCGAGATCGGCTATCGCCCATCATGGCCGACTCGCTCCGAGGAGGGTCGCGGGAATCGGTCGGAATCCCCGTCCTTCGGGGGCTTGCCGACTCCCTCCAGGTTCCTCATCGGTACGGCGCGAACACGGGGGATCGCCGGATTTGCCCGAGACGGGATGGCCGGGCGGTAAAACAGTCACGACCGAGAGCGGCTCCTTGCCACTCCCGGTCGCCGGGTTGATGTCGTCGGGTCGAACGGTGAGCACCCGGGGGCGATCACCAGCCGCTCATCTCGTCGATCAGGCGATCGAGGGCGGCCTCCCATTTCTCGGGCGTCTCGTAAACGCCCGCGGCGATCTGGCTCCGGATCTCCTCGACCTTCTCGTGGCGGATCTCGGGCAACCGGCTGATCCCGTCGAGCATCTGGCCCAGGGGGGAGATTTCGACGTGATCGCGGAGTGCGCCGGCCTGCACGGTCGAGCCGGACTCGACGGAGAACGCGGCCAGTCGCGGGTAGATCGGTTGCGGGCCGTGGGGCCCGCCGGCGCCTTGGATTTCCATCGGGAGTCTCCCCTTCGGATGCACGCTGTCAGGTTCCGGCGTCCGTCAATACGCCGGGCCGGGTAGCCGGCCAGTGACCCCCTCGCGAGGGACGTGGCCGGGGGTTCCCCGAGAGGTCGAGCCGACTCACGGCGGTCGGGATCACCCCCGGCTCTCCGAGGGACCACAGATCTCGAACCTCGTCGTAAGGATTGATCGGCTCTTTACCCCATCGGCATTCACGAAAAGCGCCAATTTTTGGGAGTCCGCCGCAAACCTTGCCTGGCTTGACATTTTGGGCGATCTGGCGAAGAGTTGCCTTACCGGCGATCGGTACGCTGGCGGGGCGGAGAGTTGGGCCGCAGCCCGTCGGCGATTTGCTGTTGGGATTGGTTGATCTGCTGAGAAATGTTGGCGGCCTGCTGGAAAAGCTGGTCCAACTTCTGGCGATCGGCGGCGTTGAGCGTCTTGGATTGCATCGCTTGCATCGTCTTGAGGGCGTCGTTGAACTCCTTGGCGCCCATCGTGAAGTTCTGGGCGGCGTCGAACGCGGCCTGGGCCCGGATATCCTCGTTATTGGGCTTGTAGAGGGGGGAAAGGACGAACGGGTTGCTGTAGACCTTCTGGACGGTCTTCTCACCCCAGGCCGTGGCGTCCCGCACGTTGGTAACAATGCGATCGAGGTCGGCCCGGCGCTGGGTCATCAGCGAGGCCCCCTGGCCTGCGACGATATCCGCGTTGTACAGGACGCGGTCGAGCCTTTGCCGGGTCATCGCGAAGCCGTCGAGCAAGTCCTCCACCTTCTTGCGGTCGTCCACGACCACCGAATCGACGTCGGCCACGAGGCGATCGACCCGCTTCAGGGTCGTGTTGATGACGGTCCGGTTCTCGCCGAGCAGGAGGTCGGCGTGATTGGTCAGCGAGTTGACGCGATCGAGGGCCTCCTCGACCTTGGGGCTCGCCTTCTCGATCCGCTGCGCAGTCGATTCGATGACGGGCCGGACGGCCTCGGCGGTGTCCCGGAATCCCTCGGCGGTCTGCTCCAGCGACGCCGGGATCTGTCGGAGGCGGGGCCCGGCGGCATCAACCGTCTGCGAGACTTCCTCGATGGTATGGCTGAGGTTCTTCCGTTCCGGCGCTCCCAGGCCAATCTGCTCCAGTACGGGGTCGAACAGCGACGTCTCGATCCCGCGGACCGGCTGCCCGGCGACGAGGGGCACTTCCGACTTCCCCGTGCCCAGGACGTTTACCAGAGTCTGGCCGGTCAGGTTCGACTGGACCGTCACCCGCACGTCCTGCTTGAGCCGGTCGAACAGTTCCTTCGAGAGCGACATCCGGGCGCGAGGCCGGGAGGCGGCCATCCTGTTCGACCAGTCGGACGCCGATGACTCGCCCGGCGTCGAGGCCCGCCACCCGTACGGCGCAGCCGGGCCGCAAGCCCTGGGCGTCGGCGAAATCGACCTCGATCACCTTGCGGGCGCCCAGGAAGCCGGGCCCGTCGCCCGCCAGGACGATCAGGCCCCCCAGGCCGGCCAGCCCGCCCAGCACGATCAGGCCCATCAGGATGTCGCGGATCGTCACCCGGTTCATGGCATCCTCCGATCGTCGCGACCGGCCGTCGAGTTCGATGGCGACTTCACTGCAAGCTCGGGGCGAACGGGTTGCCGCTGAGGTAAAGCAGCAGGAACCAGCTCGAATTGAGGATCAGAATGACCAGGAACGAACGCCGAGCGGCCCGGAACGATCCCTGCCGGATCGCCAGCAAGTCGGAAGACTTGACCGACCCCGGCCGGATCGGCTCGCCACGCAGCCCCTCGGCGCAGGCAAAGAGGGCCCCCACCGCCCCATAGGCCGCCCCCTTGACCCCGACACCTACCACGTCCTTGACCCAGAGCATTTCGAACAGGCGGATGAAGAAAGTCGGGGTGGAGACGCCCAGCATCGCGCCGGCCACCTGCCAGCCGACCAGAGTTCCGATCAACGCACCCCACAGACCCAGCAAGGGGCCGGCGAAGGCGGCAGCCAGGATCCGCGAGGCCGCCAGGCGGGCCGGGTCGATCGCCGGGGCCGTAGCGTCGATCTGGGGCCCGAAATTGGAACGGACCCTCGGCCCGGCGGGCCGGTCGGGGACCGAACGGGGGTCGTCCTCGTCGCCCATGCCCGCACGGAATCGGAGTTCGGTCACCGCTCGCGCCGCCAGGACGGCGGCCAGGATGAAGCCGGAAAGCAAGGGGGACCCGTTGCGGATCAGGCCGACCCCGACCACGGCACCCGTACCTTCGGGGAAAGTCGCGCCGTAGAAGGCCTGCATCGACAGGAATGAACCGACACCGACGTGCACCATCGCCACCGGCCAGGCGGCCGAGGAAAGTAGGCCGGCGAGCTGACCGAAGCAGGCCCGGACCATTCCCTGATCCCGGGGTTTCGATTGGGCGATCGCCCGGAGCGAGTCGAGCGCCAGCCATCCGGTGGAACCGAGATCGGCCAGGAAGCAAAGTACACCTCGACCGAGTCTGCCGACCGGCGAGGCGATCAGGCCCATGCCGACGCTCATCGGAAGATCCCCCGGCGACGCGACTGTCGGACGGTCATCTTGGCGGGTACGCGCGACGAAGCCGCCTGCCTGGCTTGCCACCATCCTTGCCACTTGCCGATCGCCTCGGTTTGCTCGGCCGGGTCGGCGTAAGGCTGATACCCGAAGTCCTGGCCGCTCCGGCGCTTCAGGGCCTCGCCAGCGGCCAGTCGGACGACCGGGTCGGGATCATTCAGGCGGGAGAGCAGGGCCGGCACGGCGACCTGATCGGGCTGATTCTCGCCCAGTGCGACGGCCCGGGCCCGCATCACTGGCGAGGGGTCGTTGATCGAAGCGAACTTCTTGGGCCCGGTCTGGCACCCCGACAGGCAAGCGATTAGCCCCATCCCGGCCCAGATCGCGGCCACCGACCGCCCGACTCGCGAGTGGTTGGCCCTCGCGATCAAGGGCATCGGATTCGGGCCGAGGGAAGGGGGGCCATCGAAGTCGGGTCCGCCGCGGATCAGGTTAAGAGGACGTCCCGCCACCCTCGCTTGCAAGGGGGATGGCGGCGGGCCCAAGGGGTGCCGATTCGGCCTGTTACGGGCGTGGCGTCTCCGGTGCGAATCGCGGTGCGGACCGAAGGCGGGGGGAACTTATTCGATCCCGGAAAACGGGCAACCTCAATCGACGGGAGGGGCTTCTTCGGACTCCGGCTTATCGGCAAACGGTTCCCCCTTGGGCTGCTCGCGGGTCAGGCAATGGAGCGTCCCCAGGCCCCAAACCAGGTCGACGGCATGGACCCCCACGACGTCCCGGTCGGGGAAGGCACCCGCCAGCGTCGCCAGGGCGATCCGATCGGCAGGGTCATTGAAGGTAGGCACGATCACGCAGCGGTTGGCGATGTAAAAGTTGGCATAGCTGGCCGGGAGGCGCTGGCCGTCGAAGACCACCGGGCGGGGCATCGGCAGGGGGATCACTTCCAGCGGATGCCCGTCTTGATCGCGGGCATCCCGGAGCCGCTCCCAGTTCTCGCGAAGCAGGTCATGGTTCGGGTCGGAGGGGTCGGATTCCTGCGCGATCACAACCTTGTTCGGCCCGACGAATCGGGCCAGGTCATCGACATGGCCGTGCGTGTCGTCGCCAATAATCCCCCGATTCAGCCAGATCGTATGCCGAACGCCCAGGTATCGGGCGAAGACGCGTTCGATCCCTTCACGACCCAACCCCGGATTACGGGCCTGGACGTCGCTGAGCAGGCATTCCTCGGTGGTGAGCAGGGTACCCAGGCCGTTGACGTCGATCGCGCCACCTTCGAGGACGACCCGGGTTGGCTCGCCTTCGACCTCCGCGTAGGCCCTCCAGCGATGAATCCCCAGCTCCTCGGCGATCTTGCGGGAAACTCTTGCGTCGTGCTTGTGGTTGTCGTACTTCGCCCATCCGTTAAAACCGAATCGCACGGCCCCTACCTGCCGGACGTCGCGGTGGTCCCGGACGACGAACATCGGGCCCGAATCGCGGGTCCAGACTCGATCGGTCCGGGCTTTGAGGAAGCGGACCTGATTCATGTCGGCGCCGGCGCGCTCGAGCCGCTCGGCCACTTCGTCGCGTTCTCGGCGGCTGCGCACCAGGATCTCGACCGTTTCCGAGCGGGCCAGAAGGCGGACGATCTCGGCATAAGCCCAGGGGATCGGCGAGAACTTGCCGGGCCAGTCCTCGCGATTGTGGGGCCAGGCGAGCCAGGTGGCGGCGTGCGGCTCCCATTCGGCGGGGAAGCGGAATCCGAGATCGGAAGGCGTTGCGGTCGGGATCATGGAATGCTGGGTCCAGGGGCCTTGGGATCCCCCGGATTCTCGCCGGGATGCCACTTCGATTCCAGGCCCGCCCGCGCAGGCGGGACGGACTCTGGATTGATTACACCCGGGGACGTACCCGGCTATCGCCCCTTGCTGAAGGCCCCGCCCTGCTTCAACTCCTTGATATGCTCGGCCTCGTTCGTGACGTCGATGCCCGCCATCGGCGCCTTCGGGTCCGGGTTAAGGACTGCTGCCGAGGCATTGGGGGCCACAATCTCGACCTCTCCGCTCTGGCCACTGCCGCAGCCGAGGACCGCGAAGGCGCAGGGGATCGCCAGGAGCCGGCTTGCGATGCTACGAATCATGTACCAGAAACTCCGGTGGGGGCCCGGGGGCCGCGCCCAGGCGGCTCCGCCGGGTGATAGGTCCTTGGGGTGGTCTTTAATAAGCATCTGAGCTGATGGTCTCCCCGCCGGAACGGGTCCCGAGGCCCCACCAGACAGTCGGCTGGATGCTCCCCTTGACGAATCGGACCGAGCCGTCGCCGAAGAGCGTGTTCGTCCCGCCGGAGTGCTTGCTCCGGGCCGTGCTCAGGCTCGCGTTGGCGTTGTAGGCCTCGCAGTCGGCGTGCGACGAGTTGGGCGGCAGCAAGGTATTGGAGAACGAACCCTGCCGGGCACGGGGCGTGCACCAGTAGCGGTGGGCGTCGTTAGCCTCGCCGGTCCGCGAAGTTCGAAGGGCGTCGCACTGCGAGATGAAGGTGACGAGGTACTGGGCTCCGGTTGGCATGGTCTGGGTGGCACCCTGGCCGTACGGGGCGGCCTTGCCGTCTGGCCAGTTGAGCGTCCCATACCGCTCGGCGCCGTTGTTCGACGAAGTCGTGTTGTCGCCGATAAGGACCTCGTTGAAGGCGATGGTATTGCTCGTGCCGTCGACGACGTCGCGGACCCCGAAGGCCATCAGCGAGACGAACAGGCCGACCCCGACGCCGTTGGAGTCGCCGTAGTCGAACCGGAACTGCGGGCCCACGCATGCGCCGTAGCTCGTGCCGTTGCGGAACGCCGTCGCGCCGGTGTCGGACGGGCACAGGTAGGCGTTGAGCGACGCGTTCATGACGGTGGTATTGGCCGGGTTCCCGCTGCCGCAATTGGTGCAGCCCAGGACAGCGGAGATGTTGAAATTGAAAGCGTTATAAAGGCCGGATTGCTCCATCTGCGGCAGGATGAAGATCATGAGACCGGGGCCCCACCAGTTGGATGGGCCCTGAGTGATCGGGTCGTTGGGGCCAACGCCGGCCCCGCCCAGCATCGGAAAAGAGCCGTAGGTCGATTCGTAGTTGTGCAGGGCCAATCCCAATTGCTTCATGTTGTTGGTGCACTGGATCCGGCGGGCGGCCTCGCGGGCCTGCTGCACGGCAGGCAGCAGGAGCGCGATCAGGACGCCGATGATCGCGATGACCACCAGCAACTCAATGAGCGTAAACCCTTTACGCTTTCGGGTTCGGATCTCCCGAGAATCGATGCAAGCCATGCCGCAAACTCCTTGGTCCCGGGGGGGACGCGCTAGTGCCTATGGTCGGCCCGCCCGCCCGCGATTGGGAAGGCACCCCGGCCGACTCTGGACCCCTAGACTCTGCGTCGAACGACGAAGGCGGCCAATTCCGTACGCCGCCTCGATGAACCAAAGAACTGGACCCGGATCCGGGCGATTCATCGAACGATGTGTCCCTTTCCGGTCCCCCATAGATATCGCGGCCAAATACCTGCCGCAATCCCGTAGAGGGGAAATCTGCCCGCTAGGCGACCATTCAGGTCGATGGAATTCACAATCCGGCCTGGGCGACACCCCATGAATCGCGGTCAAGCGAGGGCCGATTAGCAAATGAAAGCGATTGCATGCAATTTGCCACCGACCTCGCCTGTTGCAGCGAAACGCGTTCGCGGGGGTTGCAGTCCGCCTCACGGTCGGCCCGATCCCACGTGTGCGCTGAACGGGTTGTCGCCGGGAAGGCCCCGGGGTGCCGCCAAGGGCAGGGCGATTGCACCATAAGTCATGTTCCTGTTAGAACTTTCTCCATGCAGCGCGTATTGCAAGCGGCGGCGACCCGCTTGTTCTTCACGCCGATCTTCTCGGACATCTCATTCTTCACCAGCCCCAGGGGCGTCGCCGCCTGGAAGGGTGGCCGGCCGATCAGCAAGCAGTACAGAGGCGCGCCCAGCGAATAAACGTCTGCGAGCGGCCCGACTGGCCTTCCCTCGGCCTGCTCGGGCGGCCAGTAATTGGGCGTGCCCATGATCTGGCCGATGTGGGTCAGGTCGCTGTCGGATTCGAGCCTCTTGGCCAGGCCAAAGTCGGTGACCTTCGGGCGTCCCTGCGAATCGATCAGGACGTTCGCCGGCTTCAAGTCTCGGTGGATGACGCCCTTCTCATGCGCGTACTGGATGGCCTGGCCGACCAGCCTGACCAATTCCGCGGCCTCGCGGGGAGGCAGTGGGCCTTCCGCGACCCGAACCGCCAGGCTCTTCCCGTCGACCAGGGCCATGCTGAAGAAGTGATGGCCCTCGTGCTCGCCGATCTCGAAGATCGGCACGATTCCGGGGTGGTCGAGGTTCGCGGCCGCCTCGGCTTCGAGGCGGAACCGACGGATCGCGGGCTCGCTGCGAACTGGCCCGACAGGATCATGTTCAGGGCGACCGGACGATTCAGGCTTTTCTGGTGGGCAACGTACACAATCCCCATACCGCCCCGGGCGATCTCCCGGAGAAGAACGTAATCGCCGAATTCTCTCGCGCGTTGCGAAGAGGGTTCGCCCCGTCCGTCGTTGGCTTCGACGGTTGAATGATCGATGGTCGAGGAAGTCTCGCTCGAAGGGTAAGAACTCCCACGGGTATCGGGGCCGGAAGCCCGCTCGGCGGTGGCATCGGCGTCCGCCCCGGGCAAGCATGTGATCGTTTCGGTGTCCGCCGGGATGGACGCGTTGTCCGTCGAACCGGGGCTGGAGCCCTCGGAAAGCCTGGAGAAAACCTGGTCGATCGCTGCAGAAACCTGGGGGAAGCGGCCGTAGTAATCGGAGGGTGCCGGTCGGTCGCCTCGGTCAAGGCGTAGTTCGGCTTCAAGCGCGACAAGTTCGCCAGTCAGGGCCGAGCGTACGACGGGATCGACCAGGCCCAGGCAGTCCTCGATCGGGATCGGCCGGCCGGCCCGCCAGGCGGCCTCAAACCGTCGGCAAACGGCATCGACCTGTCGGGCCTGTTGCGGGTCGGGCTCGAGCGGGCTCATTGATGGTCCTCCAAGTGCGTATCCTTCACCGATATCGCAGGAACTCGCCGACGCGTGCCAGGCTCATTCGGAACCGGCCCCCTGGGACTCCCAAATCGTGCGGATCAGGTTGAGTTGCCGGGCAACAGTGCGCCGGGCGCAGCCGAGCTTGTCGGCGATCTCATCGCGTGTATATCCTTCCATCCGCCAGATCGCGATCCGCCTCAAGGTGTCGTCGTCGAGGATGCGGAGCAAGCGGTCGTACTCGTCTGCGACCTGTGCGGCGAACGCCGGGGTGGGCTCGTCGCCGACGAACCCAGCGAGGGCCTTGCCATCGAGGTCGGCTTCGGAGATCGATCGTCCTCCGCCGCGCCGGGCCGCGTGTTCCTGTCGGGCCAGGACAATCGCCTTGCGGGCCGTGATCGTCACCAGGAGCCGCCAGAGCTGATCGCGGCCCTCGAGGTCGGGGAATCGGCCCCGCGCAACCCCCTCGCAGAAGCTGTTGAAGGCGCTCAGGGCGGCATCCTCGCCGTCAGCTGCGGCGGTCCTAATCCTCAAGCGTTGCAGCCGTTCCCGAGCCAGGGCTGCGAGCCGCGAGAAGTAGCGTTCCCAGAGCGGCCTTGCCGCCTCGGGATTCCCGTCCTGCAAGCCATTTAGCCAAAGCGAGATCGAGCCCGGTTCGTCCGCCACGGCCGTCCTCCGCCAGCGGGTTGATCGATCGGTCACAACAGCATACGATCGGCTGCTTGGCTTCGCCATCCCCCGCGATCGGTCTTCACGATCCGTCTCGGTTTGCCGTATGATTCGGGTTCGATTCGGGGGGCCGATATGCCTGCGGATGATCGCGATTTCGTGCAGCTTTTCACCGACGGCGCCTGCTCGGGGAACCCCGGGCCGGGCGGTTGGGCCTATATCCTCAAGCATCCGGCGTCGGGGAAGGTCCGCGATGGGTCGGGGGCCGAGCCGGCGACGACCAACAACCGGATGGAGTTGATGGGCGTCCTGAAGGGCCTGGAATCGCTCAAGCGCCCCTGTCGGGTCGAGCTGGTCACCGATAGCCAGTACGTCGGCAAGGGGATCGCCGAGTGGATGCCCAAGTGGAAGGCCCAGGGCTGGCGCCGCAAGGAGAGGAACGCTTTCAAGCCGGTCATCAACGTGGACCTCTGGCAGGAGATCGACGCCCAGCTCGCCCGCCACGAGGTCCACGTCGAGGTGGTCCTCGGCCACAACGGACACCCCGAGAACGAGGCGTGCGACCGGATGGCGGTCGCCGCCTACAAGGCCCTCAAGTCGGGCGGATTGATCTGAAGTCCCTCCCATGGCCCTGAAAATCAGCAACATCCGGCTCGACCTGGACGAGCCCGAGGAAAAGCTGGCCGACCGGATCGCGGAGCGCCTGGGCGTTGGGCCCGGTACTCTCGGCCCCTGGCGGATCCTCCGCCGTAGCCTCGATGCCCGGCGGAGGGATGAGATCCACTTCGTCTATTCGGCCGAGGTCGAGATTCCCGAGGGCGAGGACCGATTGTTCGGCGAGGCGCCAGGGCCGTGCGTCGAGCGGTCGCAGCCGACCGGCTTCGACTGGCCCGAGCCGGGCCCCGAACGGTTGGATGATCGGCCGGTCGTGATCGGCTCCGGACCCGCTGGCCTGTTCGCCGCCTACTTCCTGGCGCAGGGGGGCTACCGGCCGATCATCCTGGAACGGGGCCAGGCGGTTAAGGAACGGGCCGCGGCCGTCCGCTCGTTCGACGAGGGCGGCAAGCTCGACCCCGAAAGCCATTACCTCTTCGGCGAAGGCGGCGCCGGCACGTTCAGCGACGGCAAGCTGACCAGCCGGAACACCGGGCCCGACGTCCAGAAGGTTCTGGAGATCCTGGCGTCCTGCCACGGTAAGCCGTCGATCGTCTACGAGCATCGCCCTCACCTCGGGTCGAATCGCCTGCCCCTGGTCGTCCGCACGATCCGCCGCAAGATCGAGGAGATGGGCGGCGAGGTCCGGTTCAACTGCCGGGTCGAGGACCTGGAGATCGCCGACGGCTGCTTGAAGGCCCTGGGCACATCGTCCGGGCGGATCGCCGCGGGGCTCGCCGTCCTGGCGATCGGCCATAGCGCCCGGGATACCTACGGGATGCTGCTGCGGAGGGGGATTCCCCTCCTTCCCAAGCCGTTCCAGCTCGGCATCCGGATAGAGCAGCCGCAGGAGCAGGTCGATCGCGCCCGGTACGGCGGGTACGCCGGGCACCCGTCGCTGGGGGCGGCCGATTACGAACTGGTCGCCCGGGTCGGGCCCCGCGACCTGTTCTCCTTCTGCATGTGCGCCGGCGGCTACGTGATGCCAAGCGTCAGCGAGCCGGGCTATTTCTGCACCAACGGCATGAGCGAGAGCCGCCATGACTCCCCGTTCGCCAACAGCGGCCTGGTGGTGACGATCACGCCCGAGGAAGCGGGGTCATCGCACCCCCTGGCCGGCATCCATTTCCAGCAGGTTGCCGAGCGACGCGGTTACCTGATGGGCGGCAGGGGGTACCGGGCCCCGATTCAGTGGGCTCGCGACTTCCTGTCGGGGAGGCCCAGCCGCGGGAAGATCCCCAGCAGCTACCCCAGGGGGACCGAGCCGGGCGACCTCCGCGCGATCGTCCCGCCGATCGTCCAGGAGGCACTCGACCGGGGCCTGCCCGACCTCGACCGGCGTTTCCGCGGGCTATTCCTGCGCGATGCCACGATCACCGGGCCCGAGTCCCGCGGCAGTTCCCCGGTCCGGATACCGAGGGACGACGGCACCCGGGAATGCCCGGCCTTGGCCGGCCTTTATCCCTGCGGCGAGGGTGCCGGTTATGCGGGCGGGATCATCAGCGCGGCGGTCGATGGCCTGCGGACTGCAAGGGCCATCGCCGCCCGGTATTCGCCTCGGTAAGGGAAGGGGACGCCTTCGTCAGGCCTCCAGGGTGACGTTCCAGTAGGCCTCGCTGAGGAACTTCGACCAACTCTCGATGCGGACGCTCGCCATCGAGTAGAGCGGCTTCCACTGCGGGCGGGTCGGCTGCTTGCGGAGCTTCATCCCGGCCTGCTCGGGGGTCCGATTGGCCTTCCGCGCGTTGCACGAGACGCACGCCAGCACGCAGTTCTCCCAGGTGGAAGTGCCCCCCTGGGACCTCGGCAGCACGTGGTCGAGCGTCAGCTCCTTCGTGCCCGGCCGGCAGCCGCAGTACTGGCAGGTGACGTGGTCCCGCTTGAAGATGTTCCTCCGGCAGAAGGTGACGGTGGCCTCCCTCTGGCGATCGTAGTGGGCGAGCGTCAGGACCTCGGGCACGCGGAGGTGGGCGCGGACGGTGCGCAGGAACGGCTCCCCGTCGCGGGGGGCCAGTCGGGCCCAGTCCTCCCATCGGTAGAGCCGGAAATCGTCCGGGTCCACCGCGAAGGCGGCCTCGTTGAACAGCAGGATCAGGGCCCGGTGGACCGGGGTGACGTTGACCGGCTGCCAGTGCCGGTTCAGGACCAGGGTCGGGCGGTCGAGGACGGTGCTGCTCATCGGCGGCAAGGCCTCCAGGGCGATCCCAGGACCGGGGGTCGGACGCTCCCCCTCCGCCCCGATGGCCCGCCATGGCGAATCACCGGAGCGGTCAATCTATTGAACCACAAGGCCCCCGCGAGGCGACAGCACCCCGCGGACTCCTCGATCCACCTCGGATCACTCACCACACCGATGGACAGCGCCGCCGCCGTTCGGGTTCTATCCCGGCGCTTTCGCCTGATACGATGGGGCACGACGCCCAACCTCGACCCGTTGAGGCCCGCCATGTTCGCTGAGATCCTCGCGGTCGGCTCCGAGCTGACCAGCGGTCAGAAGCTCGACACCAACAGCCAGTGGATCAGCCGACGCCTGGGGGAGCTGGGGATCGCCACCCGCTTCCATACGGCCCTGGGCGACGACCTCGAAGACAACCGGATCGCCTTCCGAAATGCCATCGGCAGGGCCGACCTGGTGATCGTCAGCGGCGGGCTGGGGCCGACGCAGGATGATCTGACCCGCGAGGTTCTGGCCGAGGTCGCCGGAGTACCGCTCGACGATGACCCCGAAGCCCTGGCCGCCATCGAGCGGTTCTTCCGGGGTCGGAACCGGGCGATGACCGAGAGCAACCGCCTCCAGGCCCGTTTTCCCCGCGGTTCGGAAGTGCTCAACAACCCGATCGGCACGGCCCCCGGTATCTGGTTGAAGGTGGGCGGGGCGATCGTCGCTTGCCTGCCCGGCGTGCCCTACGAGCTGTTCCGGATGTTCGAAGAACAGGTCGTCCCAAGGCTCCGACGTGACGGGCATGTCCGGCGGGTGATCGTCCATCGCGTCATCAACCTGTTCGGCCGCGGCGAGGCCGAGATCGAGCAGGGTGCCCTCGACCTGACCGCCCGCGGACACGTCCCCGAGGTCGGCATCACCGCCAGCGATGCCACCATCAGCTTTCGCATCACCGCCGAGGGGGACGACGAAGAACAGGCCCGCCGCGCGATCGAGCCGGTTGCGCGGACCATTTACGAGCGGTTCGCCCCCCTGATCGTCGGCGAAGGGAAGGCCGACGTCGCCGACGCGCTGGCGGCCGAGCTGGTCCGTACCGGCTGCACGGTCGCCACGGCCGAATCGTGCACGGGCGGCCTGATCGCCCATCGCCTGACCGGCATCCCGGGGATCAGCCGGGTCTATCCGGGCGGCGTGGTCAGCTACTCGGTCGCCACCAAGGCTTCGATGCTGGGGCTGGATGCCGCCTGGATCGGGGAACAGGGAGTCGTCAGCGAGGCGGTCGCGACCGCCATGGCGGAGGCCGTTGCCCTTCGTTTGGGGGCCGACGTCGGGATCGGCGTGACCGGCGTGGCCGGGCCCGGCCTCGACGACGATGGGAATCCCCCCGGGTTGGTCTTCATCGCCGCGGCCATCCGGGGCAAGACCTTCGCCCGACGGCTGGAACTCGGCCCGGAACAGCCCCGGGACGTGATCCGAAGCCGTGCCGCCAAGCATGCGATGAACCTGGCCCGCTTCCATTTGAGGGACCTGCCACCCGCCGCTACCACGCCCTGAGCCGTTGCCACGGTCGCGATCGGGATCCTCGGAACGCCCGCGTCGCGACGCGCCCGCGTTTCCCCGCAGGCGGCGCCCTCGGCCGGCCGATGTAACCCGACGCGCCCGTCTCGCCTGGCCGAATCACCCCCTCCGCGATACCATGAACGGGGTACGGTGATTTTGTTCACTGGGCGTCCCGAGTCGGATCGGCCCCGAGGTGATCGATGTCGCGACCGTTCGTCCATCTCCATTGCCACAGCCACTACAGCCTGCTCGACGGCCAGAGCAAGGTCCCCGACCTGGTGAAGCGGGTCAAGGGGCAGGGGGGAAGCCCTGGCGATCACCGACCACGGCAACCTGTACGGGGCCGTGGAGTTCCTCCGGGAGGCCAAGGCGGTCGGGATCAAGCCAATCATCGGCCTGGAGGCGTCGCCCCTCGGACGTCGGCGACCGTCTCGGCCTCGCCCGGGTCCGAGGAGAAGTCGATCTTCCACCAGCCCTGCGCGCGGAACGGCGAGGGGGTCCGCAACCTGATGCGGCTGTCGTCGAAGTCATTCCCTGGAGGGTTTTTACTACAAGCCCCGGATCGACAAGGAGATCCTGGAGCAGCATGCCGGAAGGCCTGATCTGCCTGTCTGGCTGCGTGGGATCGGAGCTGTCGCAGCACCTGCTGCATGACCGTTTCGCCGAGGCCGAGAAGCTGGCCGCCTGGTATCGACGCGTCTTCGGCGAGGAGCACTTCTTCGTCGAGATCCAGGACAACGGCGTGCAGATCCAGCCGCGACCAGGCCGAGCGGGCCGTCGACCTGGCCCGCCGCATGGGCCTGCCTCTCGTCGCCACCAGCGACGCCCACTACCTCGCCCAGGACGACAGCCAGGCCCACGACATCCTCCTCTGCGTCAGCACGGGCAAGACGATCGACGCCCCCGGCCGGATGAAGTTCGAGACCGACCAGGTTCCACGTCCGCTCGCCCGACGAGATGTACGGAGGCCATGCGGGGCCAAGACGAGGCCCTGGCCCGCTCGGTCGGCCATCGCCGAGCCCCGTCGAGGAGAACTACAAGAGCCTGAGTTGGCCAGTTCCCCGTCATTCAAGCCGGGCCCGGGGGAAGTCCCCGGAAGACTTCCTCCGCGAACTTTGCGAGGCCGGCCTGATCGAGCGATACGGCGTCAACCCGCCCCACGAGGCCCGCGCGCGCCTCGATCACGAGCTCGGCATCATCAATCGGATGGGGTTCGCCTCGTACTTCCTGATCGTCTGGGACTTCGTCCGATTCGCCCGCGAGCAGGGTATCCCCAATTCGGCGAGGGGTTCGGCGTGCGGCGCATTAGTCAGCTATTTGCTCTACCTCAGCCACGTCTGCCCGATCAAATACGACCTGCTGTTCGAGCGGTTCCTCGACCCCAATCGTTCCGAGGCGCCCGATATCGACATCGACCTCTGCAAGGAGCGTCGATATGAAGTGATCGAATACGTCCGCCGGAAGTACGGCGCCGACAACGTGGCGCAGATCGGCACGTTCGGCACGATGGCGGCGAAGGCGGCGATCAAGGACGTCGGCCGGGCCCTGAACATCCCGCTCTCCCGCGTCGATCAGGTCACCAAGCTGATACCGACCAAGCTCAACATCACGATCGACGACGCCCTCAAGGAAGAACCGGCCCTCGCAAGGCTCCGGGATGAAGACCCCGAGATCGGCAAGCTGATCGATTTCGCGAGGCGGCTCGAAGGCACCGTACGCAACGTCGGCACGCACGCGGCCGGGGTAGTGATCGCCGATCGCCCCCTGCGCGACATGGTGCCGCTCCAGAAGATCCCCAACAAGGACAAGGAAAAGGAAGTCGTCAGCACCCAGTGGGAGATGGGCGACGTCGAGAAGGCCGGCCTGCTGAAGATGGACTTCCTCGGCCTGCGGAACCTCACGTCGCTGGCCTCGGCGGTCCGCCTGATCGAGCAGAAGACCGGCAAGCCGTTCGACTTGCTGGCCATCCCGCTCGACGACGAACCGACGTACAGGCTGCTCCAGCGGGGCGAGGCCAAGGGCATCTTCCAGCTGGATGGTGCCGGCATCCGCGACCTCCTGGTGAAGATGAAGCCCGACCGCTTCGCCGACCTGATCGCCATCCTGGCGCTGTACCGCCCCGGCCCGCTCAACGGCGGCATGGTGGACGCCTACGTTAACCGCAAGCATGGCCGAGAGCAGCCCGTCTACGAGCACCCGGTGATGCGCGAGGTGCTCGAGGAAACCTACGGGGTGATGTGCTACCAGGAACAGGTGATGCGCATCCTGAATCGCCTGGGCGGCATCGAGCTTTCCCGCGCCTACGCGACGATCAAGGCGATCTCGAAGAAGAAGATGGACGTGATCGCGTCGGGCCGCGCCGAATTCGTCAAGGGGGCGATCGAGCGGGGCCTGGACAAGGAGCGGGCCACGACGATCTTCGACCTGATCGAGTTCTTCGGCGGCTACGGCTTCAACAAATCGCACAGCACGGCCTACGCGTTGGTGGCCTACCAGACCGCCTGGCTCAAGACCCACTATCCCACCGAATTCATGGCGGCCTTGCTGTCGTCGGAGATGGACGGGGCCGAGCGGGAAAAGTACTTCGTCGAGCACATCGACGACTGCCGGCGGATGGGGATCGAGGTCCTCGCCCCGAACATCAACGCCGGCCAGATCCCGTTCGCGCCGGACGGCGGCAAGGTGCTGTTCGGCCTCGGCGCGATCAAGGGGGTCGGGACCAAGGCGATCGAATCGGCCATCCGCGCCCGGGCCGAGGGCGGACCGTTCACCAGCCTCGACGACTTCTTCGAGCGGGTTTCCCCGAAGGAATGCACGGCCAGCGCCGTCGAGACGCTCATCAAGGCGGGTGCGTTCGACTTCCTCAAGGCAAGGCGATCGCAACTACTGGCGGTCCTCCCCCGGGCGTCGCAGTCGGGGCAGTCGCGGCAGGAGGATCGCAAGAGGGGCCAGCGGAGCCTCTTCGACGCCTTCGCCGCCACGGCGGTCGCCGAGGAGGTGGTTGCATCGACCTTGCCCGACATCCCCGAACTGCCCGACGCGACCCTCCTCGCCGAGGAGAAGAAGGCCCTCGGGTTCTACATGTCGAGGCACCCGCTCACGAACTACGCGTCCGTTCTGCAAGCGTTCCGATCGCACCAGGTGGCCGACCTCGCCGAAGTGCCGGAGAAGGCGGAAGTGCTGCTAGGCGGCATGATCTCGGGCCTGACGGTCCGCAACGTGAGCAAGAGCCGGTCGGGCCTGACCCGGATGGGCAAGTTCTCGTTCGAGGACCTGACCGGCTCGGTGCCGTCGATGCTCTGGCCGGAGGAGTTCGCCAAGTTCGAATCGGCCCTGGAGGATGACCGCGTCTGCTTCGTGAAGGGGACGCTGGATCGGCGCCGGGAACCCGCCGAATTGATCGTGAATCGCGTAATCCCGATCGACAAGGCCGAGGGCGAGCTGGCAAAGGCCCTGATCATCACCCTGAGGAAGGGCGTCCACCAGCCGTCGGAGTTGGAGAGCCTCCACCGCCAGTTGCGGAACCGGCCAGGCAACCTTGACGTCTACTTCGAAATTACCGGCCTCGACGGGCTGAAGCGCGCGATTTACCGGGCCGGAGCCAGCCAGCGGGTCCGCCACGACGACCGCCTGATGGGCGAGCTGGAGGCGACCATCGGCTCGGGGAACGTCCGCTGGATGGGACGGGGCGGGTCGGCCGTACGCCCCGCCTCGACGGTGTCCGCACCGGCACCCCGGTTCGCGCGGGAAGCCGAATCGGCCGGGCTGGACGATCCGGAGGATTCCTGATCGCGGCCCGACGCGCGTCGGTTTTTCCTCCTGGAATCTTCATATCGAATTCATTAGGTAAAACGCGATAGGCCTCTTATTATTCAGCGGCGTGGATGAGTTGATCCACGTCCACGCCCGGAGGTCGTCGCCCGTGCGACGCCCGGCGGCGGCAATCGGGGCCTGCGCCCCGCCCCTTCGGAAGTCTCGATGAAGATGCTCCGCACGAGGTTCCCTCGCGCCCGATCCTGGCCCATCTTGACCGGATCCCTCCTACTCCTCGCCGGTTGCTCCGGGGACGACAACTCGACGCCGAAGGCATCGACCTACACGGTCCGCGGCTCGGTCCTGCTCCCCGACGGCAAGCCGCTCGCGGGCGGCACCGTCTACTTCGTCCCCACGGCAAAGGGCACGGTCGGCGCCACGGGCAAGGTCGGCAGCGACGGCTCATTCAAGCTATCAACCTACGGCACCGACGATGGCGCCGCGGCGGGCACTTACAAGGTCCGCATTGAGCCCGATTTTGAGGCCTACCCCAAGGACAAAAAGGGGGCTCCCGTGCTCCCGTTCAACGGTCGGTTCACCGACGAAGATACCTCCGAGCTGACGGCCGAAGTGCAGGCCAAGGACAACGAACTGCCACCCTTCCGCCTCGACAAGAAGCCGATCGCCAAGGCCGTCGTCGATCGTGACCGGGATTGATTCCCGCACCCCCGCCTGATTTTCCCCGCGTTTTCCCGGAGAGTTGGTCCATGATCGCATCGCAATCCTACGCCACCCCTGCGCGCCGACGGGGCTTCACCCTGATCGAACTGCTGGTGGTGATCGCCATCATCGGCGTGCTGATCGCGCTGCTCCTGCCGGCCGTGCAGCAGGCCCGCGAGGCCGCCCGCCGCATCCAGTGCACGAACAACCTCAAGCAACTCGGCCTTGCCCTCGCCAATTACGAGAGTGCCCTGGGGGCGTTCCCGCCGTCGGGTGAGGCGACCTTGTACACCGTCAGCCCGGCCATCACCCAGTTCGTCGACGGCGGCTGGAACTGCCTGGCGCGGATCCTGCCGTACATGGAAGGCGGCGCCTCCTACAACGCCCTGAACTTCAACCTGGATTACAACGACCTAAGCGGGGCCAACTTCACCGGCTCGTCGACGGTCTTCAACGCCTTCATCTGCCCCTCATCGACGAGGAGCCCCTCCGGCGGCCGGGATGCGGTCGACCCGAACGATCCGATCTCCGTGGCCAGGGGCACGGGCTACGGCGTGGCCGACTACGGTGCCACCTGCTACACCGACATCGACCCGCTGGGCGCGTCCGTTGGCAGCGGCGCCACCCCGTTCCGCAACAAGCTGTCCCGCAAGGACGGCGCCCTGAAGCTGGGCAAGACCGCGATCGCCGAGATCGTCGATGGGACGAGCAACACCATCACGATCGGCGAGGACGCCGGCCGTGACGCCCGATTCGTGAGCCCTTACACAGAGCTCGACATGCTCGGCAAGCCCGGCGACACCGGGTATGCCTCATACAATCCGCCTCGTAACGTGCCGGCCGGAAATCGCCGCTACTGGCGTTGGGCCGAGCCCGATGGGGCGTATGGCGTCTCCGGCACGCCCAACAACAAATTCCGCCCGATGCGGACCGAGACCCCGTACCCGAGCAGCACGGTCGTCAACGGCTTCGACGTGAAGGGGAACAACGCCGGTGCCAACGACGAGTTGTTCTCGTTCCACCCGGGCGGCGTCAACGTCCTCCTGGCCGACGGATCGGTCCGGTTCCTCAAGGACTCGATCAGCCCGGTGACGCTGCGGGCCCTGGTCACGGCGAACGGCCAGGAAGTGATCTCGTCCGACTCGTACTGAGTCGATCCCCGGAATCGACCGAACAACCCCGCCGCGATCCGTGGGTCGCGGCGGGGTTTTCGTTTGCTGGTGTGGTCAGTTCCTGTCCGCGAGGGCGTCCCGGAAGGCTGCATGCTCGGGCGTTGCCAGCCCTCTTCGAAGCGTGGCTAGAAGGTCCGAAGTGTTGTCAGTCAGGAGCGCCGGCCCATCGAGCCAAAGCCCCGGGAAGACCGTCGAGCGATAGACCCCGTCATCGCCGGCCGAGTGCTCGATATAAGCCCCGTCGCGGAGGGCGAACCAGTGGATCTCCTTGGGGTCGATGCATACCACCAGATACTCGCTAACGCCGGCGCATTCGTAGGCTCGCCGCTTCGCGCCCAGGTCGAATGCCCGGGTCGATCGGCCGACTTCGACGACCAACTCGGGCGACCCATGGAGGTAGCCCCCTACGACTTTCGAGGCTCCTCCTCGATGCTCGTCGATCCTGAGAATCTGGTCGGGTTGGACCTCGACCTTGTCGCTCAGGATCGTGGTCACTCCGGCGCTGCCGCGGATACCCGGGGTGGACGTTCGGTAGAGAAGTAGCCAGCCCCCGATGAGTTGGTCCATTTCGCCGTGATCATTGCCGAGCGGCGATGGCATAACAACCACACCTCCCACCAGTTCCGCGAGGTCCCAGGCGGCATCGCCTCATAGAGCGCGTGAAAAGTCGGCTGGTCGCAGCAACGGCCCGCGACCAGCCGGCTAGGGGTATGGGTGCCATCGGCGGTGCTCACGGCCTCGGACCTCCCGGGCCGATCGAGGGCCCCGGATCGGGCCCGATCAGGCGCTTTCCTTCTTGCGCTCCGACGACTTGGGCATCGCCACGGGCGGGGTGTCGAACAGGCTCTTCTCGCCGCGGACAACCTCGGGGGTCACGACGAACTTGCCCTTCTGCTTGTCCGACCGGTCGGGCAGGTCGAACATGATCTCGAGCATGATTTCCTCGACGATCGACCGCAGGCCGCGGGCGCCGGTATCCTTGGTCTTCGCCTTGCGGGCGATCTCGACGAGCGCCTCGTTGGTGAACTCGATGTCCGAGCCTTCCATCTCGAAGAACTTCTTGTACTGCTTCACCAGGGCGTTGCGCGGCTCGGTCATGATCTTGACGAGCACGTTGACGTCCAGCGGCATCAGCGGGCAGACGATCGGCAGTCGGCCGACGAATTCGGGGATCATGCCGAATTCGAGGACGTCGTCGGAGGTCACCCGGTCGAGCAGGGCGCCCTGCTCGCGCTCGTGGGCCTCGTGCTTGCCTTGGGCGCCGAAGCCGATCGTCTTGCGGCCGATCCGGCGGGCGATGATGTCCTCGAGGCCGACGAACGTGCCGCCGCAGATGAACAGGATATTGGTCGTGTCCATCTGGATGTACTGCTGCTCGGGGTGCTTCCGGCCGCCCTGGGGCGGCACGTTGGCGATCGTACCTTCGAGCATCTTCAGCAGGGCCTGCTGCACCCCTTCGCCGGAGACGTCCCGCGTGATCGAGACGTTATGGTGGGTCTTGCCGATCTTGTCGATTTCGTCGATGTAGACGATGCCGCGCTGGGCAGCTTCGAGGTCGAAGTCGGCCGCGTGCAGGAGCTTGAGCAGGATGTTCTCGACGTCTTCGCCGACGTAGCCGGCTTCGGTGAGCGTGGTCGCGTCGCCGATGGCGAACGGCACGTTCAGGACGCGGGCGAGGGTCTTCGCCAGCAGGGTCTTGCCGCTGCCGGTCGGGCCGATGAGCAGGATGTTCGACTTGTCCAGCTCGACGTCATTCTCGTTCGATTCGCCGTGGACCAGCCGCTTGTAATGATTGTGCACGGCGACCGACAGCACCTTCTTGGCGCGGTCCTGGCCGATCACGTACTGGTCGAGCTGTTCCTTCAGTTCCCGGGGCGTGGGGATGTCGGTGAATAGCGTCTTGGGGACGCCCCGACGCCGCCGCTCCTGGTCCAGGATCGACTGGCAGAGCTCGATGCACTCGCCGCAAATGTAGACGTCGCCGGGGCCCTCGACCAGGGGGCCGACATCGCGGTAGCTCTTGCGGCAGAAGGAACAATAGGCGTTCTTCTTGACGCCGCCCGTGCACGTGGGCGCCGAGCCGCCACCGCCGCCCCGCTTCCCGCCGCCACCGCCCGAGATGTCCTTACCCGATGGCATGCCTAGTCCTTTCGTCGTGTCGAAGGGACCGCCTGGGCGGCCCCGGCGGGGCTTCGCCGGCCTCCGCAATGCGCGGCGGCACGGCCTGCGAGCGCGTGAGGGGCTGGGGGCGCGTCTCGATCCAGGTCGGCTCGGCTCGGGTTATCGATCGGGCATCCTGCCTCGGAGCCGGAGGCCGACCGTCATGTCGCCCAGGCTGGGCTCGTCCATCAACCGGAATATTCTAGAGCGCGATCCCGTCCCACGCAAGGCGGGCTGACACTCCCGGGAGCCGCCCCGCCGGCACTCCCTTCGCGATCCCCCGCCCCCGTATGTACCATACGATACCGCGCCCGGCCGTGTCGTGTGCCCCGGCGGGCGCGGAATCGGCCGGGCCGGACACCCGAGCCGGGGAACCGCATCGGGCCGTGACTCCGCGCAACATCCGCCTGGTCATCCGCTATGACGGGACCGACTTTCATGGCTGGCAGTACCAGCCGGGCTTGAGGACGGTCCAGGGGGTCCTCGAAGCCGCCCTGGGCCAGCTGACCGGGAGCGCCCCGCCGACCACGGCCAGCGGCCGGACCGATGCGGGGGTCCACGCGCTGGGCCAGGTCGTCCACTTCCATACCGCCTCGCGGCACGACCCCGCCACGTTCGTCAAGGCCCTCAACGCCCTGCTCCCGAAGGACGTTCGCGTCCGGGAAGCCCGCGAGGTCCCGCAGGCGTTCCACGCGACGCTCGACGCCCGCGCCAAGCTCTATCGGTACGTTATCGACAACGGGCCGATCGCCGACCCGTTCCAGCTCCGCCATTCCTGGCACATCCCGACCCGGCTCGACGACCGGGCGATGCACCGGGCCGCCCAGGCGCTCCGAGGCCGGCACGACTTCCGCAGCTTCGAGACGAACTGGCCCAACCGGACCAGCAGCGTCCGCACGATCGGCCACATCGCCGTAAGTCGGATGCAGGACTTCGTCTGGCTGGATGTCGAGGCCGATGGCTTCCTGTATAACATGGTGCGGGCCATCGCCGGCACCCTGGTGATGGTGGGGCAGCGGAAGTGGCCGGAGGGACGCGTGAGGCAGGCCCTCGAAGCCGAGGACCGGACGCTCGCCGGGCCGACCGCACCCCCGCAGGGCCTCTTCCTGGTGAGGGTCCGCTACGGGGAGGATTACGATCCATGAGCCGACTCGGTATCGTCGCGGCCCTGGCGGTCGCCGCGGCGGGCTGCGGGCCGAAGCTCCGCGAGTACACCCACGCCCAGGATGGGTTCGCGGTGAAGCTCCCCGGCACGCCCAGCCGGACCGCGCAGACCACCCCCGGGCCATTCGGACCGATCACCTACCAGGCCCATTCCCTGAAGGCGGGGCCGGTCGAGTACACGGTCACCTACAACGAGCTGCCCCGCGGATTCGGGTTCGGCATGTCGCCCTGGGACGGCCCAATGAGTCGACTGGGCGGTGCGGTCGCCGGGGCCCTGGAAAAGGGCGGGAAGCTGGTCGAACAATCGGACGTGACGCTCTGCGGCCACCCGGGGCGGGAATTGACCCTGGAGCTGCCCGGCGGCGGCCGCTATCGGGGCCGGATGTTCGTGGTCGGCTCCAAGTTCTACCAGGTCGTCGTGACGGCCCCCGCGGCCGGCTTCCCCGAGGACCGGGCCCGGGAAGTCCTCGATTCGTTCACCCTGCTCGACTACCAGGGGCAGCCGATCCGCCAGGTCGCCCGGCAAGACGTGCCGATCCCCGTCTCGGAGCCGACGACCAGCCAGCCGCCCCCTTCGGCCTCGCCGGGCTTCTCGGGCGGCAGCTTCGCCCAGCCCTGACCTCTCGGGACCGCCATGCGGATCGTCCATGTCATCACCCGCCTGATCCTCGGCGGAGCCCAGGAAAACACCCTGCTCACAGTCGAAGGGTTGCACCATCGCCACGGGGATGACGTCACACTCATCGCCGGGCCGGCCGAAGGGCCCGAGGGCGACCTGTTCGGCCGAGCCGAACGCCAGGGGTTGAAGGTCGAGGTCATGCCCGAGCTCGTCCGGGCGATCCGGCCCGGGACCGACCTTCGGGCCTACCGCCAACTCCGGGCGGCCTTCCGCCGGCTCCGGCCCGAGGTGGTCCACACGCACAGCTCCAAGGCGGGCATCGTCGGCCGGGCCGCCGCCTGGGATGAGCGCGTGCCCGCGGTCGTCCACACCATCCACGGCCTGCCGTTCGGCCCCTCCGAGCGTCCCTGGAAGAACCGGCTCTACATCGCGTCGGAGCGTTGGGCGGCCCGACGTTGCCACAAGATCGTCAGCGTCTGCGATGCCATGACCGAGCAGGCCCTGGCCGAAGGGGTCGGCCGGCCCGAGCAGTATCAGACCGTCTACTCGGGCATGGAAGTCCACTCGTTCCTGAACCCGCCCCGCCCCCGCGACGAGGTCCGACGGGAACTCGGCCTGGCCGACGACGAAGTCGCGTTCGCCACGGTCGCTCGCCTGTTCGAGCGCAAGGGGCACGACGACATCCTGGCGATCGCCCCCGAGGTCCTCCGCCGCAATCCCCGGGTCCGGTTCCTCTGGATCGGCGGCGGAATCCTCCGGGAACGCCTGGAGGCCGAGGCCGAACGGTTAGGGGTCCGCCACGCGATCCTGTTTACGGGCCTGGTCCCGCCCGGGAAGATCCCCGAACTGCTGGCGGCGGCCGATGCCGTGGTGCATCCCAGCCTTCGCGAGGGCCTGGCACGCGTCCTGCCCCAATCGCTCATCGTCGGTCGGCCGATCCTCAGCTACGACGTGGACGGCGCCCGCGAGGTCTGCCTGCCCGAGACCGGCATCCTGCTGCCGCCCCGCGACCTGCCCGGGATGGCCGAGGCCATCCTCCGCCTGGCCGGCGATCCCGCTGCACGGGCCGCCATGGGTGCCGAGGGCCGCCGTCGATTCGCCGACCAGTTCCGCCACGAGACGATGACCGACCAGCTCCGCTCACTTTATGCGGGAATCCTGTCCCGCGGCCGAGGCGATTGAAGGGGCCTGGCCTCGGTGCGTGATCCTCGCCACGTGCAGGGTCTCGGTTTTGCCCTTGTCGATGTTGAAGCCCTGGATCGTCTCGCGGATCTCGACCCCGATCTCGGGGTAGAACTGGAACAGGTTGAGGTCGGCCTCGCGGAGTGCCGAAACGACCGGCCGGCCGTCCCGCAGGATCTCCACGAGCTCGTCGTAGGTGTGCAGGACGGTGATCGGCTGCTTGTAGGCGTAGACGACGCTCGGCACCTGGAAGTTGGCCAGGACCGGCTCGGCCTCCTCCTTCGACGACCACTCTCCCAGCTTGGCCGCGACCCGGGTGGAGACCCGGTACGGCTCGGCCGACGGCACCAGCCAGGCGCCGGCGAGGAACATCACGCCGGCCCAGGTGGTCGCCATCACGGCGGCGGCACGCATCGCGTCCCGGTTGCGGAACCGATCGACGGCGAACAGGGTGCCGGCCAGGATCAGGGCCGCCTCCACCAGCAACGGGGCCCGCATCGTCGCGGGGAAGGTGAAGGCCAGGCCGATCAGCCCGACCGTCACCCCCAGGCCGATGCCGACGAGCAAGGCGCCCGAAAGCCGCCCCAGCTTCAGCCGGGCCAGCGGCACCGCCTCGCGGGCGACTTCATGGATCATCCACGAGGCGAGCAGGGCGCAGGCGGGCAGGGCGGGCAGGTAGTAATGGATCAGCTTGGTCTTGACGCATTCGAGCACCAGCCAGGGCCCGACCGTCCAGCCCAGCAGGAAGGCCAGGTCGGGCCGGCTCCGCCGCTGCTTCCAGGCCGCGTACAGGGCGATCGGCAGGATCGCCGACCACCAGGTAGAACCCGACCAGGGTCGTGGCGACGTAGTAGCCCGGCGGGGCCCCGTGCTCCTCCAGGCCGGTCACGACGCGGCCGACGATCTGCGTGCCCACGGCAAGCCGGAAGAACTCGCCCCGGGTGAGGATGCCGATCGCCGCGTACCAGGGCAGGGCCAGGGCCACCATCAAGGCCAGGCCCTGGCGCCATCGGAGCCGCTTCCAGCAGGCCGTCGGACCGCCCCACCACCAGGAAGCGGCCCCCGCGCAGGCGATCAGCAAGGGCCCGACCGGCCCCTTGATCAGCAAGGCCGCCGCCATCAGGGCCCAGAAGCCCATCGCCGACCCCGGGCTGTCCCGCCGCGACAGCCGCCAGAGCAGCGACTGCGCCGCCACCAGGATGCAGGCCAGGGTCGCGTCGGTCGTCGCCAGCTTGGCCTCGATGATCACGATCGGGGCACTGGCCAGGATCAGGCCCGCCAACCGGCCGGCGGAAGGCCCGAACATCTTGCGGCCCAGGCCCCAGGTCAGCAGGACGGTCCCCGTCCCCATCACGGCCGAGACCAGCCGGGCGCCGAACGGGTTGTCGCCGCCGATCGCGTAGCCGGCCATCATCAACCAGTAGATCAGGACCGGCTTGTGGTGGCGGGGCTCGCCGTTGAACGTGGGCCGGATCCAGTCGCCGCTGGCCTGCATCTCCCGGGTGCACTGGGCGTACCGGGGCTCGTCGCGATCCCAGAGGCTGGTCCGTCCGTTGCCGGCCAGGTGGATCGTGATCGCCAGGCAGGCCAGCAGGCAGGCCTCGACGATCGGATGCCGCAGGGCCGCTCGGATCGCGGTCGGGTCGATGGGGGGGAGCACGGTTTCCCTCCTGGAAGCCGGGCCGGGGCCGGGGTACACGGTTCGGGCTCGACTATAATCGGACTCGGCAAAACCGTTGAGGCCGATTTTCCGGCTTCGACGACCGGGCCGCGAGGACTTCCCCAGCGATGGCCGCGCAAACCGAGGCCGCCTGCCTGATCGAGGCGGGCGCCCTGTACAAACGACGGGTCGGGCTCCGCACGCCCGACGGCCGGACCACCTTCGCCGGCTTCAAGCCGGGCGGATTCGCCCTGTTCGACGACGACGCCCCCTTCTATCACTTCGACCGCGAAGGCCGATGGCAACGTGCCCTGATCGAGGGCATCCACTACCTCAAAGGGCTCGACGGCCGCGTCGTCGCCATCGACCGAGTCCGCGAAGGGGCCAACATGCGGCTCCACCGCCGGTCGGTCCCGTTCGGCGAGGCCAACGACCTCGACGCCACCGTCCGTTCGGCCGCGATCGACCTCATCGGCGAGGTCCGCTCCGGCGCCCGGGAGGCGGTCGAGCCCACCAAGCCCGGCCAGGCCCTCGACCGCGACGGCCTTCTGGATATGCTGGAACGGATCGCTCGGTGGGACGCCGCCGCCTGGTTCCGCCACCGGGAACGCTACCTCGAAACCTACGGCCCCTTGCCGTTCCTGCCCCCCGACGCCCAGCAATCGGCCGTCTTCCAGGCCACTTTGGGGCACCCCGTCGAGGTCGCCTACGGCGGCGGTCCGGGCGCCGAGCACTACGTCCGAGACCGCCCCGAATTCGAGGCCCACGTCGCCCAAGTCCTGGAATTGCTGGGCCTCCGGCGCGACCAGTGCACGACCGCCTTCCTCGCCGGGGCCGACTTCCTCCGCCAGGACCGCGCCTGGATCCTCGAGTGCCTGGACGCCGTCGCCGACCGATGCCGCGAACGGGCCGCCGACGCACCCGCCTGGAAGGGCTCCATCACCTTCGCCGACGACTTCCCGAGCGGCTGGATCGAACCCGAATTCGGCCGCCAACTGGCCGAACACGGCCTGAAACGCCTGGTCCTGGGGATCGAGTCGGGCGACCCGGCCATCCGCTCGGCCTGCGGCAAATCCTGGGAAGACCGTGACCTGATCGAAGGGCTGCAAGGCCGGCCCGAAGGATGGGGCCTCAGCGTGCTGACCCTCGCCCGGCCGGGGGAAACCGCCTCGATCGACGCCACCGCCGCCTTGCTCCGGCAACTCCCCTGGAAGCCGGGCGATTCGGTCTTCGTCCTCGACGCGGCCGAACTGGGAGGCGGATCGACGCCGCTCGACGAGCCCGACTTCGAAGCCCAGGTGGCCGCCCTCAAGGCCGGGTTGGCCGGCGCAGGTCCGAAGGTCCTGCCCTACTCGACCGACCGGCAATGGGCCTGAACCCGCCCGGCTCACTGCAAAACCCTCAAAACCCGCGCCACAGGAAGTTCGTTGGGCCAGGGAGGCCAAAAGACCTGGCAGACAGCCCGAGGATGGCACGCGTTCCCGTCGGCGGAGCCGACGAAACCCGTGTGAGGACGCCCCTCTCAAAGCCATTCCAATCGGCCCAAGAGGCAAGAATGCCTGTCCGACTTCAGCTCATAGTATTCGATCGAACAGTATGGATTCCGGGTGGCACTGGTGGCTTGTCCACCAGTGTCTTCCGCTAGCCATGGCGAAAACGCACTGGTGGTCAAGCCACCAGTGCCACTCAATTTGATTCAACAAATTCAGACCAAAAACAATCGATCCGACCCACCAATCAGCGATTCCGCTTGCGGGCCGCCTTCGCCGCCTTGCGTTCGGCCCGGAGGCGGGCCTTCTCGCGGTCCTGGGCCTTGCGATCCTCGGCCAGCTTCCGCTGGGCCTTCTGGATCTCCTCCGCGTTCGGCCGGCGCCTCGGCTCGGCCGGCTCGTTGCGGATCGGCTCGGGGGCCGGCGATGCCGCCCTCGGCTCGTTGCGGATCGGCCGCGGCTTCTCCGCTTCCGGCTCGTTCGCCTGGTGTTCTTCCTCGGGAAGCCGGTAGAACCGCGGCCGGTAGTCGGGATCCAGTTCGACCTCCGGGTCGCCCGGCTTCGGCGGCGGCGTGGCGATCGTGCCGTCGGGGTTGTACGCGTCCAGCCCCCGCGCGATCCGGCGGCGTTCCAACTCGGCGAGGCAGTCGCGGTTCAGCTTCAAGGCCCGGTTGCCGTAGCGGTCGAACCGCCGATGAGGCCGGGTCGTCCAGGTAGCCTGGCCGCGGATCGCCTGCAACCGCTGCTCGGCGTCGAGTTCCTTCAAGGGGCCGTCCACCAGCTCCTGCGGCTTCCGGGCGATCCGCTTGGCGACCAGCTCCTTCCCGCTCCTCCAGGCTGCCGGCGACGACCCGATCCGGGTCATGCTGGCGGGTCAGGGCGTCGCGGCCGAGCAGGTCGTACGCGAGCTGGATCTCCTCCTCGCTCCAGAGCCCGGTCCCTTCCAGGCTGCGGGCGAGGTGATGCCAGCGGTCGAGCAGCCAGATCGCCCCGTGGTAGGTGCCGGCCAGCTGCACCGACACCACGCCGGGCCGCTTCGGCAGCTTCTGGGCCAGCAGGCCGGCGTCGACGGCGCGGTCCAGGGACCAGCAGGACTGGGCGCGTCGCGACCGGACCCGCAGGTACTGGAACTGCTCCGAGAGGGCGTTGCGATGCTGAACAAATCCGATGGCGGCCAGGCCGCAGAGGGCATTGTCGTCGTCGCACTGGGGCTGATGGTGGGCGACGTAATAGAACATCCGTTCGTGGACGTCGTTCTGGAAGTAGTCGGGAAGGGTGCGGGCCTGCTTTCGCCGCCAGGCCGTGCGTGGTGGCGTTCTTGCTCGACGCGGCCTTGCCGAAGGCGGTCTTGGGACCCCCGCCCTGGCCCTGCCGGGAGACCTTGGGAGGGGGGGTATCCACGGTCGCGACGGTCGATTCATCCCGAGGAACGGTCATGGTGCGTACCCCAGCAAGCGGCTCAGGCTGCATAGTTTGGCGTCTTCCCCCGGATATCGGATGAGAGGGATAGGGTAAGCTTGAGGGAAATGCGTAAAATTTTTCAAAGGCTTGTTGTGAGTGGGGATAGGTAATTTGTGCGATCGGCTGCATGCGGGGCGATAGGGTTATTGAGGAATGATTAGGAATGCGGAAAGTGCGGGCTGGGCCCACCCACCGGCAGCCCCGAAAGGGGCGACCCAGCTCCAGCCCAGGGCAACGCCCTGGGGTCGGAGTCGAACGCCTCATCCGCCCCGGATCTTATCCATCCCAAACAAACCGTTCGTCATGCGGAATGCGATTCCTTTGTAGGAAGGCGCGGTACTCCTCGGGAACGACCGGGCCCGATGATGCTCCTGCGGGTCGGCGATGGAGTGGCGGATGGCAGGGTGGTTCGAATCCGAAACGGCGAACGCCATCGCGGCTCAGGGGCGCCCCGGCCCTTTGTGCTGAAGATCAGGTGGATGGGGACGCGCGCGCGCGAATGGAGCAGTCGGAGAGCCTGGCGACGGCGCGGGCCAGGGATCCATGCGATATACACCAATTCGTATGGTGTGTTTATTACCCGTCTGTATTATGTATCGAAACGAGGATGCGGCCGTTCGTGTCGGAGCGTCCGGGGGCATTTCGAACCGCACCGGAGTGTGGGGGTCGAGGACATTCGGGGGGTGTTCGTCGGGACGCCTTGAGCCGCCACCGGAGCTGCCGGAACGTGGGTCCCGATCCGGGCGTTGCCCTGGGCTGGAGCAGCCGCCCTTCAGGGCTGCCGGAAAACAGGCGGGTGGCACTGTTGGCTTGCTGTTCTGTCTGTGGGAAAAATCCGCGAGGCACTGGTCGGCGGCCATCGTCCACCCGCCGGCGCCGCCTCGCGAGGCGCGTGCGATGGCCTGGAACTCCCCGGGGTCGAGGTCGAGAATGGGCTTCATCCGGGTGGCTGCTTCGGGTCGCTCGTGCGATCCGTGAAACCTCAAGGCTACCTTGAGGGGGTCATTCGGCTTCCCTGGTTGATCGGGGTGGCGGGGTGGCATGATCTCGTTCGTGATCCCCGCTCACAACGAGGAATTGCACATCGGGGCAACCGTCCGGGCGGCAGGCCACGCCGCTCGGGCGGTCGGCGAGGTGTTCGAGGTGATCGTCGTCGATGACGCATCCACCGATCGAACCTCTGAGATCGCGGAGGGGAACGGGGCCCGGATCCTCCACGTCGCGTACCGCCAGATTTCCGCGACGCGCAACGCGGGGGCGCGGGCGGCGAGGGGTGGCATCCTCTTCTTCGTCGATGCCGATACGCTGGCCAACCCGGATGCCGTCCGTGCCGCCCTGGACGTGCTGCGACGCGGGGCCGTCGGCGGCGGCTGCGTCTTCCGGTTCGACGGCGTCTTGCCCCCGTGGGCACGCCTCCTCTACCCGGTGGCCGTCGCCTTGGCCAGGCTCCTCAAGCTCGTCGGCGGCTGTTTCCTGTTCTGCACCCGCGAGGCGTTCGAATCGATCGGCGGCTTCAGCGAGCGCTACTTCGCGGCCGAGGAGGCGGCGTTCATCCGGCAGCTCAAGAGGGTCGGGCCGTTCGTCGTCCCGAAGCCGCCCGTGATCACCTCCGGCCGCAAGTTGCGGGCGAACTCGGCTCGACGGATCATCGGCGAGGCGTTTCGATGGATGATCGCCGGTCCGGAGTCGTATCGTCGGCGCGAGGGCCTCGATCTCTGGTACGGCGAGCGAGCGCCGGACTCCGAGCGACCCGACGCCCCTGGCCCCCCCTCGGTCGAGGCCACGCCGATGGATCCGCCCGGGTCGTGACCGACCGTCGGGCGGCGAAGGCCTCGGATTGGTCACGACCCGCTTACGTGGCACGCTGGCCTGTCGAGCGATCGCACGGCGGACCGGGCGTGTCCCCAACGTCCAGCCCGCCGCGACGCGTCACCTCACGCGGACGGGTTCGTCTTTTTCCAGCGTCAAGGCACCCAGGCCGGTATCCGTCACCGAAACGCGGCGCGTCGCCAGGCCGGTCTTCAGGGCCCTGGTCTCGATCTTCAGGACCACCGTCTCGCCGGCGTCCACGGTCGTGATCACGGGGAAGATCAGCCGGCGGTCCTTCGTCAGTTTGGCACCCTGTTTGGTGCCGTCGGTCGCCCAAGGCTCCAGTTCGGCCGAGAACTTCGCCCCGACCTGCACCCGAGACGCCGCCGCATCCCCCTCGTTCCGAAGTGTAATCGTGAGCACCAGGGAATCCCCGGCATTTACCTGACGCGGCTCGGCCGCGACCTCGAAGCGTACGTCCTCCTGCGCCAGGGCCGGGGCGGCGTAGCGATCAGGAACAGGCAAGCGCCTGGCCATTTTCGCATCCGAGATTCCTCCCTCAAGACGATGTGTCAAGGCTTCCACAACGAGGCGGGTGGGTCTATAGCTCGATACCCCAGCTTGATCAAGGTGACTTCGCGGGGCAAGGCAATGGCGGCCCGGTGAATCCCCCGAACGGACTTCATGGTGTATGGAGATAGAATCCCTCCCGAAGCGCGCTGCCTGTCCCCTTCTACCGGGCCTGGGGTGATCGCGATCCCACCGTCGCGGGTCCTTCCGACGGCCGAGCCCGGGGGATCGGGCTGGCACCCGGCCGCGAGACAAACCCCTCCGGATCGAGGTGAGTCTGGGCCGGGAGCCAGGCCCCCTATCCCTCTCCTGGGTGCAACCCATCCGGGATCGGCTCGAGGCGGCGAGGAAGTCGCGGAGGGCGTCCGCGTCGTTCGGGATGGTAACGAAGGGGGCCTGGGCGGTGCTCGTATCGTCGGTGCGGGCGACGTGCTTGAACTTGAAGGGGGTCGAGGCCGAGAATGCTCATCCGCCGCGCAACTCCTCCGAAGAGCCTGTAGCAGTCGGAAACCTCCAGGCTAGACTGAGGGGAACTCCGCGGCCTATTTGGCTGCTTTGGGCGTGCGAAGCTCGACTTGACGGGAGGGCATCGTCAGTGAATCGGCGAGCCGCCTTGCTCCTCGGCCTTGCGGTACTCCTGCTGGTGGGTGCCGCCCTGCCCGGTTGGCTCCATGACCGTCGGCGGCTCGTGGCCGAGGCCACAAGCCCGGACCAGGGGTGGGGGGTTGCCGTGGTCGGCCGGGAACGCCTGTTCGGCCTGGGCGGGATCGAGGTCGCCGTCGAGGTCCGCGATGACCAGGGCCGCGCCCTGCCTTATCCGGGCACCTATGTCGTCGGGACCTGTTCCGACTGGTCGGAGGCGAGGGGGAACTTCGGTTCGATTTCCTGCGGGAACACCCAGGCGGTCGTGAACGGCTCCACGCTCTTGCGCAAGAGTTATTTCGGGCCGTAAGCGGCCCGACGCCATCGTTGAACCCGCACCCGACTAGCCCCAAGGTGCGATGGGCATTCGACCGGGTCCCCCGACGAGCACGGGAGCGAGCCGGAGGAAACCGGCGAAGCTAACGGCCTGCTCCTCGTAGCGGGTCGCCGCGTCCTCTGAAGGCCTGACGACTGGCGAGGCTGCGACTCGCCGAAGCCCTGGAGGCGGGCGACCGGCGGGCCACCAAACCAGGCTCTGCAAAGGGCCCCGCACTGCCGAGGCGCTTCGGGTATCATCATGCCGGCCTCGGCGGTGTGGGTCCGCTGAGCTTGGGCGTCCCGGCGGCGAACGGCTTCACGAGGGCTCAGCGATGAAGATCGTCGTCATCGGCGGAAGTGGGCTGATCGGCAAGAAGGTCGTGATGAACCTCCGCGGGCGCGGCCACGATGTATTGCCGGCGTCGCGCTCGTCGGGTGTCGACGCCGTCACGGGCGAGGGGTTGGCCCAGGCGCTCGCCGGTGCTCGGGTGGTCGTCGATGTCGCCAACGCTCCCTTGTGGGAGGACGACGCGGTCTTGGCGTTCTTCGAGGCCACGGGTCGCAACCTGTCGGCCGCGGAAGCCGAAGCGGGCGTCGCTCATCATGTCGCGTTGTCGGTCGTCGGCACCGAACGACTGCTCGCCAGCGGTTACTTCCGCGCGAAGATGGCCCAGGAGCAACTGATCAAGGGGTCCCGGATTCCTTACACGATCGTGCGTGCCACGCAATTCTTCGAATTCGTGGCGGGCATCGCCCAGTTCGCGACGGAAGGGCAGACGGTCCGCCTGCCACCGGTCCTGATGCAGCCCATCGCGGCGGAGGATGTCGCCGCCGCCGTGGCCGACGCGGCCCTCGCCGAGCCTTTGAGCGGCACGATCGATCTGGCCGGGCCCGAGCCGGTGCGCCAGGACGACCTCGTGCGGCAGTTCCTGCACGCGAACGGGGACGCGCGGACGGTCGTCACCGATCCCCAGGCGTTGTATTACGGCGTGGCGGTGGAGGACCACTCCTTGATGCCGGGCGACAACCCTCGTCTCGGCCGGACACGCTTCGCGGACTGGCTCGCCCAGAATCGCGAGTAGGGGAGGCACGCCGGACCATCCCATGCAGCCGACCGGGCCAGCATGGAGGCTTCCTGCGACCCAAAGCTCACCGATGCGGGCGGGGCCGCGGATTGGGCGGACCCCCCCCGAGCAGGCGCGATTCCCTCGCTTGTGCACCGTGCTGGTTTGATTTCGGTGGGGGTAGGACCAGTAACGACCTGCCTGCGAGGTGTCCGAAAAAAAAGGAAGCCCCGCAAGATTGCCGGTCGGGCGGTAACTATGCTGTCCGTCATGGCCGATCCAGCGAATCCGACAGGTCCGGGGGAACTTCCGGGGGGGGCGATCGACTGGTCGTCGGCCCTGGGGCGGCACGAACGGTGGCTGCGGACGGCCGTGCTGGCGAGGCTGGGCCTGGGCGATCGGCAGGCGGTCGATGAGGTCTTGCAGGAGGTGGCGCTGGCGGCCGTCGCCCAGCGTTCGCCCCTGGCCGACCCGTCCCGCGTGGGCGCCTGGCTCCATCGGTTGGCGGTCGTCCAGGTGCTGCTGTATCGGAGGCGTCATGGGCGGAGGCGGAAGCTGCTCGATTCCTACTCGCAACGGGCCGAAGCGACTGCTTCCGTCGGGAACGACCCGCTGGGCTGGCTGTTGCTCGACGAGCGACGGGAGCTGGTCCGCAAGGCGATGGCCGGGTTGCCGTCTCGGGATGCCGAGGTCTTGATGCTCAAGTACACCGAGGGCTGGAGCTATCGTCGGCTGGCCGACCACCTGGGGATCAGCGAGGCGGCCGTCGAGGCGAGGCTGCATCGCGCCCGCCGGAAGCTGCGGGACGACCTGACCCGCCTGGGCGCGGCCGGGGAGGATGCGTGATGACGATCGACGACCGTACCATCGACCGACTCGTCGACGGCGAACTGGCCGACGACGAGCGGCGCGCCTTGCTGGCCTCGCTCGAACAAGCTCCGGGCGAATGGCGTCGCGTCGCGCTGGCCTTCCTCGAAGAACAAAGCTGGAGGGCCGAGGCGCGAAACCTGGCCGAGTTCGACGGCTTCGGCGCGGCCGAGGGGCGGCCGGGCCGCTCGCGTCGATGGTGGCCCAGGCTGGCGATCGCCGCCGGCTGGCTGCTGGCGTTCGCCGGCGGCTGGGCGCTCCACGCCAGAGCACCGGGTCGGCCAGAAATCCTCGTGGCCCAGGCCGATCCGCCCCGCGTCGCGCAGGTCGTTCCCGCGGATCCAAACCCTCCACCCGGGCCCGAGAAGCGGCCCGAGCCGCCCGAGGAGCCATCCCTGCCGCCGGTCGACGAGGCGCTCGTGAAGGCCTGGGAACGTCGCGGATTCCAGGTCGAGAAGCGCGAACGGCTGGTCACGGTCGGGCCGCCCAACGGGCCGAAGCGGTCGGTGCCCGTGCCGGAGTTTCGCCTGAAGTACATCGGTAACCGGACCTTCTGAGTCGGGAGGTCCCGGCCCCTCGACCTCGTCCCTTGCCTTGCCACCCTCAAACCGGAGGATCGTTCGATGAAGACCCAAAACTGGGCCGCCTGGGCCTGCGCGCTGGCCTTCGGGCCGATTTCGGGGGTATTCGCGGGGGCCAATCCGGTCTCCCCGCCGCAGGCCCCGCAGGATGTGGACTCTTATCTTGTGGCGAGTGGTGCATTCCAAAAGGCGAATTACGCCAACGGGGCGGTCGCCTGCAATGCGTGCCATGCAGCGAATCCGGGGCAATCGGTTGTTGTCTGGGATGTGTACAACCATCGCAAGGACGACTGGGTGGGCCAGCTTCAGGCTCAGAACGAGGCCATCGCGGCCCGCTTCTACGTGGAGGCCAACCGGGAGGACGACATCCTGGGGGCGACCCTCTCGCCGGTCAACGAGGCGCTCCGGGCGCAGCTCGACCTGCCCGAGGGACAGGGCCTGCTCGTCGAGACGCTCGCCGACGGCGGGGCCGCCGCGAAGGCCGGCTTGCAGCGCTTTGACGTGCTGCTGAGCCTGAATGATCAGCCCCTGCCGACCCGCGAGGTCTTCCAGGAGAAATTGAAGGCGACCCACGACAAGACGCTGAAGCTCGGCCTGCTCCGCGGCCGCAAGGAGACGACGCTCTTGGCCCGGCCGGTGACCTGGGTGACGCTGGGCCCGGCCGCGCCCCAGGCGGCGGCGCGGGAGTACTTCATCGGGGTCTCCCTGGAGGCGATGGACGAGCCCCTGCGGGTCAACTTGGGCCTGAAGGAGGGCGAAGGGGTCCTGATCAAGGAAGTCGTCGCCGATAGCCCGGCGGCGAAGGCCGGCGTCAAGGCGTATGACATCGCCCTGAAGCTGGGCGATCAGCCGGTCGAGAGCGTCGAGGGGTTCCGGGCCCAGGTCCAGAAGCTGGGCGAGACCCAGACGACGCTCTCCGGGCTGAGGAACGGCAAGCCGTTCTCCATCACGGTGACACCGGCCGTCCGGGCCGCTTCGGAAAGCGGGAATGATTACATCAAGCTGATGGTCGGCCAGGAGGACAGGAGCGTGTTCCCTTTCCTGGTGAACGGGAATGTGGCTTGCCCCGCGGCGAAGAACGTCTATCTGGATACGCTGCTCAGCAGGCGGGCTGCGGCACGCATCGACGCCCTGAACCAGGCCGCCGGGTCGGACGAAGCGGATAACCTCCGCCAGGAGGTGAAGGCCCTTCGTGAGGCGGTCGAGCGCCTCGAAAAGGCGCTCAACGCGAAGAAGTGAGGCCCGGCCTTCAGGCCTTCCAGACGCGATGGATTGTCCCCCGGACCGGCCGCCCTCGATCGTCGATCGAGGCGGCCGGCGTCGCTTCGTGGCGGAGCCTGGCGGCGTCGAGCAGCGGTTCCAGGTCGAGCGTGGCGACGCGATACGGCCCCGAAATCCAGGCCACGCCGTCGGCCGCCAGCATCTTGCGGATCACGCCGACGACCAGCGGCACGAGCCGATGCTCGTAGAGCACGTCGGCCGCCAGGATCGTCGGGAAGGTCTCGTCGGGCGGCTCCCGCCAGTCCATCGTCCGGCATTCGCACCGCGACGGATCGAGCCCCATCCGTTCGACGCTCGCCCGGATGAAGGGGAAGGGGGCCTCGTCGTAGTCGGTGAACGTCACCCGGGCGCCGCACGCCATCGCGGTCAAACCCGCGAGGCCCAGGCCGCAGCCGATTTCGAGGGCCTCGGCGCCTCCCCAATCCCCCGCCGCCGCGACCTTGTCGGCCAGCAGGAAGGTGCCCGGCCAGAGGTAGGCCCAGTAGGGCATGTAGTCGTCGCGCCGGTTCCACTCGAGGACGCCCGGGTCGTCCAGGAGCCGGTCGGGGTCGGCCGGACGGGCCAGCTCGATCGCCCGGCCGCCCGGCTCCAGCCGGGTGAAGTCCCACTGTCCGGCGTAATCGGTGCGCATGCCCTGCGAGATCCCCGCGGATTCGACGAGTTCCGGGCCCCTGGAACGGCCCGATCCGGCCCGCTATAATCGCCCGATCGCCGGGCTTCCGCAAGCTTCGGCGGGGGTGCCGGCCGTGCCCGGGCGGGGGATTCGGTCGTGCTGGGACGGCAGATGCCTGAGAACTGGGTCGGCCTGACGGCGGCCATGATTATCCTGAGCGCGTCGGCGCTGGTCCTGATGCTGAACCTGGCCCCCGACCCGGAGCAGCCGTCCGGCCCGCCGGGCATGCTCCCCGCCCGCCACCCCGATTCCCAGCGGGTGAGGGCCCCCGGCGTGGGGCTGATCGGCGAGGAGGCCGGCCGCAATCGGCTCACGATTCGCGCCGGATACCGCCCGGCCCCGCCGCTGGCCGGCCGGGATCCGTCGCCGGAATCGACCCGCCTGGAGGTCGAGGTTCTCGCCGAACCCGACAACCCGCAGGCGTTCCCCCCGGGCAGCTTCGTACCCTACCTCCAGCTGGGATACCGGATCGAGCCGCCGCAAGGCGGGGCGGCGATCGAGGAAGGCACCCTGAAGCCCGCCCTGTCGAGGGGCGGGATGCATTACGGGGCCACGGTCAAGCCGGCCCCGGGCAGCTACCGGCTGGTCTTGAAGCTCGCGCCCCCCGGCGATTCGGTGGATCGGGCCGCCGACGAGGCGACCGGAGTGTCGGCCTGGTGGGAACCGTTCCAGGTCGCGTTCCCCTGGGAATATGCCGGGACGGGCGAGCCGAATCCTTGAACGCCGCCGAAATCCGTTTGACGGGGGCGCTGAGGCGTTACGATGGTGGTGAAACACCCACCCGCGTCGTCCCTGTCGAGACGCATTGGCCTCGGTTTGGCGGCTGATCTGTCGGCCCGCCGTCGAGGTTTCTTCCCCGAGTGATCCCCACCGCGCATACTCGCCCACCGAGAGGTCCGGCCCGCCGCGCGTCGGCTGGGCCGTCGGTCCGCATCGGGGATCGCCCATGCCTTCCACGCCTCGCCGGGCCGATCGCCCGGTATCCCGACCTTTGCACTCGCAGGAGACCGGCCATGACCCTCTTCGGCTTCTTCGGCACCACCTTCGGCGGCCCCGAGATCCTCATCGTCGGCTTCATCGCGCTGCTGTTCTTCGGCAACCGGCTGCCGGGCGTGATGCGGTCGCTGGGCAAGAGCGTCACCGAGTTCAAGAAGGGCGTCACCGACATCAGCGACGACATCGACAAGGCGGTCACCCAGGCCGACAAGCCGACCACCAAGCACGACGTCTGAACCCGGTCCGAACCCGATTTCCACCGATCCCACGGAGCCGCCCACCGATGTTCGCGTTCAGCCTGGGTTACCCCGAGATGCTCATGATCGGCCTGTTCGGCGTCCTGCTCTTCGGCAAGCGGTTGCCGGAGGTGGGCCGGTCGCTGGGCAAGGGCCTGGTCGAGTTCAAGAAGGGCATCGCCGGCGTGGAGGACAACCTGACCGGCAACGATACGATGTCGTCCTACACGTCGACCTCGTCGACCACGACGACCCCGGAACGGGCCCCCGACCGGATCGAGACTTCCGTGCCCAAGTTCGAGCCGCCGGCCTCGGCCTGACGACCGTTCTCGGACCGAATCGAGCCCGTCCCTAGCCTCGCGAGCCGAACCCCGCATGCCCGCACCCCGCACGTTCCAGGTCGCCCTGATCCAGATGCGGTGCTCGACCGACCCGGAGGATAACCTCCGCAGGGCGGTCGAGCGGCTCCACGACGCGGCGAAGCAGGGGGCTCAGGTCGCCTGCCTGCCCGAGCTGTTCCGCTCGCAGTACTTCTGCCAGACCGAGGACCACGCCAAGTTCGACCTGGCCGAGCCGATCCCGGGGCCTTCCACGGAGAAACTCTCCGAGGTGGCCCGCGAGACCGGCATGGCGATCGTCGGTTCGCTGTTCGAGCGGAGGGCCGCCGGCCTCTATCACAACACGGCCGTGACCTTCGACGCCGACGGCCGAACGGCGGGCGTGTATCGCAAGATGCACATCCCCGACGATCCCCTCTATTACGAGAAGTTCTACTTCACCCCCGGCGACCTGGGCTTCGTCGCCTCCGACACGAAGTTCGCCCGGCTGGGCACGCTGGTCTGCTGGGACCAGTGGTATCCCGAAGCCGCCCGCCTGACCGCCCTCCAGGGCCCCTCGATCCTGTTCTATCCCACCGCGATCGGCTGGCACCCGTCCGAGAAGGCCGAGTTCGGCATCGCGCAGGCCGACGCCTGGGAGACGATCCAGCGCTCCCACGCGATCGCCAACGGCGTGTACGTTGCGGCGGTCAACCGGGTCGGCCACGAAGGTCCGGCCGACGGCGGCATCGAATTCTGGGGCCGATCGTTCCTGTCCGACCCCTTCGGCCGGGTCATCGCGAAGGCCGGCGAGGGCGAGGAAACGCTGATCGCCACCTGCGACGTCGGCCACCAGGAATCGACCCGCCAGCACTGGCCATTCCTGCGGGACCGGCGGATCGACGCCTATGCGCCGATCACGCAAAGGTTCCTGCGCTAAGTAAGAAGGTGCTTGGCCAGGGGACGCCACCGGGACGGTGCTGGCCCCCGGGAAATGCCGGGGCGTCTGCCCGGGCTAGACGCCCATCTGGCCGGCTTCGATCTCGCCGGCGGCGAACTGGTTGAATTCGACGTATTGCAGGTGGCGGAAGACCTTGCTGGACGCCTGCAAGTCCTTGGGCGTGCCGACCGACTCGATGCGGCCGTTGTGCAGGACGATCACCTGGTCGCACGACCGGATCGTCGACAGGCGATGCGGCAGGAAGATGATCGTGCGGTTGCGGGCGAGCCGATGGATCGTGTCGTCGATCAGCGGCTTGATCTCGTCGTCGATCGAGCCGTTCGGCTCCTCGATGATGACGATCGACGGGTCGTGCAGGTAGACCCGGGCCAGGGCGATCCGGTATTGCTCGTCGGCCCGCAGGTAATGGCCGAGCGGCCCGACGATCGTGTCGTAGCCGTGGGGCAGGTCCTGGATGAAGGTGTGGGCGTGCGCGATCTTGGCGGCCTCGATCACCTTGGGCAGGGTGATACTCGGGTTCCCCAGGCCGATGTTCGCCGCGACCGAATCGCTGAAGATCAGGTCGCTGCTGAGCACGAGTGCGACCTGGGCCCTCAGGGACTCGAGCGTAACGTTCTTGAGGTCGTGGCCGTCGATCCGCACCTTGCCCGACTTGGGGTCGAGCAGGCGGGGGATCAGGCAGACGAGGGCATGCTTGGCCTCTTCGCCGCGGCCCATCACGGCCACCCGCGTCCCCGCCTTGATTTCGAGGTGGATCCCTTCCAGCAGGTCCTTACCGGACGGCGTGGTGACGCTGACATTCTCCATCAGGATCCGCTGCTCGACCGGCGGCAGGAACTGGGCGCCGCTGGTCTGGTAAAGTTCGGGTTTTCGTCCGAGGAACTCGAAGATCATGTTGGCGATGCGTGAGGCGTGCCTCTTGCGGCTCCGCGACGCCCGCCAGCGGAGGATGGGCCGGATCGTGCCGGCCAGGGCCAGGACCACGACCAGGGCGGCGGCCGGCGAGAGCAGCGGCGGGCGGCGGAGCAAGGCCATCATCGTCAGGCCGACTCCCAGGACCGTCGCGGCGCCCGATCAGGAGGAACGTGCTGCCCAGGGCGTTGGACGCCTCCTGGTTGCGGGTCTCGGCCTCCCGGCAGGCCTCCAGGTGTTCGTCGAACCGCCGGCTATCGACCCCCTCCATGCCGAAGACGCGGACCGTGCGCACCATCCCCAGGTCTTCCTGCAGCAGCCGCATCTGGACCTGCAGCGTGGCGGGAGGCCGAGTCGGCGACCCGCCGGCCCGGGCTCGGGCGGCCCGCTGGCCCAGGCGGTCAGGATCCTTGGGAGCGCTTGAAGACCAGGGCGAGCGGCCAGCAGACGAGCAGGGCCAGGATCCCCAGCACGGCAATCGTTGCCGGCGGCGAATAGGTCTGGCGGATATCCGCCCGCATCCCCTCTTCCAACTCGTTCACCGACACCGAGAACAATTCGATGATCGGCTCGATCCCTCGAGGGCGGGGCCGACTGGCGCGGTACATGGCGGTGGATCTGGCGGCGGAGCGACTCGGCCGCCTCGGCGGGCAGTTCGACCGACAGGGCCGCGAGCGCTGACCGGCCAGGTAATAGGCCAGGAGCAGCACCAGGGCGATCGCCAGCAGGGCGACGCGACGCCCAGGTTATCCCGCAGCGGGGGAGTACCCCGGCGAGGCCGAGCAGGATCCGGCCCCAGAGCCGGTGCAGGGGCGAATCGCTCTCGCGGTTGGCCAGGCCGATCGGCAGGAGGCCCAGTCGCTGATGCGGACCGTGTCGGCGGTGGAGCCCAGCACCTTCTCGGGCAACCAACGCGGCAGCCGGGTGATCGGGGTGGGGGCTGCGGATGACCGCCGCGCCCTGGGTGCAGGCCAGGCCGAAGAGCAGGCCGACGATGATGATGAGGCCGACGACCAGCAGCGGCTTCAGCAAGGAGAGGGCCCGGACGATCAGCAAGGATCGGAATCGCCCCTCGAGCAGGCCCAGGGCACGACGATAGGCTTCCGATCGCATGGTTGGGATCCACCGGGGCGCGACACGCCGCCGGCCCCGGTGCTGTCGCCGAATCTCCGGGCCGGGGCTCAGGCCACGTCGCGCGAGTCGAACAGGAGGAATGCCAGGAATAAGGCCGCTCCACTATACAACACGCAATAGCCCAGGGCGGGCAAGACGTAGCCCACCCACGGCACGATCACGCCGGTGGAGATCGACGGACCCGCGTTGAAGAACTCCAGGGAAGGGAGCAGGTAGGCGAAGAAGCCCGCCATGAACCGCACCAGTTCGTTGGCGCCGGTGCCCGGCCCGGTCGCCGCGACCAGCACCGGGGTGAGGTGCCCCAGGAAGTAGAGCGACATGCAGACGACCAGGTTGACCAGCATGGGCACCCGGGTCGAGAGGGCGACGCTGAGCGCCGTCAGGATCGACACCTCGCCGAATGCCAGGGCCAGTCCGGGGAGGATCTGCTGGACCTGGAGCAGCCTCGTATCGTTGTTCGCCGCCGTGCCGCCCCCCGTCTCGGTCAGGTCGTAGCCGTACTTGTACCAGACCCCCGCCGCGAACAGGGCCCCCAGAATCGCGAACATGAGGAGCACCGCGAGTTCAATCCCCAGGTACTTGCCCAGGATGAACTGGCGGCGGTTGATCGGCTTCGACAGCAGGGTGATGGCCGTCCGGCCCTCGATCTCCTCCGTCACGACGGAACTCGACGTCAAGAGGGCCAGGATCAGGCCGGCGATGATGATCGTCGTCAGGCCCGTATCCTTGTACATCTTGATGTCTTCGCCCAGCGTGAAATACGGGACGTAGATCGTCCAGATCAGCCCCGCCGCCGCCAGCAAGGTCAGGATCAGGAAGGCCGGCTGTCGGATCGCTTGCTTGGCCGTCGCCAGGCCGATGGTCACGGTTTTCATGGAGGGCTCGATCGGTCGGATAGGATCGGGAAGAGGGCGCGGGGTGGCGGGTTCGGGACCGACGCGCGCGGTGCGATCCCGGCCGCCTCAATCATAACGGATCGAGAAGCCGACTTGTTCGATTTCCGGGGCAGGTTCTCTGGAAACCTGGATATCTCGGATCCAACGGCCCAACCGCCGGTCGATCGCTGCCAGGAATTCGTCGATCACCGAGGGCTCGCCATCGGTGACGAGTTCGACCCGTCCGTCCGACAGGTTCCGCACCCACCCGGCAACCGCATGTTGCTGCGCAAGCTCGGAGGTCGTCGCGCGAAAACCCACGCCTTGGACACGGCCTTCATAGAAAACGCGACAACGAATCATCTCTATCTTGCCCTTGCTTCCCATGTCCCCACGGCTAATCTATCAGCAAGGCGATTCGCAGGGCAAGAGGCAAGTCCGAACCTGGAAGTGTGGATCACTCAATTGGCTTCGTGCCAGAACGGTTTCATTCTCAATCGATGCGCCGCGGAGTCGGGGGGCTTTCGCCAGATTCGCTGGCCGATCTAGCCGAAGTGGGATAGCGCTCTTCAAACTCTGCGAGCATGCCGGCGAGGTGCTCATCCAATCGGCCAACCGCCTGCTCTCGGATCCAACCGGGAACCCCGAAATAGGCGCCGGCGATCGCCCCTGCGATACAGGCAAGGGTGTCGCAGTCGCCACCCAAGGAGACCGCCAGGCGCACGGCGGATTCGAAGTCGTGGGACTCCAGGAACGCCACGATGGCGGGGGGTACTGTGCCGGCGCACGAGGGTGAAGGTGTAGGTAGGCCGGATTTGATCGATCGAGAACGACAGGTCGTAATGGAATCGCCATCGATTTCTTCGCGAATTTCCCAACGCTCGACGCGGTTCCGGGCCAGAAAGATGGCGGTCGAGGTCGCTTGCACGCCTTGATCCCCTCGGGGTGATTGTGGGTAACGCGAGCCGACTCCTTCAGGCCCGTTGCAGGACTTCGCCCAGGGTGTCAAGAAGGCCCAGGCGATGGGGCTTACCCTCATCGCAGAGCCGTTCCCCCAACTGTTGTACGGACTCCAGTCGTCGGAGGCCGCCCATCGGCGAACTCCCCGCCGAAGCCGGCCCCCGGATACTCCGCGTAATAGTCCTTCAGCAGCCGGGTCAGGTCCTCGCCGCCAAGCCGTGGGCGACAGCCACGGTTAATACCGTGTCGTCGGTGAAACGGGACCTGGGGGCGAAGAGTGGCTCGAAATCGGCGTGCCTGGCCGCGAGCCACTGCTTCTTACCCTCGTAGACCGAGCCAATGATGTCGCCCGCGATCGCGCCGATCATCGCGTCAGCATGCGCGAAACGAGGGCCGATTTCGCCCGTTCACCTCAACGCTCGACGACCGCCCTGGCGGCAGGACGGGTGCCCAGGACGCTTCGCATCGGGGCGATGCCGAGGCCGTTCAACTCGACCGGCGCCGCGTGCTCGGCGTTGGGACCGGCCTGGAGGATGACGCTGGAGACGGTCAACGGCAGTCGGTTGTCGATCCGGAACACGGTCGAATTCGGGTTCCGGTTGGCGACCCGGGCCGAGACGAAGGTCTGGGCGATCGCCCGATCCAGTTCCCGGGCGAAATGCTGCCCGTCCAGGTCCCCCGCATACTTGTCGAGCTTCAACGGGGCGGTGCCCACGAGTTTCCAGCCGCCGTCCAGCCCCCGAACACGGACGAAGACCTTGCCCCGGGTCTGGCCCGGCTGGGTCGATTGGGCAGCACTCGGAGGAACAAGGCCGACACACCGGCCCGGGGGTCGCCCGCCTTTTCCGGCAGCAGGGTAAGCGGCAGTCCTAACAGCCGTTCGCCTTCAAGCTCATCATGCAGCCGAGTGGCGTCCTTTTTCGGTGCCCTGTTCCCCCCTGGACCCGGAGGAACAGGCGGGCATCGCGGAGCTTCGAAGGGTCGATCAAACCAGTGGGACCCGAGCGATCGAGTTCGTCGAGGATCCGGGCGGCCAGGGCCACCTCATGGTCGTTCATCTTGAGGACGGGTTGTGAGAGCAATTCGTCCATCGTCAGGCCATTGAACACCGCCCAGGCGACGGCCTGCGCACCGTCTGACCGGTCCCCAGGGTCGCCAGGCTCCGCAATACCTTGCGGGCGGGGATCTTGCGTGTACTCATCGACGTCGACGAGGTGGAAAACGTGCTGGGGCGTGGGCGTCGTGACGCCGTAGTTCAGGCAAACCGATGGCAACCAGGAAATCGATTTTCACGCCGGGCGGGACCACAATCCCCGGGGGGCTCGGGCGATTCGGGCGGGAGCGACCGGAATCCCTCCGTATGGGTGATCGGCCGGAACTGGCCGAAGCTGCCGGCCCGGGTGGTCGGCGTGCCCAGGCCCATGCTCTGGAAGCCGCCGCCCGCCTGGCCCATCGACGAGGCCGCTACCAGGCCCGGCGGCAGCAGGATCTTCAGCCGACGGTCGGTGTTGTTCCGCACGTCGAACCGGACGCGATCGGCCCCATTCCCGCGGGCGATTCGTTCGATCTTCCCTTCCCGCTGGGCCTTCAAGACGTGAATCGGCTCGGCCGACGGATCGCCGCCGTCGCCGAGGGAGCCCTGGACCGGGGCGATCAGGCAACCGACACAGATCGCGGCCGCCAGGGCCGAACGCTTCAACACGCCGGTCAGGACCATCGGTTCCGGGCCTCGCAAGGGGGTAAGGAATCGGCGCGGGGATGCTTGCAACCGGGGAGGCGGTTTCCCATCACGACGACCACCACTGGCCGATTATTCGGCCGGGACCGTCGTCCGATGGGCCGGTTTTTCCGGGGCCGGCTTCGACTCGGCCTCCTGGGTTATCTGGGGGGCTTATTCGGCCAGCTTGCGAAGCAGGCGGGGCCGGACGAACCATTCGAGCCTCCACCCCTGGTCTCCGAGGCTGGAGAGGCAAGCGACGGCCCCTTTGCGCATTTCGAAAGTTCCGGGCTGGGCCGAGCCGGTCAGGAGCAGGCCGATGAGGTCGGACAGCGACGGGTTATGGCCGACGATCATGAGCTTGGATTCGGGCCGTCCCTGGAGCCATTCGCGGATCGAATCGGCCGAGCGATCGGCGGAGAGGGCCTCATCCCGCTCCAGCTTCGATTCCAGGCCGAGCGCCGCAGCGACGATCCTCGCGGTCTCGTCGGCGCGGGGCAGGGGGCTGGTGACGATCCGATCGACCCGGAAGGAGCCGAGCCTCGCCACCCCCAGGGCCACCTTGCGGAATTTGCGGATCCCCTGGGGCGTGAGGCGTCGAGCGTCGTCCGCGACGCCGGGCGTGCCATGGGGCTGGGCGATGGCGTGGCGGACGACGTAGAGGAGCTTCCGGGTCGGTTCGCCTTCGGTCATGTCTCGGTCCCCTGGGGATGCCGCTTCCACGCGGCCGCTTCCTCGCCGTCCAGGCGGAGCGTCAGGCACTTGGCGCTGCCGCCGGACTTGATGAACTCGGTCAGGGCCAGCGGCCGGACCTCGTATCCGCGCCATCGGAGGGCCCTGGCGAGCTTGGGGGCCCCGTCGTTGAGGACGACCGTCCGGCCGACCACCACCGCGTTGCAACTGAACGAGACCGACTCCTCGGCCGAGACCTCGATCAGGTGCCGGATGTTCTGGCGGAGCACCTCGCGGCCGTAGTCGTCGAAGGCGCCGGGGTAATAGATCGCCTCGCCGTCGGCCAGCGGGCAGAAGCAGGTGTCGAGGTGGTAGAACCGGGGGTCGACCAGTTCCATGGGCAGGACCTGGACGCCCAGCCGTTCGCCGACCCACTGGTGGCTCCGGCATCGGACCAGGAACCGGTAGCCGGCGAACAGGGTCTCGCCGCAGAAAAAGGGCATCCCCCGCGCCTTCGTGAAAGTAACCGTCCGGCAGCGGGACCACGTGGAAGCCGTGCACGATTCGGCCCACGCGAGAAGATCGGGCTTTCGCCCTGCCGGACGCCGAACCGGAATCGGGCCGGCAGGAACAGGTCGCGGAAGACCAGCCCGGCGTTCGCGGTGAAGACGAGGTCGGGGAGGCCAGGACCGGCTCGACCAGCCCGAGGTCCGCCCCCAGGTCGATCAGGGTATCGCGGAGCGCCCGCCATTGGTCGCGGGATCGGCCCGGATCGGCGCCCGACCTCGCGATTCATCAAGGGGTTGATCTCGTACTCGATCCCGTAGTGGTCGGGCGGGCACATCAGGATTCGGGGGTTCATGGCCGGGCCTTCCCGACGGGCCGGGCTCGGCGGCCAGGCTGCGGAGGAACGGCTCGACGTCGGTCACCAGGCCGATCGTCTGGAACGTACCCCGATCGGCCAGCTTGGTCACCGTCGCCGGGTTGATATCGACGCACACGACCTTCACCATCGCCGGCAGCAGGTTGCCGACGGCGATCGAGTGCAAGGTCGTGGCGATCATCAGGGCGAAGCCGATCCCTTGGTGGATCGACTGTCGCATCCGTGCCTGGGCCGCCAGGCTATCGGTGATGACCTCGGGGAGCGGGCCGTCGTCGCGGATCGACCCGGCCAGGACGATGTCGATCGGGCGACGGACCGCCTCGTAGAAGATGCCCGACTTCAGGATCCCCTTCGACACGGCCTCGGCGATCCCGCCGGCCCTTCGGATGGCGTTGATCGCCCGCAGATGATGTTCGTGCCCGTGCTCGACCGCCTCGCCGCGTTCCACCGAGACGCCCAGCGACGTGTCGAACAGGGCCTGCTCGATGTCGTGGGTCGCCAGGGCGTTGCCGGCGAACAGGACGTCGATCCAGCCGGCGCGGATCATCTCGGCGACGTGGCCGGCCGAGCCGGTGTGGACGATCGCCGGGCCGCCGACGAGCAGCACCTTCTTGCCCTCGGCCTGCGTGGCCCGGATCGAGTCGGCCACGGCGGGAAGCTGGCCGCCTTGGGCTTCTCGCTGGAGACGTTCGGCCATGAAGCCGAAGACCTGGGCCTCTCGGGGCCGCTCGATCGGCAGCACGCGGACCCCGCCGTGGCCGACGACGATCGGCATCCCGATCCAACCTCGGTCATGAGCGCATCGGGCCGACCGCCCGATCGGGTCGATCGCGATCCCGCAGTCCATCTCCTGGCCGGCCACGTCCACCATCGCCCGCCCAGGCGGACCTGGGTCGGCTGGTTGGTCGTGCTGTAGAAATTCTCGGGGAAGCAACCGGGCAGGTCGGCGACGATGGCGGCGGCCTCTTCCGGGTGGACGGCGGAGGCACCATGCTCGACCAGGTCGCCCAGGATTTCTTCCAGTTTGCCCGGGGAGATCGCCCGGACGGCGATCCGGGCGTAGCTAGGTCGATCCGCCGGGCGCCGATCCGGCATTCGCGGATCTCGAAGACCCCGCCCATCAACAAGATCCGGTCGAGGATCTTGGGCAGGAGCAGCGAGTCGATCAGGTGGCCGCGGACCTCCACCTCCTCGACGACCCCCTGGCCGGCGTCGAGTGCGGCGATGGCGGGCTCGTTCGGGGATGACATCGCAAACCTCCTCCCGCTGAACCTTCCCTGCCGAGGCGAGGCCCCCTTATCTTACGGGGTCGCCTTCGGGGACGGCCACTCTTTCGGGGGATCGCCTCCGATCCTTGCCCCCGACTAGAATGGACCGATCGCAACACGAACACGGCCCCGCGGGGACATTCCGGATGGGTCTTGCCTTCTCGACGATGGACGAGGTCATCGCGGCGATCGCCGCGGGCGGGGTGGTGATCGTGGTCGACCACGAATCCCGCGAAAACGAGGGGACTTCGTCGCCGCGGCCGATCGTGACCCCCGAGATGGTCGAGTTCATGATCACGAGGGCCGCGGCCAACTCTGCGTGCCGATCCTCCCCGACCTGGCCGAGCGGCTCCGGCTGCACCCGATGGTCGACCACAATACCGCCCTCTACCAGACCGGCTATACGATCCCGGTCGATGCCCAGGAGGCCGGCACCGGCATCAGCGCCTCGGCGAGGGCCCTGACGATCCGCACGATCCTCGACCCCAGGACCCTCCCGGAGGACTTGAAGCGGCCCGGGCACCTGTTCCCGCTGGTCGCCAAGGAAGGGCGTCCTGCGCAGGCCGGCCACACCGAGGCGGCCGTCGACCTGGCCCGGCTGGCGGGCCGCAAGCCGGCCGGCGTGATCTGCGAGATCCTCGACGGCACGGGCGTCGCCGGCCGAGGCGGCTCGCCGAGATCGCCCGCCAGTTCCGCCTGCCGGTCGTGTCGATCGAGACCCTGATCCAGTACCGACGCCGCGAGGAGAAGCTGGTCAGCGGGTCATCGAGGCCGACATGCCGACCCGGTACGGCAAGGGCCGCGTGATCGGCTTCCCGGTCCGCTACGAGCCGGCCAACACCCCCATCGCCCTGGTGATGGGCGACCTCCGCTCGATCGACGCGCCCCTGGTCCGCCTGCACTCGTCCTGCTTCACCGGCGACCTGCTGAACTCGCTCCGATGCGACTGCGGCGACCAGCTCCACATGGCGCTGGCCCAGATCGGCCGCGAGGGGGTCGGAGCCCTGATCTACCTGCCGCAGGAAGGGCGGGGGATCGGCCTGATCGAGAAACTCCGCGCCTATCAGCTCCAGGACCAGGGCTACGACACCGTCGAGGCCAACATCCAGCTCGGCTACCGGGCCGACCTCCGCGACTACGGCGTCGGCCTGCAAATCCTGCAAGACCTGGGTTTGAAACGAGTCCGCCTGCTGACCAACAATCCCAAGAAGGTCGACGCCTTCGTGATCCATGGCCACGGCCTGGAGGTGGTCGACCAGGTGCCGATCATCGCCCCCGAGGAAGCCGAGCGGGCCCGGTACCTCGCCACCAAGCGCGACAAGATGGGCCACCGCTTGCCGATGTCCCCCGACGACCTGACCATCGAACGGCATGCTCCCGGAGTCGCGCCATGATCGCCTACCTGACGATTGCCCTGGCCCTCGCCGATGACCTCAAGGGTGACCCCGGGGCCTTGGCCCTGTTCCGGGGGACGGTGCAGGCCTGCCGATCGGTCGAGTCCTACCAGGACCAGGGCCGGTTCGTGATCGAATCCCGCGGGGACGGCCTCGACAGGTCCTCGACCTGGCCGGTTTCCCTGAAGCGATCCGGCCGCGATCGCCTCGCCATTGACGCGGGCGACGTGAAGCTGGTCGCCGACGGCCAGGCCGTGCTGACGCTCGTCGGCCCCTCGAAGAAGATGATGACCGAGCCCTGCCCGTCCTCGTTCACCATCCCCAGGTTGACCGAGGGCCCGCTGGGCGCGATGCTCCTGGGCGGCCCATTCGGCCCGGCCTCCCGGCTCCTGCTGGCCTTGATGTTCGAGGACGACGCGGTCGCCCGGCTCGCCCCCGAGATCCGCGAAATCCAGGCAGGGCCCGACGTCCGGCTCGACGACCTCGACTGCAAGACGATCCGGATCGTCAGGCATAGCGGTCCCGACCTGAATCTGGTCATCCACCCCGCCACCTACCTGCCGCATGCGATCGAGCTGGCCGCGGACGCGGCGGGGTTCGGCGACAAGGTTCCGGGCACCCCCCCCGCCCAGGACGTCCGGATCGGCTGGAGGAGCGGCCCGATCTCGACCGATCCCCTCGATCCCGCCGCCTTCAAGACCGACCCACCCCGCGGCTACAGCCAGGTGGAAGCCGTGCAGGTCCCCCCCGAGAAACGGGCGGTGGCCGTGGAGAAGCCCGGGGCAGCGCACCCGCTCGTCGGCCAACCCGCGCCCGAATTCGTCTTCGACCTCCTCGAAACGCCCGACAAAACCCGGGCGATCGATAAGGCCGCCCTGAAAGGCAAGGTCGTCCTTCTCGACTTCTGGGCGACCTGGTGCGGCCCCTGCCTCCGCAAGCTCCCTGAGCTCGACGCGTTGATGAAGGCCAACCAGAAGGCCGACGACCTGGCGATCATCGCCCTCAACGTCGAAGGGAAAAACGACCCGCCGGCGGCGCTCCGCCGCAAAATCCTCGACACCTTCCAGGAGGCCGAGGTCGATCCGATGGCCCGGGGCCCGGTTGGCCTGGTCGCGATTGACGGCAAGGACGCCATCGGCCCGGCCTTCCAAGTCCGGGGCATCCCCACCGTCGTGATCCTCGACAAGGAAGGGATCGTCCGGTTTTACCGCCTCGGCGGCGCGGAGGTGGAGGAGCTCCAGGCCGAGATCGATCGCCTCCGCAAGGCCCCCTGACGCACCGGGCGGCGGCCGGCACCACGACGTCGGCTCGTGTACGCTTGTTTCTTGAACCTGCGTCCACTAAAATAGGGCGGTCTCGCAAGCCCGAGAGCGGGTAGGGAGGTCGCGATGGTGGATGGAGCGGATCGGATCCCAGGGGTTTCGGAGGCGACGGCGGCGCTCTCCGTGGCCGGGCGGCGTCGGGCGCGGCTTATCCCGGTGAGCCGACGCGGCCCGGTCTTGCAGGCGGCCCGGGGCGTGGACCCTTCGCTGGGGATTTATGGCCTGGATCTGACCGCCGGCTGCGGGCATGGATGCACTTACTGCTACATCCGGGGGACCGCCCGATATCCCGGGGAAGGGCTCATGCGGTTCGATCCGGCCACCCAGGAACGCCTGGTGGCGATGCTCGACTCCATGCCCAGGCCGCCCCGGCAGGTGGTGATGAGCCCCGCCAGCGATCCGCTGCCGCCCGACCGCGATGTCCGGGCCGAGGCGTTGCGGGTCGCGCGGACGCTGCTCGAACGGGGGATCCCGGTCTCGATCATGACCCGGGGACGGGTCGGTCGTCGGATGATCGAGTTGCTGGCACGCTACCCGAAACTGGCCCGGGTTGCGGTAGGGATTTCGACCCGGAGTCGGGAGTTGACCTGGGCCCTGGAGCCGAACGCGGCCCCTCCCGACGTCCGATTGCAGGGGATCCCGGCCGATTGATGGCCGCGGGGGTGCCGGTCGAGGTCCGGGTCGAGCCGTTGATTTCCGGCCTGACCGACACCCGGGACAACCTACAAGCGCTGTTCGGCGACACCATCGGCCCTGGGCGTGTCGAAGTCACGGCCCATTACCTGTTCTTGGCTGGTCAGCCGGTAGTCGGGTCAACGGCCCAGTTGGCTGGGCCGAGGAGGGCGATGGACGGCTTCGAAGGGGGTCCGGCGTTCCCCCTCGGTAGCGTGGGGACGACCAAGCACTTGCCGGTCGAGACCGCCGGTCGGGCCTGGCGCCCGATTGCTGTCGTGGGGGCCGAATTCGGGCTCCGGGTGCGGATTGGTCAGGCCCAGAACCCGGACCTTGCCGAGGGGACGGGTCAAGGCCGATCCCGGCAACCCCGGCAGCCGCCAGACCGATGGCGGCCCGCCGCGTCGGCCGGGCCGGTCGCCGAGCCGGCACTGGCCTCGGCCTGAGTTCGTGGCTCGGGTTCAACCAGAACGACGGCCGGGGGAACGGTGTTCCCCCGGCCGTCGGATTTCGGCCGGATCAACTCAGGAGGGCACGACGGTCGGCCCGATCAGGGACCGAGGCCACCGTGGGTCCTCCAGGGCGTCATGTGGGACGGCTGGTCGAGGAACCAGAACCGCTCCCATTCATCGCCGATCTGGCGCATGTTTTCGGAATCGACGAGGAGCTCTTCCACTCGTCGGGGTTGGAATGCCGCATAACGCGGCAGGGGGACGGGCGCGCAGCCATCGACTGCGATGAGCAGTCCCCCGAGTAGGGTGAGTACCGCCAACTTACCACGCATGTCGGGCTCCTCCCGCCATCGCCATCCTGGGCAACCGACCGGGGCGTCCGCCGACTCACCCCGATCGACCGGCCCGGCGAATCCGGCCCGACGACGGGCAGGTTCGCTGAGGCGGCGATCCGGGGGAGCGTCACTCGTCGGGATCGGCCCCGGCAGGCGTGGTGGCCTTGGGGGCGTTCTCGGCGAGCTTCGCCGGTCCGTTACCCCCTGTATCGGTATCGGAGTCCTCTTCCAATAAGGGAAGATTGTCCGGATTCATCTTTCGCACCAGTTCTTCCATTTCCTTGCCCGGCTTGAAGGTCACCACCGCCTTGGCCGGGACATACACCTTATCGCCGGTCCGGGGGTTGCGGGCCTTCCGGGGGGCGCGCCGCTTCACCTCGAAGACGCCGAAATTCCGCAATTCGATCCGCCCCTCGGCGACGAGGGTCTGGATGATGGCGTCCAGGGTCCGCTGGACGATGTCCTTCGTCTTGAGCTGCGTCAGGTTGATCTCGTCGGAAATCCTCTTGACGATCTCTTTCTTGGTCACGTTGCAGACTCCTCACGCCATGCGCGGCCCATGCCCGGCGACGATCGGGCTCAACTGTAGAGCTAGCTTGGATATGTGTCAAGGGCCTGGCGGCCCGGCGGGGTCGCCGATCCGCCCCGCATCGGCCGCTTCCTGCAGGTGGGCATGCAACGGTGCATAGCGCCATCCGATGCCCGTCTCCTCGCAAAGCGACTTCAATACGCGGACGGCCCGTTCACTGATTTCATACGACAGGTCGACGAACTTCGGATCGCAAAAATAGACCCGGCAACCGATCGGCCGGGCGTCGCGGGCCGTGCAGAGGCCCCGCTGGTTCTGCCAGGGGCAAGACTCCCCCCGGTCCAGCGCTCGGGAAGGGGCGGGGGCCTCGTCGATCAGCAGGTCGGCCTCCGGTTTGGAGAGGAACAGGGTATGGCCGTACTCCTCAAACCGACAGCATCGACCCGAGGCGGCGCAAACCGGCGCATGGTGCGCGATGGTCGCATCGATCGCCCGATAGAGGGCCCGGAGCCGGTCGCGGACGGGATCTTCTTGCGGGTTCATGGCGGGGTCCTGCGTGCGGCCGCCTCGATCTCGTCCAGGCCGAACCAGTCGCCACGGCCGGCGCCGGGGCATCGGGATCGGGTCTCCTCCCAGTCCTGGGGCGTGGCCAGGTTCTCGGACCAGAATGGCCAGGTCCGACACTGGACCGGCCGCGACGGGTACACCGTGCAGCCGCGCCGGGCGTCCCAGAAGGTGCAATCGCCGTTGGGCCGTTCGATGAGGCTGATCCGATCGCCGACCCGCCGGAGGAAGCGGCGGCCGAACTCGTCGATCGTCAGGCCGAGGTGGCCGGCCAGTGCCCCGATTTCCTCGGCAGACACCCAGACGAACCCCGGCGCCCCGGTGCAGCAGTCGCCGCAACGCGTGCAGGCAAATTGCAAGCCGTCGCGGTACCAGGGTTGTTCGTTGGCATCAGGCATGGGCGTTCCCGGGGTCTTGGGCCTGGGGCGACCCATTGTAAGGGCTGGATGATGGCGCGGCCAGGGCGGCCGTGAGGTCGTTTTCAACGCGCCGCAGGCCCGCGACTCGGGCGATCCTCGCGACCCGCAGGGTCTTCCGGATCGGAGCGGTTTGGCGATCCGTAAGGCTTGCCTCGATTCGTCATAACTCGCAGGATCGGGCAGGTTTTCGCGGTTTCACCCTCTTTTTTTGCGGGCATCGCCTCCCGAAATCGGCGCGCCATACTGGATTGAATTCAACACCCGCCGCCCCTCATGGAGGGAGGAACATGAGTCGTTGTGTCCGAGCCCAGGCCGCCGCGTTGGTGCTCATCGTGTTGGCGGGTGGCTGCGCCAATTCGCAGGCCTGCCGTTCCTGCCGCCCGTCGCCGATCCCGCTCCGATTCCGGGGGATGTCCGCGCCGGCCGCCGATTGCGGCTGCGACGGCGGCCCGATCGTGGGCCCGCCGATCATGCCGGGCCCGGCGATGCCGATCGTGCCGGGCCCGCCCGTGATCGTACCCGGCCCGGCGCCCCTCGTGACCGGGCAGGCCACGCCGATCACCTCGACCCCCTCCAAGTGATCCGAATCGGCCCGGCCCGGGGTTCCCCGATCCCGCCCCTCACGGATTCGCCGCTTCGAGTTCCTTTTCGAGGGATTGCAGGTCGTGGAGGGCGCGTTGCAAGCGAGGCGACGTGCCCACGCGGACCTTCGACTTGGTGGCCTTCTGGACCTCGGCGACCAGGTCCTTGACGAAGCCGTCCCCGGCGAGCTGCTCCCTCTTGACTTCCGCCTCCTCGGCCCGGGATCGGAGCGCGGCCACCTCCTTCGACAGCGACGGATCGGACTCCCCGGCCTTCACCGCCTTGCGATGGCGCAGGGCCAGGGCGGAGATCTCCTGGGCGAGCTTGTCGTCCTCGGTGGGATGGAACAGGTCCTTCTCGCGGGTCAGGCCCATGTCCAGGAGTTCGTCGGAGCACTGCCGGGCCACGTTCTGGACATACTGGGGAATCGGGCCTAGAGCAACCTTGGGATGAGCGAGGTGGTTTAACTTGCGGAGGGCCGCCACCACGTCCTCCTGCTTGTAGAGGTCTTCATAGGCCTTTTTGGTCTTATTGACCAGCGACTGGTAACGCTGCTGGTCGTCGTCCAGTTGCTTGGCGTCCTTGTTCAGGGCGGCATTGTTGTTCGCGCCCATCCTCTGCCGAGCCTGCTGTTCCAGTTGCTGGGCCTGATTGATCAGGGTGTTGTACTGGTTGTTCGTCGAACCCCTGGCCCCCCGGGGCGCCCGCCCCTGCTGGCGGGAGGCCGCGGCCTGGTTGCGGATCTGCTGGGCCTGGGCCAGGAGTTGTTGGCCTTCCTCCTGCTTCAACCGTTCCTGGTTGACCTTCGCCTGGAGCTGCTCGATCGTTTTCTCCAGCTTGTTCGCCTCGAGTTCGGAATCGAGCACGAACGAATGGCCGGTCCGCTGGAGGTTGGCCTTCTTGAGCACGGCGTCCGGATCGGGGCGGCCCGACTGGGCGGCGGATGGCATGGTGAACGAAGTCAGTGCCAGGGCCGCCGCCAACCATGGACGCACGAGACGCACGGATGACATGGGCACACTCCCGGTGGGTTTGGGGGAGGGGGGATCCTGCCATTTTGGGCGTCGCGGGCGGGGTTTGCAACCCGGCCGGCGGTCCGGTAACCGGCGCCTTGCCGGACGGGGCCGGGGTCGGCCCTTCACTTCTTGGCGGGGCTGGCGAGTTCCTTCTCGATCGATTTCAGGTCGTTGAGGGTACGCTGAAGCTTCACCGACATCCCGACGCGGATCCTCGGCTTTTGCGACTTCTGTACCTCGGCGAGTAGATCCCGGACGACCGCGTCCCCCGCGTGCTTGCGAGTGGCGGCCTCCACTTCATCGGCCCTCCTGCGAAGGGCTCCGGCCTCATCCTTCATCCCCGAATCGGATTCGCCCGCCTTCTTCGCCTTGCGATATCTCAGGGCGAAATCGGTGATATCACGCGAGAGATTCTCCTCCTCGGAGGGGGAGAAGAGATCCTTCTCGCGGGTCAATCCCATGTCGAGCAACTGGTCGGAGCAAAGGCGGGCGAGGCTTTGAACATACTGCGGGATTGGGCCCAGGGCGACCTTGCGCTTGGACAGGTGATTGAGCTTGCGAAACGCCGCCACGACGTCCTCGTGCTTGTAAAGTTGCTCGTACGCCTCCAGGGTCTGATCGACGAGGTTTTGATAGCGCCCCTCGTCTTCCTCGATCTGCCTGGTGTACTCATTCAGTTGGTCGTCGAGCTTTCGATCCAGTCGCTTCTGGGCCTGCGCCTCGAGTTGCCTGGCATCTTGCTCGACGCTTAATGCCTTGATCCTCAGGGTGCTGCCGTCATCGGGCCGCGTCGTCCGCCGGCCCTTCTCCTCATCCTCATCGCGATTCCTGGACGTCCGGGACTCTTCTTTTCGCATCTGCGCTTGCCGGTAGAGTTCCGCGGCCTGCGCGCGGAGTTCCTGCGCCTGCGCGATCATCAGCTGGCCCTCCTGCTGATCTCGCCTTCCCTGGATGACCTTGGACCTGAGCTGAGCGACGGATTTCTCCAGCTTGTTGGCTTCCAATTCGGATTCGAGCACGAAGGAATTGCCCGACCGGATCAGGCCGGCAGCCCTGAGCACGGCGACGGGGTCGCCCTTCGGATCATCCTTCGCCGCTTGAGCGCCGGACGTCCCGGCGCTCATCCAGGTGGCGATCGCCGATAGCATGCAAACTCGCGTTAAGCTAGCAGGGGACATGCACACACTCCTGGGGGGTGTGAGGAGGGGGATCATGCCCCATGATTTTGGTCGGTTGATGCGTCCGATGCAATCGGAATCGCCCGGCCTGCTCAGCCGAGGAAATCGGCCCACCGGCCGTCGTGGCCGAGGACCTGATTCGGGACGAAACGGGCCTTGTATTCGAGCGATCGGCAGCCCCGGACGTAGAAGCCCAGGTAGAGGTGGGGCAGCCCGAGCAGCCGGCATCGGTCGATCAGGCAGAGGACGTTCCACGTGCCGAGCGAGCGGGCGCGTTGGTCGGGGTCGTGGAAGTAATAGATGGCCGAGAGGCCGACGGAGAGCTGGTCGACGTACCCCACCCCGACGAGCCGGCCGTCCAGGGAATAGCACCACTCCTGGGTTGCGAACGGGTTCAGCACGAACGAGCCGAAGTACGATGCCGGGTCGACGTCGTCGTGCGAGGGCCATCCTCGGGCTTCGGTCTGGAACGCGTGGAAACGGTGATAGAGCGCCAGCTTCTCATGGCTCAGGCCCGGCGAGCCGATCCGCAAGGCGACGGCCCCTTCGTTCAACTTCCTCGCCCGCCTCTGGGAACGGTCGGGGCGGAACCGCTCGGCATCGACGCGCAGCGATCGGCAGGCCGAACAGGCGCGGCACCTCGGCCGGAAAAGGGACGTGCCGAATCGCCGCCAGCCGTGAATCAGGCGGTTGGCGTACGCATCGGGCCGGATCGACGGGGCGAACTCGTATTCCAGGCGCGAGACCTGGTCGGGCAGGTAGCTGCACGCCTCCCGGCTGGAGAAGAAGCGGCGCGGCGAGTCGTCGGGGTCGTACCACCCGTCGGCCTCGACGTTCCGCGGGTCGGGCTCTTCCCCGTCGGGATTCTTGGGCGTGTTCATCGGCGGATCCCGATGGCCAGGTAGATCGAAGCGGCCCAGACCAGCGGCCAGGTGACCAGCAAGGCGGCCGCGAGGCGATGCGTCCACGCCCGTTCGGCGAGGGCCGGCGGCCGCCGCCTGGGTACGATCGCCCACAGGCCCGCCAGCGCCGCCACCTGCAAGATTAGCAGGAGCAGCAGGGGCATATCGTGCATCAGGCCGGGCAGGAGGAACGCCGTCGCCCCGATCCAGTACCCGCCGATGGACATCCAGGCCCGCTCGCATCGAGTATATCGGGATGCCAGCACCCCAGCGATCCCCCGCCGCTCGACGGACCGGCCGGGCGGCGGCCTCAGGGCCTCGTCGCCATCCAACCCGGGGGGCGAAGGATGCTCCCTCCGCTCCAGCAGCAGGACCACCGGGCCGCTCATGCAGAGGCCCAGCCAGAGATAGACCAGCAGCAGGAGGGCCACGCCGAGGCCCCCCAGGGCCCCGGCCGCGCCCCAGAAGATCCGCAGCAGCATCGCGGCCAGGGCGAAGCCCACGGTCATCGCGACCAGGTCGAGCATCGAGAACCGTCGGTGGGCGGGCGGCAGCGGGTCGGGGTTTGCCATGACCCCATTGTGCCGTCCGACGGCCCGGACGGCAGCCGGGAAATCCCCCGGCCGCCACGCCCCGGGCCCGCGCAATTACTTGGCCGCCTGGAATCGACGGGCCACCTCGTCCCAGTGGATGGTGTTCCACCAGGCCGAGACGTAATCGGGCCGGCGGTTCTGGTAATGCAGGTAGTAGGCGTGTTCCCAGACGTCCAGGCCCAGCAGCGGCGTGCCCGAGCCGTCCATCAGGGGGCTATCCTGGTTGGGGGTGGAGGTGACGGCCAGCTTGCCGCCCTTGGCGACCAGCCAGGCCCAGCCCGAGCCGAACCGGGTGGCGGCGGCCTTGGAGAAGGCCTCCTTGAAGGCGGCGAATCCGCCCAGGTCCTTGCCGATCGCGTCGGCCAGGGCACCCGACGGCTCGCCGCCGCCCCCCGGCTTCATGACGGTCCAGAACAACGAATGGTTGGCGTGGCCGCCGGCATTGTTGCGGACGACCGTGCGGATCGAATCGGGGACCCTGTCGAGGTGGGCGATCAGCTCCTCGACCGGCAGGGCGAGCAGGTCGGGGTGGTCCTTCAGGGCGTTGTTGGCGTTGGTGATGTAGGCCTGGTGATGCTTCGTATGGTGGATTTCCATCGTCTTCGCGTCGATGTGCGGCTCGAGCGCATCGTACGGGTAGGGCAGCGGCGGAAGGGTATATTCGGGCATGGATGCCATCTCCCTGGTGGATTCGCCTGGTCGCCGGCTTTCGCCGGGCCGTGCGGACGCATTGGTCAAGCACGGAGCGTACCATAGCCGGTTCGGGCCGTTCAAATCCGCCGGCACCTCGCGGGGGGGGCCACGGTCCGATACCATGCAGCCAATTTCTTGCCGCAAATCCCGGGGAGACGCAACGATGAAGCGATGGCCGAAGTGGGCGGGTCTGGTCGCGGGGGCCTGGCTCGTGGCCGCCACGCTCGGGATGGGGGCCTGCCAGGATCCGCCCTCGCCGAAAGCCTATCTCGACGGCATCGGGCCCGGCTGGAAGCCGCTCACCGGCGAGGACTTCGCCGAGGTCAATTGCGGCAAGGAAACCTGGACGTTCGACGGCACCTCGATCCGTTGCACGGGCACGCCGATCGGTGTCACCCGGACGAAGGAAAAGTTGACGAACTTCGAGCTGGTCGCCGAGTGGCGTCACCTGAAGTCGGGCGGCAACTCGGGGTTCTTCGTCTGGGTGCCGGAGGAGGCCCTGGAAGGGATCAAGCCGAATGCCTTGCCCAAAGGGGGTATCGAGGTCCAGGTGCTCGACCACGGCTATACCGAGCAATACGAGAAGACGTCGGGGAAGAAGGCCACCTGGTTCACCACCAACGGCGACGTTTTCCCGGTCGGCACGTCGAAGATGAAGCCATTCCCGCCGCTCTCGCCCGACGGCTCCCGGAGCTTCCCCCGGAAGGCCCTGAGCAGGGGCGTGAACGAGTGGAATCACTACTACGTCCGCGCGATCAACGGCGAGATCCGGCTTTGGATCAACGGCGAGGAGGTGTCCGGGGGGAGCGACTGTCGGCCGGCTTCAGGCTACCTGTGCCTGGAGTCGGAAGGCTCCCCGATCGAGTTCCGCAACCTGAGGATTCGCGAGCTGCCCTGAACCCGGGTCGACACGGCGACTACGCCGCCGCCCCTCCACCGCGAGGGTGAGGGGGCGGGCGGCGTTGTCAGCCCACATTTTCTGGCGGATATCAGAGGCCGGGGATACCAGTGCCGCCGCCGATGCCGGTCCCGCCGGTGCCGGTGCCGCCGCCGAGGTCACCCCGGTGCCAGTACCTGTCCCGGTGCCGGCGCCCGGATTGCCGCCGGGGTTCGTGCCGACCCCGGTGCCGGTGCCGCCGGTCCCCGTGCCCGGGGCGCCGGTGTCACCGAGGCCGCCCGCGCCCGTGCCCGTCCCGGGGCCGGGGTCGCTGCCGCCGGGGTTCGTGCCGGGGTTCGTGCCGATCCCGGTGCCGCCCGGCCGTCCCGGTGCCCATCCCGCCCGTGCCGGTGCCGCCGCCGAGGTCACCCCCGGTGCCAGTACCTGTCCCGGTGCCGGGCGGATTGCTGCCGGGGTTCGTGCCGACCCCGGTGCCGGTGCCGCCGGTCCCCGTGCCCGGGAGCGCCGGTGTCACCGAGGCCGCCCGGCGCCCGTGCCGTCCCGGGGCCGGGGTCGCTGCCGCCGGGGTTCGTGCCGGGGTTCGTGCCGATCCCGGTGCCGCCCGCGCCCGTGCCGGTGCCGCCGCCGAGGTCACCCCGGTGCCAGTACCTGTCCCGGTGCCGGCCGCCCGGATTGCCGCCGGGGTTCGTGCCGACCCCGGTGCCGGTGCCGCCGGTCCCCGTGCCGGGGCGCCGGTGTCACCGAGGCCGCCCGCGCCCGTGCCCGTCCCGGGGCCGGGGTCGCTGCCGCCGGGGTTCGTGCCGGGGTTCGTGCCGATCCCGGTGCCGCCCGCGCCCGTCCCGGTGCCGGTCCCCCCGGTGCCGGTGCCCGTGCCGCCAGTACCGCCGCCGAGGTCACCCCCGGTGCCGGTACCCGTGCCGCCGGTGCCCGTCCCCGTCCCCGTGCCGGTCCCCGTCCCCGTGCCGGTCCCCGTCCCCGTCCCCGTGCCACCGCCCGTGCCCGTGCCGGTTCCCGTGTCGCCGCCCGTGCCCGTGCCGGTGCCACCGGTCCCGGTGCCGCCGGTCCCGCCGGTCCCAGTTCCAGTGCCGGTACCCGTGCCCGTGCCAGTCCCGGTGCCAGTCCCGGTGCCGGTGCCAGTCCCGGTGCCTGTGCCTGTGCCAGTCCCGCCAGTTCCAGTGCCCGTGCCGCCGGTACCCGTTCCGCCAGTGCCAGTCCCGGTACCGCCGCCAGTACCCGTTCCGCCTGTGCCGGTACCCGTACCGACGCCGGTGTCACCGCCGCCGGTGTCGCCGCCTGTCGGCTCGCCGAATAGGTTGTTGACCCGTTGCTGGAGGTTTGAAGCGAAGTAGGCGGTCGCGTCGGAGGCGTTCACGGGGGCGTTCATGCGGTTACCGCCGGAGGCGCGGTTGATCCGCATGCTGAAGTCCTGGGTGATCCTCGCACCACCCTCGTTAAAGGTGACGCTGTACTGGATCAGGCTGCCGCGGAGCCGGAAGCTCTCCCGGGCGCCGTCGGGCAGGTTGTTCTGCGAGAGGTCCCCGTAGTCGTCGGGCCTCTGAAAGCCCGATCCGTTGTACATGCCGCGCGATTCCATGCCCACCTGGGCGTTGTCGACGCGCTGCTGCAGGCGGCCCAGGAACGCCGCGACCGCGTCGGACGGCCCGAGGCCGGTGGCGGAGGCCAGACCCGCGAGGTTGCCGCTGGCCCGGACCTGGTAGGTCGTGATGAAGTTGTAGCCGCCGGCGCGGAAGCTCAGGTTGTAGCGCCCGTCGCGGAGGTTCTGGACGTTCCCGTAGGGGGAGGTCCCCGCGTTGCTCCGGCCGTTGAGGGAGCCGGTCTCGCGATAGATGGACGCAAACTGCTCGGCGTAGGCCACCTGGTCGGTGGCGTCGACGACCTGACGCGTCCGCGCGCGGGCCGCCTGGGTGTGGGCCTGGGCCGCCGCGGCCGCCCGGTGCGCCGCCTGCGACTGGACCACGGCGGGCGGCCGAATGACCGCGTGGGGTACCGCCGCGGAGGACAGCATGGTCATGTTCTCGAGGCTGTCGAACTGGGGGCGCCGGTCGCGCCTGGGGCGTTGGGCCATATCCCTGATCCTTGTTCCAAGGTGGAGAGTCGGGGGAGTCGTGCGGGCCCCGGGGGGGGGGGGGGGGCATTCCCGGCCGTTCGCCCATCCCTGGGGCCTCCGTGCGGCGGCCTGCAAGGCGTCTTTCATTCACGCAAGTGCAGTGCCCTGCAAATTCAAATAAGTAAATTTCTAAACGTCGCCGCGTGATCGTCGAGGGGCCGGGCCGACGCAGCCGGCTCGCCGCCGCCCGCGGGCGTGCGGTCCGAATTGCCAGCGGGCCGGCCCTTGGATTAACCTGGCGTCTCGACCCGTCCAAGGTCCGACCGCCCGGTGCGGCGCAGGGAACCGACGCCATGACCGATCCGACGACGCCGCCCGACCCGGGGCCGTTCCAGGGGACCGACCCGGCCCCTGCCGAGGGATACACGATCGAGGTCTCGCCGCGCGTGCGCGGCCTGCCCCCCTACCTTTTCGGCAAGATCAACGAGCTGAAGTACCGCAAGCGGAGGGCCCACATCGACGTCATCGACCTGGGGATGGGCAACCCGACCGACCCGCCCGGGGACTGGATCGTCGACAAGCTCTGCGAGGCGGCCCGCGACCCCCGCAACCACCGCTACAGCATGGCCACGGGCGTCTACAACCTCCGGCGCGAGCTGGCCGCCAAGTATCGCAATCGGTTCGGCGTCGAACTGGATCCGGACCAGGAGGTCGTGACGACCATCGGCTCGAAGGAGGGGTTCAGCCACATGTGCCTGGCCCTGCTCGGGCCGGGCGACACGGCGTTGGCCCCGGCACCGACGTTCCCAATCCATGCGCACTCCGTCGCCCTGGCGAACGCCAGCGTGATCGCCCTCTCCGTCGCGGACCCCGATCATTTCCTCGCGAACGTGGCCACGGTCTGCCAGGGCCTGACGCCCCGGCCGAAAGTCCTGATCCTGAACTATCCGCATAACCCGACCGGCCTGGTGGTGGAACCCGCATTCTTCGAGGAGGTCGTGAAACTCGCGCGAAAATATAAATTCCTGGTCATCCACGACTTCGCCTACGGCGACATCGGCTTCGACGGCTTCGACCCGCCCAGCTTCCTGCAAGTGCCGGGGGCCAAGGAAGTCGGCTGCGAGTTCACGACGATGTCCAAGGGGTACAACATGGCCGGGTGGCGGGTCGGATTCGCCGCCGGCAACCGCGAGATGCTGCGGGCCCTCAAGGCGATCAAGGGGTACTACGATTACGGCCTCTTCCAGGCCGTCCAGATCGCCGCGATCGTCGCCTTGCGGCATGGCGAGGACGCCCGGAAGGCCCAGGTTGCCGAGTACCAGGGGCGTCGCGACATCCTGGTGGAGGGCCTGAGGAAGCTGGGGTGGGAGGTGCCCGTGCCCAAGGGAGGCATGTTCGTCTGGGCGACCATCCCGGAGCCCTGGCGATCGCGGATGAACTCGATCGACTTCGCCATGAAGCTCCTCGACGAGGCCGAGGTCGCGGTCAGCCCGGGCCTGGGCTTCGGCCCGACGGGCGAAGGGCATCTCCGATTGGCCCTGATCGAGAACGAGCACCGCCTCAGGCAGGCAGTTCGGCAGATCGGGCGGTGCTTGAAGGCGTCGGAGAAGGGGGCTGACTGAGGCCATCAGCCGGACTTGGTCGCCGGCATCGAGGCGTCGGCCGTCCCCCTGGATGCACCCGTTTATTCCGGGCGCGGGACGGAAACCGGGGCCTTGAGTGCCCCATCGATCGGCTCCCGGTTTGCCCGGCGTTCGGGCGGCCCGGAGAGCCTCCAGTGGATGTAGGCGACCAGGAACAACGACGTGGTGAAGGGGAGGGCGAACCCTGCATAGCTCAGCACGGTAAAGACCGGCGTGGCTATCATGGACCCTGCCGAGAAGGCCGCGATGTTCTGGCCCCGCAGCCAGGTGGTGCTCGCCAGTTTCCCCCGCTCGGGATCGCCAGGCCCCATCGCCATCAATCGCGTCAAGGCCAGGCCGACATCCGTGGTGGGCCCGGTCAGGTGGGTCGTCCGCACCAGGCCGCCGGTCAGGCTCGTGAAGAGGCCGTTCTGCAAGCCGCAGGCGAAGCAGAGGGAGAACAGCAGGATGTAATCCCGCTGGAAAACCAGGTTTTCGCCGAATTCGCCGAGCAGCCCCAGTTCTTCGCCGCTGAACACAACGAGGTTCAAGGTCGCGAGCGCGATGATCCCGAGTCGGAGCATCGGCTCACGACCCTGGGTCAGCCGTCGATCCACGAGCCATCCCGCGAAGAGGGCGCCGGCGAGGAAGAAGAGGGGAGCCAGGCCGATTTCGAGGGCGGCATAGAGGCCCTGCGAGGCCATCGACATGCCGACCTGGGTACCGTAGCCCGTGATGTGCGACACGAACTGGCCGCAAACGAGGAACCCGCCCGCGTTCATGAACCCGCCCTGGAAGGCCAGGGTTAACCAGAGGATTCGATTCCGTCGGTCGTAGACATCACGAAAGACATCCGTCCGCATCGCCGATGAACCCTCGACCCTTACCGGTGCCCTCGGGAGTTACGACGGGGAAACCCTCGCGTCGATCTCCGACGGGGCGGACTATAGCAGCACGTCCGGCGCCGGCCCAGGCGAACGGGCCCACGCATCCCCGCGATGATCGGCCGGCGGCTACGGACGTTCGCGGGACGGGGAGGAATCCTGGTATCCTATCGTTCAACCCGTTCGGCGGGTCCGGGAGTCCTTCGCATGGCATGCTCGGCTTCCAGGCCCGAGCCGGGGCATTTATTCGCCTACGGAACGCTCCTGCCGCCCGACGCCGACGGTGCTCGGAGGGGAAGGTGGCAGCCGGATGCCGTCCGTGGCCGCCTCTATGACCTGGGCCCCTATCCGGCCCTGATCGATCTGGACCAGCCCGGCGCCGATTGGGTTTCGGGCCAGGTCCGGCCGGTGTCGGAGCGGGAGTTGCTGGAAGTCCTAGATCCTTACGAAGACGTGGGCGGCGGGCTCTACGGGCGGGCCTCGACCCGGACGAGGGCGGGGCGACTCGTTTGGGTTTACGTCTACCTTGCCCCCTTGCCACAATATGCCATCGGCCCCCTGAAGGCCTGGTCCGGCCGACCTTCCCCCGGCCGCCCCATCTCGGACAGCTTCCGCGGTTCCCAAACCTTTCAACGGCCAGGAGTTCCCGTCGTGGCGACAGCAACGCATGCCCCAGCCCCGGCCCGCGATGGAGCCAATCCGGCCGCGGCCCCCGTCACGATCGGCCAGTACCTGATCGATCGCCTCTATGCGATGGGGATCCGGCACATCTTCGGCATCCCCGGCGATTACATCCTCGGCCTGTACAAGATGCTGGAGGACAGCCCGATCGAGATGATCGGCATGACCCGCGAGGACGCCGCCGGGTTCGCCGCCGATGCCTACGCCCGGATCAACGGGCTGGGGGCCGTCGCGGTGACTTACTGCGTGGGCGGGCTATCCACCTGCAACAGCATCGCCGGGGCCTACGCCGAGAAGAGCCCGGTCGTGGTCCTCACCGGGTCCCCCGGCATGGGGGAGCGGGCCCGCGACCCGATGCTCCACCACAAGGTCCGCAACTTCGACACCCAGTTCGAGGTCTACGAGAAGTTGACGGTCGCCTCGACGATCCTCAAGGATCCGCTGACGGCCTTCCTGGAGATCGATCGCGTCCTGGGAGCGGCCGTCCGCTACAAGCGGCCGGTCTACATCGAAGTGCCCCGCGACATGATCACCGCCCGGCAGATCACGCCGCACGTCACGCAGGAAGGGACGCCGCCGAGCGATCCGGATGCGCTCCGCGAGGCGCTCGACGAGGCCGAGGCGATGATCCGAGCCGCGAAGCGGCCCGTGATCCTGGCCGACGTCGAGATCCATCGGTTCGGCCTGCAGGACGACCTGATCGCGATGGCCGAGGAATTCGGCGTGCCGGTCGCCACCACGATCCTGGGCAAGAGCGTCATCAGCGAGGCGCACCCGCTGTTCGCCGGCGTCTACGAAGGGGCCATGGGCCGCGAGGATGTCACCCGGTTCGTCGAGGACGCCGATTGCCTCCTTCTGCTCGGCTTCTTCATGACCGACATCAACCTAGGCATCTTCACGGCCCAGCTGGAACCGTCGCGATCGATCAACGCCACCAGCGAGGACCTGCGGATCCGGCATCATCACTATCGGGACGTCCGCCTGGAGGACTTCCTCCGCGGCCTCCGCGACCGGAAGCTGAAGGTGGGCGAGCAGAAGGTGCCGCCACATCCCCCGGCCCCGACCGAGCCGTGGAAGCCCGTGCCGAAGACGCCGCTGGTGGGCACCCGGGTCTTCGAACGGATCAACCAGATGCTCGACGAGAAGACCGTCGTGATCGCCGACGTCGGCGAGGCCCTCTTCGGCGCCGTCGACCTGAGGATGAACCGGCGGACCGAGTTCATCAGCCCGGCCTACTACACGTCGATGGGCTTCGCCATGCCGGCCGCCGTCGGGGCGGGGGTGGCCAATCGGCAGAACCGGCCTCTGGTGCTGGTCGGCGACGGTGCCTTCCAGATGACCGGGATGGAACTCTCGACGATCGTCCGGCAGGGGCTCAACCCGATCGTGGTGGTCCTCAATAACAAGGGGTACACCACCGAACGATTCCTGCTCGAAGGCTCCTTCAACGACATCCAGAACTGGGCCTTTCACAAGATCCCCGAGGTCCTGGGCACCGGCCTGGGCCTGGAGGCCTGGGATGAGGAGCAGCTCGACAAGGCCCTCAAGGCGGCCGTCGAGAACACCGGCAGCTTCAGCCTGATCAATGTCCATCTGGACCCGTACGACCGTAGCCCGACGCTGGACCGGCTGGCCAAGACGCTGGCGAAGCGGGTCCGCCCCCCCGACATGGAGTGATCGCCCAGGCATACGACCCGGATCCGTGGCCCCGCCATCCGATACTGGCCCGAAGCGCGAGCGAGTGAACCCGATTTGCGGCGGCCCGAGGGAGAGTCCACTCGCTTGCGCTTGGTGCCGGAATCCGTGTTTAGGCCACCTTCATCTCGATCACCTGGTGCTGGATCGAGAACTTGCGGCCCCTCGGGCTCTTGAAGTCGTAGTAGCCGAGCCCGAGGTTGGCGGCCAACCCGATGTGCTGCGGCTGCCGGGCGTCGAACCCTTCACGCTGGAACGGGTCGGCCAGCAACCGGCCGACCTGCGCCACGCCCGGTACGTTCATCTCCTGGCGTTTGGCGTCGATGATGTCCCATTCGACATGGTCGAGAGCCACCGGGTCGGTTGCCACCAGCAGGGCGTTATAGTCCCAGGCCCATTTCGGGTTGTTCCCGAACGGCCCGCCCTGCCAGACGCCCCGCGTGCCGTCCATGATCTGCAGGACGCACTTCGAGCGGATGATCGGGTGCTTCACCACCGACGGGATGAACAGGTTGCAGGCGTTCGTCCAGGGCGTCGAGTGCGACCGCTCGACGTTGTTCACGAAGCCGTGGCTCATGTTCTTGAGCGCGCCGGTCACGCCCGCCGAGCCGTGGTCCTTCAGGCAAGGGAGGCAGATCACCTTGCTGAGCCGCTTCGTCACGAGCTTTCCCAGGTGCGACCGATAAATCCGGTCATCCTTCATGTCGCTGTTGGCGCTCACCAGCGGCAATTCGACGAACTCGTCGGGGTCGTAGCCGACGACCGGATCCGACTTCGACTCCTCGAAGGTCTGGTCGAGCTGGCCGCGGACGCTGGCCGGCGACAGGCCGCCGAAGGTCACGCCCTCGGGCAAGATCTTCTGGTATCCGGCCTGCAGGAATTCCCCCTGGTAGCGGTCGAAGACGACGATCTCCCGGAGCTTCACCCCCGCCCGGACGAGGCTGTCGATCACCTCCAGGATCAGCTCAGGGGACGTCGGGGCGGCCGGGTGGCCGTTGGGAACGACCTTGATGCCGACGGCGTCGTCCGGCTGGACGAACGTCCGCCAGGCTTCGGTGGCGTCGTCGGCGCCGGTGAGTTCGGTCAGGGCCCGGTCGAGCGTGGATCGGATCGCAGCCCGATCGCGCTTGCCGTCGCGGACCATCCCCTGGTTTCGGGCCTCGATCACCCGCCCGGGGTAGGGGCCGGGGACCCCCAGGGGCCCCGCCTTCTCGACCGGGCCCCTGCCGGCGGCGTTGAGGGCGGCTTTCGGCTCCTGGGCGGAGGTGTAAGTAGTCCCCAGGGCTCCCCAGGCCGTGGTTGCGGCCGCGATGGCCGCGGCGTCGGCCAGGAACTGGCGGCGATGTTGGCCCCCGCAGGGGCGGCGCTTCCTCATGAGCGGACGCTCCGATCCGGTCGGTTGGGTTGGGATCGAACGCCGGCCGCGAGAAATGCGGGCGGCGCAGGGCGGAAGACTTGCCCCGTCGATTGGACGTCCCCGGCGATCGGCCGGGGAGTTGTCTCATGATGCACGAGGAGGACGTAAACAGGCAAGCGACCGGCCTTCGGATCAGACCCGCACTTCCCTTCGCTGGGCCAGGTCGCCCGGGTTTTGTCGGCGGATCGGCTCGATGACCCCCCGGAGGAACTCGACGACCTGCTCGGGCGACCGACCGACGAATCGGGAAGGATCGGTCGCCTCCGAGTAGTCGGCCGACCGGAATGCGGGATCGGACTGGAGCCGGGCGATCAGGTCGTTCTCGTCGGCCCCTTGCTTGAGCCGGGCCGCCGAGGCGAGCGAGTGCTTGCGGATCCGCTCGTGCAGATCCTGGCGGTCGCCGCCCGCCTTCACGGCCGCCATCAGCAGGTTCTCGGTCGCCATGAAGGGCAGCTCGCGGGCGACGTTGCGGGCGATCACGGCCGGCTGCGGGGTCATCCCCGGCACGACGTTCAGGTACAGGCCCAGCATCGCGTCGGCGGCCAGGAAGGCCTGCGGGATGACCAGCCTTCGGATGGCGCTGTCATCCAGCGTCCGCTCCAACCACTGCGTGGCGGCCGTCTGCGAGAGCATCGCCGGCTGGCCCATCGCGAACCGCGCCAGGGAGCAGAGCCGTTCGGCCCGCATCGGGTTCCGCTTGTAGGCCATCGCCGACGAGCCGATCTGGTCGGCTTCGAACGGCTCTTCCAGCTCGCGTTCGTGGGCCAGTAATCGCAAGTCGGAGCCGATCGATGCGCGCCTCGGCGAACCCGCCGAGCCGCCGCGACGACCTGGGCATCGACCTTCCGGCTGTAGGTCTGGCCCGAGACCGGATACGTTTCGGCGAAGTCGAACGCCCTGGCGACCCGCTCATCCAGCGCGCGGACCCTGGCGTGGTCGCCGTCGAACAGGGCCAGGAAGCTCGCCTGGGTCCCGGTCGTCCCCTTCACGCCCAGGAATTTGAGGCTTGCCAGTCGGTGATCGATCTCTTCCAGGTCCAAAACCAGGTCGTGGGCCCAGAGCGTGGCCCGCTTGCCGACGGTCACCAACTGGGCCGGCTGGAAGTGAGTGTAGCCGAGGCAGGGCAGGTCCTTCCACCGTTCGGCGAACGTGCCGAGCGCGTCGATCGTACCGATCAGGCCCTGGCGGACGAGGCGGAGCGCGTCCCGGATCAGGATCAAGTCGGTGTTGTCGGTGACGTAGCAGCTCGTGGCGCCCAGGTGGATGATCGCCCGGGCCTCGGGGGCGGCGTCGCCCAGGGTGTGGACGTGCGCCATCACGTCGTGGCGTAGCTTCTTCTCGTAGGCGTTGGCCTTGTCGAAGTCGATCGCGTCGACCGACCGGCGCAACGCCTCGATCTGGCCGTCGCCGATCTCCAGGCCCAGCGATTGCTCGGCCTCGGCGAGCGCCACCCAGAGCTGCCGCCAGGTGGAGAACTTGCGCTGATCGGACCAGAGCGCGGCCATCTCGCGGCCGGCGTAACGGGCGATCAGCGGATTCTGGTAGGTGCCGTGGTCGGCCATCGTCGTTCAGATCCCGCCCAGGACGCGGGCCCGGCCGACCCGCTGGATGCCCAGCATGAAGGCGGCGGTCCGCATGGAAATGCCCTTGCGATTGGCCAGCTCGACGACGTGTTTGAACGACTCGACCATGCGGGTTTCCTGCTCGCGACGGACTTGTTCCAGCCCCCACCGGAAGTTCTGGAGGTTCTGGACCCACTCGAAATAGCTGACGATCACGCCGCCGGCGTTGGCCAGGATGTCGGGCACGACCGGGATGCAACGGCGCTGGAAGACCTCGTCAGCTTCGGGCCAGGTCGGGCTGTTGGCCGCCTCGATGATCAGGCCGGCGCGGACCTCCCGGGCTTTCTCGGCGTCGAATACGCCGCCTAAAGCCGCCGGGATCAGCACATCCACCGGCATCGTCAGCAACTGGTCGTTGGTGCCGGCGTCGCCCCCCTTGAAGCCGACGACCTTGCGGTTCACCTTGGCATGGGCCTCGAGCGCGGGGATGTCGATCCCTTCCTTGTTGAGGATGGCCCCGTACGCGTCGGAAATGCCGATCACCAGTCCGCCGTCGGCGTGCAGGAAGCCGGCGGTATAGCTGCCGACGTTGCCGAACCCCTGGACTGCGAACGTCGTCCCCTTGATGCTCCGGCCCATCGTGGCGAGCATCTCGCGGGCCATCAGGTAGACGCCGTAGCCGGTGGCTGCCTCGCGACCGGCCGAACCGTGCAGCTCGACCGGCTTGCCGGTGACGACGGCCGGGTGGAAGCCGTGGATCTTGCTGTATTCGTTCATGATCCAGGCCATGACCTGGGAATCGGTGCCGACGTCGGGGGCGGGGATGTCCTTGTCGGGGCCGATGAAGTCGTGGATCTGCTGGACGAACCGGCGGGTCAGCTTCTCGAGCTCCTCGCCCGAGAGCTTGGCCGGGTCGCAACTGATCCCCCCCTTGCCGCCGCCGAACGGGATGTCGACGACGGCCGTCTTCCAGGTCATCAGGCTGGCGAGCGAGCGGGCCTCGTCCTGGTCGACGTGCGGATGGTACCGGAGGCCCCCCTTGAACGGCCCCCGGGCGTTGTCGTGCTGGATCCGGTAGCCGATGAAGTTGCCGATCTTGCCGGAATCGAGCCGAATCGCCACCTCCACCCGCAGCTCGCGGTCGGGGGTGACCAGGAGCGTCCTCATGTTGTCGGACAGGTCCAGCAGCTTCGCGGCCTGGTCGAAGTAGAAGTTCGTGGCCTCGAAGGCTTGCATGGCCGGCCCGGTCCGTGGTTGACTCGAATCGATCGAAACGCAAGGGGAGGCGAGGCGTTCGATCGTACCCGCCCGTTCCGCCCCCCCGCAAGCGAGGCCCTGCCGATGCGCCCCTGGCTGCTCGCGGACCTGACCTACTCCGAAGTCCGCGACCGCCCGCCCTACGAGGTCGCGGTCTTGCCACTGGGCGCGACCGAGCCGCACAACCTGCACCTGCCCTACGGCACCGACACCTTCCAGGTGGAAACCATAGGCCGGCACGCCTGCGAGCTGGCCGCCCGGCAGGGGGCGAGCGTCCTGCTGCTGCCGGCCCTCCCGTACGGGACCGAAACCAACCAGATGCGGTTCCCGCTGGCGATGAACCTGAACCCGTCCACCGTCGCCCGGGTGATCGCCGACCTCGTCGATTCGCTCGAAACCCACGGGATTCGCAAGGTCCTGCTGCTCAATGGGCACGGCGGAAACGACCTGAAGTGGATCTTGCGCGAGCTGCACCTCAAAACGCCCGTTCACCTGTTCCTGTGCAACTGGTACAAGGTGGCGAGCGACCAGCACGCGAAGATGTTCGAGGACGCAGGCGACCACGCCGGCGAGCTCGAGACCAGCATGATCCTGGCCCACCACCCCGAGAAGGTGCACATGGACCGGGCCGACGACGGTGCCCAGGCGCCCCCCCGGCTCGAGGCGGTCCGCAAAGGGTGGGTCGAGATCACCCGCCCCTGGCACCTGCTTACGACCAACTCGGGAGCCGGCAATCCGCATCCCGCCACCGCCGAGAAGGGCCGGGCCCTCACCGAACTGGTCTGCGAGCGGATCGCATCGTTCCTGGTCGAGCTGGCCCATAGCCCGCTCGACGACCGGTTCCCCTTCTGACCGAGGGCGTCACTTTGAAGATCCGTCGGTTGGGGCTCATCGTCGCCCTGGCTTTGCTCCAGGCGGCATGCAATCGTCCAATGCCCACTCAGAAGATCGAGCCGGATCATGAGTGGCTGAGTTACGACCTCGTCGGCGTTGTCCGGCAGGTCGAGCCGGAGGGCCACCGGGTGACGATCCGCCACGAGGCGATCCCCGGCTTCATGGCCGCCATGACCATGCCGTTCGTGCTCGACGATGAAGATCTCCTGGCCGAGTTGCACCCGGGCGACGAGGTGGCCGGCAAGCTCGCCGTCGAAACCCGTTATGGCGAGGTCCGATCGTATCGGCTCAACAGCCTCATCGTCACCCGACCCGCCCTGGCCAGGCCACCCGAGTCGATAATCCATCGCCTCGAACCGGGCGAAGCAGTCCCCGACTTCCGGCTCACGCTCCAGGACGGCTCGCAGGCCAATCTGGCCGATTTCCGGGGCCAATGGCTGGCGATCACGTTCATCTACACGCGATGCCCATTGCCCGACTTTTGCCCACTGATGGACCGCAAGTTCCTGGAGCTTCGCAAACGACTCGATCAGGCCCCGGACCTCTCCATGTCGGTCCGATTGCTGTCGATCAGCTTCGACCCGGATTACGACACCCCCGAGACGCTCGAAAGGCACGCGAGGCAAATCGGGGCCACCCCACCCGGCTGGACGTTCGCCGTCGCCGATCACGAGGAACTGGCCAAAATCACGCCCGGAATGGGCCTAACCTATGCGCCCGGCGACCGCGAGATTGTTCATAACCTGGTAACCGCCCTGATCGATCCCGGAGGCAATCTTGCCCAGATCTACCGAGGCCGTGACTGGCAGCCATCGGATTTAATCCGTGCGGTTCGAAAGGCTTCCAGCAGGATCGAACAATAGGAGAGAGCTTCGGACCGAGCTAGCCCAGGGGCCTCTCATGGAACAATGTAAGCAGTTATTGGATCGGCTCTCGGTCAAGGTCGCTACGACGGTTATTGTGATTGTTGGGGTAGGCGGTGGCCTCTTCGGTCTATTCTGCCTCTTCGGCATGTCGAGTCTGGCAGCCGGCGGGTCCGATGAAGGTAGCCTGGAATGGTGGCGCATTACCCTGGGCGGAATGCTCCTTCCTCACAAACTTGGAATCTATACCTACTTCGCTATCGGATGGATAATTTGCTGTTTACGGCAATTGCCAAGGTCATTCCGGTCGCGACATCGAGGAGGCAAACCGAAGGCCATGCTGGATGAGCTCGCTTGAACTCAACTCGTCCCAGCCCGAGTCGGATTGGCGTGCATTTCGAGAAGAACGACGATAGGAATCGGAAAGCCGCTCAGTCTTGGGCAAGCTGGCTAATCGAACTGGCGTCCTCGTACCGATTCAGCTAAATTATTGAACGATTGCCCAACACCGCGGGAGGTCTGGCGATGGGGTTCCGAGCCAACGGTGCGTTCTGCGACGGATTCACCCGGCGCGACTTCCTCAAGGTCGGCGGCCTGGCGATGGGCGGTTTGGGCCTGGCCGACCTGCTGCGGGCCGAGGCGGCCGCGGGGGTGAATCGGTCGCACAAGGCAATCATCATGGTCTTCCTCGCCGGGGGGCCGCCGCACCTCGATATGTTCGACCTCAAGCCGGACGCACCCGCCGAGATCCGCGGCGAATTCCAGCCGATTTCGACGAACCTCCCCGGCCTGGACATCTGCGAGCATATGCCCCGGCTCGCGGGGATGATGGACAAGTTCACGGTGATCCGATCGATGATCGGCGCCGGGGGGGACCACTCGGCCGGCCAGTGCCTGACCGGGTACAAGGACCTCATCAGCAAGGCCCAGGGCGGGCGGCCCAGCATCGGCTCGGTGATCTCGAAGCTGCAAGGGCCGGTCTCGTCGGACGTCCCGCCGTTCGTGGGCCTTTCGCCCCGGACCGGCGAGGTCCGCTGGGGCAACCCCGGCGACCCGGGTTTTCTCGGCCTGCCGCACGCCCCGTTCACCCCGTTCCGGTCCGACGGCAAGAAGCTCGGTGCCGAGGTCGTGCTCGCCGCCGACCGGATGAAGGGACGCCGCAGCCTGCTGCAAGAGATGGACGAATGGCGCCGCACGGCCGCCTCAGATGAGGCGGTCAAGGGGATGGACACGTTCTCCGAACGGGCCTTCGACATCCTCACCTCGGGCCGCGTATTCGACGCCCTCGACGTGACGAGGGAAGACCCGAGGCTCCGCGACAAGTACGGCGTCGGCGACATGAAGAACGAGGCCGACGGCCCGCCCTGCTGCATGGACCACTTCCTGATGGCCCGCCGGCTGGTCGAGGCGGGGGTCCGCTGCGTCACGATCTCGTTCGGCCGGTGGGACACGCACGGCCAGAACTTCAAGTCGAACGCCGAGCGGATTCCCAAGCTGGACAAGGCCCTCTCCGCCCTGGTGGAGGACCTCCACGTCCGCGGCCTGGACAAGGACGTCTCTGTGGTCGTCTGGGGCGAATTCGGCCGGACCCCCAAGATCAACAAGGACGCCGGCCGCGACCATTGGCCGCAGGCCTCGTTCACCCTGATGGCCGGCGGCGGCATGAAGCACGGGCAAGTGATCGGCTCGACCGACAAGTACGCCGAGCACCCCAAGGAACGGCCGATCACCTACCAGAGCGTGTTCGCCAGCGTCTACCGCGCCATGGGCATCGATCCGGGCTGCCAGATCGCCGACCGCGGCAACCGCCCGATGTTCCTGCTGGATGAGCATCCGGAGCCGATCCGGGAGCTGTTCTGAACGAGATCAAGAGCAAGGCTTTTGCTGGCATTGTCGAGCCAGCCTTGGCATTCGAAATGGCTCCCGCTCGGGACGTCTTCGATGGATGCCAACGCTGCGGATGCGATCTCGGTGAAGATTGTCATCAAGGTCTTGCTCGCCTTGCTTCGCCGGTTTTTTCCTCCGCAACCAGACGCCGAATCGGAGCCCTTCTTCACAGAAGAAGAGATCCGAATCTTCAATCGTTGGGAACTCGGGACCATTCCCGCGTTCCTCATATGCATCCCCCTGTTGAGCCTTGCCTGGTATTTCCCCCTGACATGGGCGGCCCATTGGGTCCAACAAAGGGCCCCAGGGGATCGATTCCTACTGGTACCCAGCCCCTTCTACTGGGCACTCCCCTCCTTGTTTCTCGGCATCATCTCATCATCCGTCGCGGTAGCCATGCTCCTTCGAGCCTTGCTTCGTGACCGCTACCGCAGATTTGTACGTTACGGTAATGTTCGAGCAGGAATCGATGGATGGGCTGCTTTTCGGTGGCTGGCAGCCATCGTAATAGGCGGCTCAATACTGGGGATCCTTGTTGGCCTGACCAGTTACGCCCGATTCGATGAAGAGGGCGTGGAGATCGGACGGCCCCTACGATTTCAGGGCCAGTTCTATCCCTATCGATCAATCCAATCCATCGAACATCGTGCCACGCTCATCGCCCCGAATGGAAATACCGTTCGACGCCCGCATCACGTTCTCCTCTTCGAGGATGGGACTACGTGGAGCACGCGAGAGGGCGCACGTGATCCGATACCCGATTTGGACGTCCCGATGTCCGAATTTATCGCGAAACAAGCCGGAAGGACGATCGTCGAGTTGCCCTGAGTCACTTAATCCAGATAAGTGAACTCATTACACCCCAGCAACGCCTGGGCATACCGCTGCCAGCGCCCCGGACCATTCGAGGGCTCGGGATCGACGGCCTTGAGGTAATCCAGTCCGATCCGCCGCTCCTCGTCGGTGGGCATCCGGGCGAAGAGCCGTTGGTAGGCGAGGTCGATCCGGGATTCCTCGGTGCTCGCGGCGGCTTGCAGCGATTCGGCCAGGTTCTTGGCCGAGCCGATCACCAGGTCGTCGTTCAGGACGAAGAGCTGCTGGAGCGGCACCGTCGTCTCGCCGCGCGAGGGGCCGGTGATGTTCGGGTCGGGGAAGTCGAACAGGCGGAGCAGGGGGGAGAGTTCGTGGCGGCTGACCGCGGCGTACACGGTCCGACGCGTCGGGTTCCCCTGGTCCAGCGCGAACGAGGGGCCGCCCGGGGTCAGGTCCAGCCTTCCGGAGGCGGCCAGCAACGAGTCTCGCCAGGCTTCGACTTCCAGGCGTCGCCGGTTGGCGTGGCTCAAGAATCGGTTCTCGGGATCGATTTCCCGGGCCTTCGGATCGGCGGTGGTCGCTTGCTGGTAGGTTTCCGAGAGCAGGATCAGGCGGTGCAGCGCCTTGAGCGACCAGACCGATTCGATGAAACGGCTGGAGAGCCAGTCGAGCAACTCGGGGTGCGAAGGCCGCTCACCGAGCTGGCCGAAATTGCCGGGCGTGCCGACGAGCCCCCGGCCGAAGTGGTGCCTCCAGACCCGGTTGACCATCACGCGGGCGGTCAGCGGGTTGTCGGGGCTGGTAATCGCTTTGGCCAGGTCGAGCCGGCCGCTGCCGGTTTCGCAGGCGGTGCCACCGAGCACTTCCAGGAATCGCCGGGGGGCCTCGTCGCCCGGGCTGGCGGGGTTGCCACGTTGCAGGACCTTTTGCGTCGAAGCCTTCCCCTCGGAGAGGGCGTGGGCGAACGGGTACATCGGCGGGGCCGTTTTCTTGAGGCGGTCGAGTTCCGACCTCATCGCGGCCAGTTCCGCGCGACGGTCGGGGGCCAATTCGCCCTCGACCTTGTCCTTCGCCACGCCGAACGGGGCCTTGTCGGCGAAGAGGTCGGCGAGCAGTTCCTTGTCGGGCCCCTCGGGCGCGGCCGTCCGACCCTTGGCACCCTGGCGGCGGACTTCGTCGGATCGATAGGCGAGGTGCTGCAGGGCCTTCTCCTGGAACGCCTGGGCGGCGTGGGCCAGTTCGGCCGATCCGGGCTCGTTCTTGCGAGCCGTCAAGGCTTTCCAATCGGCGAGGTAAGGGCGGTCCTTACCCACGCCGTTCAGGAAAGTGCGGAAGTTGGTGAGTCGACGGGGTTCCAGGCCGTAAGCCTCGGCGATCGAAGCGGCCTCGGCTCCATCCTTTCGCAGGGCCCACGAGGCCAGGAAGTATCGGGCCAGTTTGCCGGCCTTCCAGGCGACCAGGCGGTCCGCTTCGGAGAGGAGGCGGGCATCGATCTTGTCGTTCTGCTGCTTGATCGCTTCTTGACCTTGCTGATATTCGCGGACGACCGAGTCCTCGACCAGCGGCGACTCCTTGTATTCGCTGGAGGCGATCACGCCCGCCAGGCCGTAGTAGTCCTTCTGGCTGATCGGGTCGTACTTGTGGTCATGACATCGGGCGCAGGCGACCGTGAGTCCCAGTACGCCCCTGCAGAGCGTGTCGATCCGGTCGTCGTACTGGTCGAGCTTCTTGGGGTCGCCGTAGTAGACCGGCCCCAGCGCGAAGAATCCGAGGGCGGGCAAGCGTTCGGCCCGGCCCGGTTCGTCGATCAGGTCGCCGGCGACCTGCTCCATCAGGAAGCGATCGTACGGCATGTCGTTGTTGAGGGCGTTGATCACCCAGTCGCGGTATCGCCAACCCTGGGGATAAAGCCTGGGCTGGAACGAGTGCGCCTGGTCCTCGCCGTATCGGGCGAGGTCGAGCCAGTGGCGTCCCCAACGCTCGCCGTATCGGGGCGAGGCGAGCAATCGATCGACCACCCGGGCGAACGCTTCGGGGCTTTCGTCCTCGACGAACGCGTTCACCTCATCCGGCGTCGGCGGCAGGCCGATCAGGTCGAACGTCACGCGGCGGATCAACGCCGAGCGTTCGGCCCGGGGCGCCGGAGCCAATCCGGCGGCCTGGAGCCTGGCCTGAACGAATCGGTCGATCGCCGAGAGAGCCTCCGGGCCATCGGGAGGTCCGGGATCGGCGATCGGCTGGAAGGCCCAGAACTCGCGTCCGGGACTTGCTTTCGCTTCGGCGGATGCCTCGATAGCGGGCGTGGTCGGCCAGGCGGCGCCTCGCTTGACCCAGTCGCTGATGATGGCGATCTCGGCGTCGGCCATCTTCCCCTTGGGCGGCATCCGGGTATCGCCCTCGTACCGGATCGCCTCGATCAGGCCGCTCTCGTCGGGATTGCCTGGGGCGACGATCGGGCCGCCATCACCGCCTTTTTGCATGGCGGCCGACGAGTCGAGCCGCAGGCCGCCCTTCTGCTTCGCGGGGCCGTGGCATTCCACGCATCGGGCCACCAGGATCGGCCGGACCTTCGACTCGAAGAAATCGGCGTCGGCTACGTCGTCCGGGACCGGGCCCGACAGGACCATCCCCGAGAGCAGCACCTCGACCAGGATCCGCGCCATTCCCGGGACCCTCGCTCGCAAACCCGGAAGGATGAATCGATGTTCAACATACCATACCGGCCAACCGGGAAATTGCCAAGGAAACGTCGCCGAATCCGAACCCGGATTAGGGAATGGTCGCCGATCGATGGCGGACGTACTCGGTCTTTTGTAAGATCCTCCCTGTATTCCTTCGGGGACGATCCTCTCGGGAGGGCCGGAGCATGCCGGGGCGAATCGGGTTGGGGCCGGTCTTCGAATTTGAATGGCTGGTGGCGGCCCGTCGCTGGCGGGAATATGCCTTCCGGGCCCTCTTCGTGCTGGGGTTGCTGTTGGCCCTGATCGTGGTCTACCAGTCGCGGGCCGATCGGATGTCGAACGGCACCTTGAAGGCCCAGGCACAGGTCGGACAGGCGTTCTTCTTCGGGATCGTCAGCGTACAGATGGCCCTCATCATGCTGGCATCGCCGGCGGCAACGGCCGGCGCGATCTGCCTGGACAAGGCCCGCGGCACCCTGTTGCATGTGATGGTAACGGACCTGTCCGACTCCGAGATCGTGCTGGGGAAGCTGGCGGCCCGGCTCCTGCCGACCCTGATGCTGGTCGCCTGCGCACTGCCGGTGATGGCGCTGGGGACGCTCCTGGGCGGGATCGACCCGATCGCGCTGATGGCCGCCTTCATCATCACGATCGGGGTGGCGGTGCTGGGGTGCTCGCTGGCGCTGACGCTGTCGGTCTGGGGCAGCAAGACGCATGAAGTCTTGCTGGCGACCTATTCGTTGTGGGTGGTCTGGCTGCTGGCCCACCCGATGGTCGGCCAGGCCTCGGCCTACGTTCCCGCCTGGGCCGATTGGATGCTCTGGCCGCTCCAGCAGCTCGCCGAATGGGATCCCTACCGGGTCGCCTTCGCCCCCTACATTCGCCCCGGGACGGGGGGCCTGCCGGATGCTCTCAAGTTCCTCGGCGGGACCCTGGCCGCCTCGCTGGTGCTGGCCGGGCTGTGCATCTGGCAACTCCGGCCGGTGGTGATTCGACAATGGGGGCGGTCAAAACCGGAAGGGGGTCTCTGGCGACGGTTCACCGCGAGGTTTTCCCCGATTGGCCTCCGAATCCCCAGCCCTCGGCTCGATTTCAACCCGGTCCTCTGGCGCGAGTGGCACCGAAACCGTCCGTCGGGCTGGACCCGGATCCTCTGGGGCGTTTACTTCGGCGTCGGGGGGGCCTTCGGGGTCATGGCCTGGTTCGGTAGCGCCGGCGTCGGGGCGTGGGTAAACGGTTTGATGGTCTCGGTCGGCCTCCTGATGCTGAGCGTCTCGGCGGCGACCTCGCTCGCGGAGGAGCGGGTCCGAGGCAGCCTGGACGTGCTGATGAGCACGCCGCTGCCGACCCTGGAGATCGTCTCCGGCAAATGGCTGGGGACGGCCCGCCTGGTGCCGTTCCTGGGATTGCTCCCCTTCCTGGTGGTCGTGCCCCGGATCGTGTCCCCCGCGAACGGCCATACCTCGATCGGCATGGCGGTTTCCGCGATCGTCCTCACCTGCCTGATCCTGGCCCAGGGCCTGGCGATCGTCAGCCTCGGGCTGGGCCTGGCCACCTGGATCCCGAAGGTGGGCCGGGTGGTCGCCCTGACGGTGTCCGCCCACGTGATGATGACGGTCGGCTGGCTGTTCATCGGCTTGCTGCTGTTCAGCCACCAGAACTTCGAGGGGATCGGCATGGCGAGCCCGTTCTACGGGGCGGGGAATCTGACGTTCTGGATGGAGCAGGGGGGCGGGCCCCGCGAGTGGATCGTCGAGTGGGGGGCGGGCTGGGCGGTCGTTTACGCCGGCGTCGCAGCAGGGCTGTTCTTCGCGACCCTTTCGACGTTCAACCGATGCCTCGGACGCCTCGACGGTGGCCTGTACACCCCGCCTCGCGTCCTCCTCACGAAACAGCACCTGGATCCCGGCGTCGTCTTCCTCGAACCTTCGGCCGGGGCGGCGCAAGTCACGGCGGAGGTCTCCTGAGATGGCGGCGCGACCCGAGCTTCTGGAGCTGGCATTCGGGCCGATGTTCGCCTGCGAGTGGCGGATCGCCGCCCGCCGCTGGCACGTCCATCTGCTGCGGGCCGCCTTCGTGGCGATCCTGCTGGCGGCGATCTGGTTCGCCTGGTACTCGACGGTCAATCGATTCGGCGCCCGCTCGCCGATGCGGATGCTAGCCGAACTGGGCGAGTCGATCTTCTCCGCGTTCGCGGCCGTGCAACTGGTCCTGGTGATGGTGGTCGCCCCCGGAACTACCGCCGGCGCCGTCTGCCTCGACCGGGCCCGCGGCACGTTGCTGCACCTGATGGTGACCGACCTGAAGGACCGCGAGATCGTCCTGGGCAAGATCGGCGCCCGCCTGATGTGGATGCTGGGCCTGATCCTGTCGGCTTTGCCGGTGATGGCCCTGATGACGCTCCTGGGCGGCATCGACCCCAACCAGCTGGTCGGCGCCTTCGCGGTCACGGTCGGCCTCGCGATGCTTGGGTGCTCGCTCGCCTTGCTGTTGTCGGTCTGGGCGAGCAAGGCGCATGAAGTCGTGATGGCGGTCTACCTGATCTGGATCGCCTGGTTGGCGGCCTGGCCGCTGGCGATGCTCATCTACCAGGCCTTCTTCGGATTCCTCACGGCCGGCTCGACCTGGCTGGGGCCCAATGGCGTGCTGGCCCGCGCCAACCCGTTCTGGATCCTGTTCGGTACCCGGAATTTCGGCTCAACGATCGCCCTGGCCGACCAGCTGTATTTCGGCGTGGGTACCCTCGTCGCCTCGGCCGTGCTGATTGCCCTGGCGGTCTGGCGGATGAGGCCGGCGGCAATGGGCACCGGCTCCCGATCGCTGATCCGGTTCCCCCGGATCCGCCTCGACCTGGCCCGTTTCCTGCCCGGCCCGCGCCTCGATGACAACCCGGTCCTCTGGCGGGAGTGGCATCG